>NZ_RQFO01000001.1 GCF_004770045.1 Leptospira montravelensis
TAAGCAAGAGGAGTGCCAGAAGCCTATGTGTCGCAGACCGAGCGAGGGCGTAAGTCCCGAAGCGAAGCGGTTAGTCGCTGTTAGGTGCAGTTGGCGGATATTTAGAATCATTAATT
The DNA here is from genome assembly GCF_004770045.1 of Leptospira montravelensis. Taxonomy (NCBI): domain Bacteria; kingdom Pseudomonadati; phylum Spirochaetota; class Leptospiria; order Leptospirales; family Leptospiraceae; genus Leptospira; species Leptospira montravelensis. Next base: position 117 of record NZ_RQFO01000001.1, read on the forward strand.
TCTAATTTGTTTTTGCGTTTATAAAAAATAATAAAGATATCTTTATTTTAGCTAAAGTTCTGTAATAATATTTTTAAAATTAACTTAAATTTACAATTTCATCATTTCCAAAATCACCTTCTCGCCATCCATGAAATCCGATACACATACCGTCTCCATTCGTTACAGTAACTTCATCAACTAATTTACCATTGGCTTTTTCCTCTAATTTTATAATTGTTTCTAATCTTATTGAATATTTATCATTACTTAAATTTCCTGAGACTCCGTCCCATAGCATCATCAGTCCATAAATTGCATTATCGATTCCCTCGAGTATTTTTGATTTTGTTTTTTCATCCAAAGTTTCATCAATTCTATCGATAGCATATTTTCTTACATCTTGAAATATAATAAACCCTGCTGCATGTTGAATCCATAATTCTCTAGCTCGTTTTTCATCAGGAGGATTATTAAGTTGATAATCATATGTAGCCATTCTTATTCCTTGATTTTATTCTTAGTTGCAAAAATCTAATTTATTATAAAATTTTTTTAATAGTGAGTTTAAGCCAATTGCGTCTAACGAACTATAATCGCAAGCCCATCTCCCCGCACAAGGGGGAGTAGCGGAAATCCTTTCGCTTTGCGAAAGATTGGAGCGGATCACCCGGTCCCTTTCCGTTAGGAAAGGGATGTGCCCCCAATTCCTTCCGTCCGATAATTTTCTTTGTACTTCACATAGTTGTTTGCGGTGCGGGTGATGATCTCGCGGTCTTTGTCTGTGATGTCTCGGATGATTTTGGCGGGGCTTCCCATCACAAGAACTCCCGGTGGAATTTTTTTTCCCGGAGGAACGAGAGATCCCGCGCCCACAAAAGACCATTCCCCGATCTCGACATCGTCCATAAGCATCGCGCCCATCCCCACAAAACTATGATCCCGCAAAACACAACCGTGGATGGTCGCATGGTGGCCTATAGATACATAATCTCCAATGGTGACAGGATACAAATCTCTTGCCACATGTACGAGAGTCATGTCTTGGATGTTCACATGTTTGCCAATGGTAATGGTATTTACGTCACCTCGTAACACACATTGGAACCAAATCGAGGACTCTTCCCCAATACTGACCTTTCCCAGTACATCAGCGGAGGGTGCCACCCAGGCCGTTGGGTGGAGGGAAGGTGTATGGCCTTGAAACGTTCGGATCATACCTGCTACACAAAGGCGGCCAAACTGAAACTCAAGGTCTTTTCGTTTTTTCCGCTTGCGTTTTTACCTTCCGACAAGTTACCGTAGTCTTAGATTCAAATGGGATCTCACTCCTCAAAAACGCTATTTTTCTCTAAAAACCTGCTAAGGAACATTTCATGGCAATAGATATCAAAGTCCCCGAGATGGGGGAATCCGTAACCGAAGCTACCATTAGTGCTTGGACCAAAAAAGAAGGCGATGCCGTAAAAGTAGACGAAGTGCTCGCTATTTTAGAAACAGACAAAGTCTCATTAGAGATTCCTGCTCCCACTTCTGGGGTTTTGAAATCCATCACCAAAAAGGTGGGGGATGTGGTGCATGTGCGTGATATCATGGGTACCATCGAAGAAGGTGCTGTGGCATCCGCTCCTGCGAGTTCCAGTGCCCCTGCTCCCAAAGCAGAAGCACCTGCAGCCCAACCTAACACGGGCAAAGTGAATGAGGAACTTCCTCCTGCGGCTCGTAAACTTATCGAAGAAAATAAGTTAGATGCCTCTAAAATTACAGGAACCGGTCGCAACGGACAAATCACTAAAGAAGACGTCATTCTTTTTATGGAAAAAGGTGGTGCCAGTGCCTCTGCTCCTAAAGCAGCTTCCCCAGAAATTCCAAAAGCAGTTGTGGTTTCCGCAAATGCGGGTCCGAGAGAAACTGTAGTACCAATGACAAAACTTCGCCAAACGATTGCGAATCGGCTTGTCAATGCTCAACATACGGCGGCCATCCTCACAACGTTCAACGAAGTGGATATGTCTCCGATTATGGAACTTCGCAATAAATACAAAGACAAGTTCAAAGAAACTCACGGTGTGGGTCTTGGGTTCATGTCACTGTTTACCAAAGCTGCGGTTGCGGCATTAAAAGCCTATCCTGCGATTAATGCAGAAATTCGCGGAACAGACATCGTCTACAAAAACTTCTATGATATCGGAGTGGCTGTGGGTGGACCAAAAGGTCTTGTGGTTCCGATTGTGCGTAACGCCGACTTACTCAGTTTTGCTGGTGTGGAACAAGAGATCGCAAGGCTTGCCGGCAAAGTGAAAGACGGAAAAATTTCTCTCGAAGATATGGAGGGCGGAACTTTCTCCATCTCCAACGGGGGTGTGTATGGATCGATGATGTCGACACCAATCCTTAACCCTCCACAATCGGGAATCCTTGGTATGCACAATATCGTCAAACGCGCGGTAGTTGTGAATGACCAAATTGTGATTCGTCCAATGATGTATCTGGCTCTATCTTACGACCATAGAATTGTAGATGGAAAGGAAGCAGTTCAGTTCCTTGTGAAAATTAAAGAAATGGTAGAGGACCCAACAAGGCTCCTCTTCGAGGTATAGGCACGAATATGGAACAATATGATATCGTTGTCATTGGTGCAGGCCCTGGTGGGTATGTGGCTGCGGTTCGCGCAGCCCAACTCGGGAAAAAAGTAGCCATCATTGAAAAAAGAAAAACTCTCGGGGGGACTTGTCTCAACGTAGGTTGTATCCCTTCCAAAGCTCTTCTCGATTCTTCTGAAGAATATCACAAAACAAAACACAAATTAGCGGATCACGGAATCTCCGTGAAAGATGTCAAAATAGACATCGCTAAAATGATGGCTCGCAAAGACAAAGTGGTGAGCGAAGTGACATCAGGTGTCGACTACCTGATGAAAAAAAACAAAATCACTCGTTACCTAGGTCACGCGAGTTTTGTTTCTAAAACAGAAATTTCTATTACCTCAGAAGATGGAAAAAAAGAAACCATCTCTGGAACGAATATCATCATTGCTACCGGATCGACTCCGATTGAAATCCCTCCCCTTCCTGTGGATGGAAAAAATATAGTGACCTCGGACCATGCGATTGCACTAGACTCTGTTCCCGAACACCTAATCATTGTAGGTGCGGGAGTGATCGGGCTCGAACTCGGATCGGTATGGTTACGACTTGGTGCAAAAGTCACAGTGGTGGAACTCATGCCACGACTTTTCGGAACCGCTGACCAAGCGATGGCTTCCCTTGCCGAAAGACTATTAACACAGCAAGGAATCAACTTTCTCTTTGAAACCAAAGTCCATGGTGCCAAGGTCAAAGGCAAAAAAGTAGAAGTCGAAATCGAAGGCAAAGACGGCAAAAAATCCATTCTCGAAGGAGACAAGGTTCTTGTTTCCATTGGTCGCCGCCCCAACACAGACGGACTTGGTGCCAAAGAAATTGGTGTCGAGATGACAGACCGTGGTCGTGTCAAAGTGGAACTCAACAAATTCCAAACCAATGTTCCTAATATTTATGCCATTGGTGATGTGGTGGACGGACCCATGCTTGCTCACAAAGCAGAAGACGAAGGGATAGCCGTTGCCGAACTCATTTGTGGTAAGTATGGCCATGTAAATTACAAAGCCATTCCTTGGATCGTTTACACTTGGCCCGAAGTGGCTTGGGTGGGACAGGGCGAAGAAGAACTAAAAGCCAAAGGCATCGAATACAAAGTGGGTAAGTACATGTTCAAACCCAATGCTCGTGCCAAAGCCATGAACGAAACCGATGGACAGGTAAAAGTCATTGCCGACAAAAAAACGGACAAACTCCTAGGGATTTATATCGTAGGTCCTAGGGCCTCGGACATGATTGCAGAAGCGGCGATTGCTTTTGAATTTGGTGCCAGTGCAGAAGACATTGCTCGTTCTACACATGCCCATCCTACTCTTTCTGAAGTACTTCGGGAAGCGGCGATGGATGCTGATGCGAAATGGTCCATCCATTCGTAGATTAACTGTTGTTTTGTTGTTTTAGGGAGAGAATATGACAACCGACCAGATGATGAGTTTATACGGCGATAACGTCGTATTATTGGAAGAGTATTACAAACAATTTAAAGAAGATCCTCAGAGTTTGTCAAAAGACTGGATCGACTTTTTTGGAGAACTAGAAAGGTCATCCGTTTCCGGAAACGGATCCAATGGAAATGGATTTGGTGGAAATGGATACGTAAATTATGCATCCACCGAACACAGAAAAGATTCTTCACTCAGCGACTTCGGGATCATCAACCTTCTCAATGCTTATAGAAGGCAAGGTCATTTAGCGGCTAACCTCGATCCACTCGGAATCAACAAACCAAACCGCGAATTCATCGATCTCAAAATCGGAGCACTCAAACAGAGTGACTTAGAAACAGAAGTGGATTCTGGAATTGCCAACCTAGGGAAAGCAAAACTAAAAGATGTAATCGATTGGTTTGAAAAAACCTATTGCGGATCAATCGGTTGTGAACACTACTATCTTGTCAATGATGAAGAACGGGAGTGGTTACAAAACCGAATGGAACCGCTTGCCAACAACGAACCCATTAGCAAAAAGACCGCCTTACGTTTGTTTGAAAAACTATACCAAGCTGATAGTTTTGAAAACTTCCTCGCCAAAAAATTCGTAGGGAAAAAACGATTTTCTCTCGAAGGTGGGGAAACCATGATCCCTATGCTCGATACCCTTGTGGAAGAAGCGGGGGGGCATAAAATGGATGCCCTTGTGATCGGGATGGCACATAGAGGACGACTCAATGTGCTTGTGAATATCATCCGTAAACCAGCAGGCCTTATTTTTGCTGAGTTCGAAGAAAAACTAAACCCAGGCCAACTCGGTTATGCGGACGTAAAATACCATCTTGGTTATTCCAACCATGTCATGACTCATTACGGGAAAGAAGTCAAACTCTCCCTTGCTTTCAACCCTTCTCACTTAGAAGCCGTAGACCCAGTGATTTTTGGATCGGTTCGGGCTCGCCAAGAAATGGCAAAGGATATGGACCGTTCTAAATTTATGCCAGTGGCCATCCACGGGGATGCAGCGTTTGCGGGCCAAGGAGTGGTGGCAGAAACTCTCAACATGATGAACCTAGATGGTTATACAGTGGGTGGAACTTTCCACATTGTGATCAATAACCAAATTGGATTCACCACTCTCCCAAGTGAATCTAGATCTACTTTGTATGCAACAGATCTTGCTAAAGGTTTCCAAGTTCCCATTTTCCACGTAAATGGAGATGATCCGGAAGCTACTTACCGAGTCACAAAACTTGCGTTAGAATATCGTCAAAAATTCAAAAAAGATGTGATCATCGATTTAATTTGTTACAGAAGGCTTGGTCACAACGAAACAGACGAACCAACTTTTACACAACCACAGATGTATGACATCATCAAAAAACATCCAAAAACAATCTCCATTTATGAAGAGAAGTTATTAAAACGTGGTGATATCACACAAGAAGAAATCCAGTTCATTAAAGATGGAATCCTACAAGGTCTGGAAACTTCCTTCCAACAAGCCAAAGAAAAAGACACTCGTATCACTGTCGATACACTTGGTGGAGTATGGTCAAGATACACGAAAGAACCGTTGGATTCAGATGTACATACTGAACTTCTCCAACAACAGTTAGGTGGGATCGTAAAAGCAGTGACCACTCTTCCCGAAGGTTTTACAGCCAATCCAAAACACATTAAAGTATTGGAAGATCGTAAAAAAATGGGTGCTGGAGAACTTCCAATCGATTGGGGTTTTGCGGAATCACTTTCCTTTGGTTCCATTTTGGAAAATGGATTTCCCATTCGACTTGGGGGACAAGATGCACAAAGAGGAACTTTCTCTCATAGACATGCCACTCTTTCTGACATTGCCAATGGGAAAAAACTCACTCTCCTCAACCATATCAGTGATAAACAAGCAAAGATAGAGATCGTAAACTCCTCTCTATCTGAATATTCATGTTTAGGATTTGAGTATGGGTATTCCCTTGCGGATCCAAGTAGTCTTGTGATGTGGGAAGCTCAATTTGGAGACTTTGCAAACAACGCTCAGGTGATTTTTGACCAATTCATTTCCAGTTCCGAAATCAAATGGCAAAGGATGTCTGGTCTTGTTTGTTTACTCCCACATGGATATGAAGGACAAGGTCCAGAACACTCTTCGGCAAGACTCGAACGTTTCCTCCAACTTTGTGCTCTTGATAATATCCAAGTGGCAAACCTAACCACACCGGCACAGTATTTCCATATACTACGTCGACAGATCCTCCAAAGTTTTAGAAAACCACTCATCATCATGACACCGAAGTCTCTACTTCGTTTGAAAGATGCAGCTTCTAGTTTGGAAGACATCACAACTGGGGCTTTTAGAAAGATCCTTCCTGATCCAGTCGCAAAACCAGAAAAAGTGGAGAAGTTACTTTTCTGTTCTGGAAAAGTATATTACGACCTACGAAAAGCTATTGATGCACAAAAATTGGAAAACGTAGCAGTGGTTCGTATCGAACAACTCTATCCGTTTCCAGAAAACCATATCAAACAAATGATTACCAGTTACGGAAAATTGAAAAAATTTGTATGGGTGCAAGAAGAGCCAAAAAACCAAGGTGCTTGGTTCTTTGTAAGAGACCGAATCGAAGCAGTGATGCCGGAAAACAAACGCCTGCATTACGCTGGTCGTTCCGAGTTCCCAAGTCCTGCTTGTGGACACGTAGTCACACACTTAAAAGAACAAGAAGATTTAGTGAAGGATGCATTGTCTTAAACAAACACCAAGCGGTTTAGGAACGTTTGTTACCACTCTGTAAAGTTTTGAAAACCGCTTCTTATTTGTTGCCAAACTAAAATAAAAAACCCCAAGTAAAATTGGGGTTTTTTATTTTGTTTCCTTAAAAAATTCTTCTCCTACTCCATGAGCAGAGTATCCCATTTGCTTTTACCCAAGTTTGGGGAGAATGATTTGATTAAGGGTTTTGTTCCGAAGCAGTCAAAGACTCTAGTGAACCACTTAAGATTCCTTTTGTAGTGACTACATCATAATCATATACATGAAGTTTGATGTTTGGTTCGGGGAGTTTTTTCCTGATATTTTTTAGTTGTGGTTCCGGATTTTTTCCCAAAATCAAAGTTAGGTGGTTTTTCAAAGAATTAAAAAGTAATTTTCTAAAATGGTACCCTTGTGGTAACACAGAATCCAATTTATTCGTTTCTGGATCAAAGAGGAATACAAATTTGTGGTCTTTGTAATTGAGCACTCCATCCAAATTGCTATCTTCAGTTACTGCAAAGATCAAAAGTTTTTTTTCAATTTGTAAGACATCTTCTTTGGGATCATCAATGGTGTTGGCCACTGATTTTTTAGAAAACTCTCCCACAAAAAAATCCCAAATGTATACATCATGAGAAAAAAGTTTTTGAACCTTCCCATCCTTTAAACTGATCGAATATAAATTTCTTGCGTGAGTTAAGATCCCATCGGGTCCAAACCCACCAGATTCTGTTACAAGTCCATGTGGGTAAATGAAGTATTGTTTCCAATAGATCTTCCCGTTCCCGTCTTCTAAATCCAAACGATCCGAAGGTTCTGGAGTATTATCTTTATTGTCTTTTTCTTTAGACTCGGGAGTTTCTACTGTGACTTCATACCCATCATCATAGAGGCGCCAACTCTTAGACAAACTAAAAGTTAACACCGCCAAAATGAGTAAAAAGAATAAAAATACTCCGACCCTAAACTTTTCCATTATTTGTTAGCGTTATACGCTTTTATAGCACTAAACACTTCATCAAGCTCCGAATCTGTCATATAAGCAAACAGAGGGAAGTTAAGAACTGATTTGGAAATCCTACGAGCATTCCCATCTTTTCCAAAACGTTCGACTAGATATGGTTTTGCACCTGGCTGGTCGGACATAGCTCCTGGATAAATATTCCCAAATCCAATTCCTTTTTCTTTTAAAACCGCTTCGATTTTTGGACGGACTTCAGGGTCCACCAAAGTCACGTTACAGTATCCGTTTTCCTCATATCCTTTTGGAGGTTTGATGACACCAATCCCAAGACCCGGTAATTCTTTATAATAGACATCTTGTGATTTTTTACGTGAATCAATGCGAGCTTGCAGATGTTTTAAAGATAAATTTAAAAATGCCGCTTGCAGGGAGTCAAGTCTTGAGTTCCAACCCACTAGTCCGTGTTCGTAATGAGAAGTGCGTCCGTGGTTGACAAGCCTACGTGTGATAACCGATAATTCTTCATCGTTAGTGAATACTGCACCACCGTCTCCAGCAGCACCTAACACCTTCGCAGGATAAAAGGAAGTGGTTGAGATCAGAGCTTCTTTATATAAAGACTTTCCATTATGTTTTACACCAAAACATTGTGCCCCATCTTCAATGAGAGCCACGTTTTTTTCTTTGCAAAACTTTCGAAGGTCTTCAATGTTTGCTGTTCCCCAGCCGTATAAATGGACAACAAGGGCCGCTTTCGGTTTTACTTTTTCGACAGCTTCCTTAAAAACTTGGAAGTCCATTTGTAAGTCTGTAGGATTGGTATCTACAGTATAAGGATCTCCACCCACATTCACAACGGCTTCAAAAGTTGCCCAGAATGTTGAGTCCGGTAACAAAACCTTATCCCCACGACCTACTCCCACAGCTCGAAGAGCCAATTGTAATGCGTCAGTTCCATTGGCACAACCAATGGCATACTTTGTCTCTGCCCAAGAAGCAAGACTTGTTTCCAAATCGGTCACTTCGTTTCCACCGATGAACTGTGCGTTCAAAGACATGGACTTTACTTTTTCATTCCAGGTGTCCAAAAATCCTGGTTCAAATCGTTTGATATCTATAAATGGAACTGCCATTGTATGCCCTTTTTATTTACTTATTGTGAAAACTTGATGAAGCCAACCGTTGAACTCTTTGGAATACATTGTCCAAAGAAAAAATAAAGCCCAATACAGAACCGTCCCATAGGCAAGTGCTGGGATCAAGGTTTTACTTAAATTATTGGATGCGGAATAATAAATACGAATGAGAACTAGGGGCCATAAAAAGAATAAAAATACATAAATGGAATTTCCCATTGCCGAAATCCAAGTTAAAACCTCTGCTTTTGGATTTTCTTTCCAACGAGCCACCCCTTCCCAAAATTCGGGAAAAAATTGGACCAAATAAAAACAAAACACCAGGAAGAAAAAAAACTTCCAATGAGATTCTAAATCTCTCCGGAAAAGAGTGAGAAGAAGCCCCACAAACCAAATAAATAGAACCGGAAAGGCAAGGACTTCCAATAGTGTCATGGCTTTATTTTTGTATTCTCCGTGAGTCGTTCTAAACAGGAAATGAGTCCTGTGGGATCACTAATGCCCTTACCGGCAATGTCAAAGGCAGTTCCGTGGTCAGGGGACACACGGGTAAAATCCAGTCCTAAGGTTATGTTCACTCCCTTTTTCCCTTCAAGCAATTTAAATGGAATGAGTCCTTGGTCATGATATCCTGCCAAATACAAATCGTAAGTTTTTGCCCCTGGCAAAAAAGCAGAATCGGCGGACAGTGGACCTTCTACAGAATACTTAGCTTTTTTTAAGATTTTGGCACCAACAGCAAGTAGGGTCGATTCCTCGTCCCCAATCTTTCCCCCTTCTCCGGCATGGGGATTTAGGCCCAAATAAGCAATTTTGGGATTTTTTAAAAAGCGAGAACTTGTCATTGCCTTTGCCAATTCTTTCCAAGAAAACTTTTTTAATTCTTTCACCACATCTTTCAAAGGCACATGGGTGGTTAAGGGAATGACATTGAGTTTTTCCCCACTCATCATCATAAACGTAGGTCGTTTATAAAATTCAGCCAAAGTTTCTGTATGGCCCCGAAATCCTTTGATCCCTGCTTTTTGTACCCACTCTTTGGAAAGAGGCAAAGTGATGAGGTCAGCTCCGAGTTCTTTTTGCGCATCCATTGCAGCCAAAAGCGAATCATAGGCCATTTTTCCAGAGCTCGCAGAAGGTTTTCCTAAAACAAAGGAACGAGTTTTTTTAGAATCTGACCAAGTAAGTGAATAAAATCCTGGTTCAGCACTGGGTTTTGTAAGGTTTGGGAGAGAAGGAACTGTGATGTTGTGGGGCCCGCGCACAAGATAAATGCGGTGGTGTTTCCCCAAAGCTAACAATTGTGGGAAGGCAGAAACTACAAGTTCGTAGTTGATACTTGTTGGATCGCCTTCCGAAATCAGAATGGTTTTCAATTATTCTTTTGCGTTTGGTTGTTTCCCAAAAATCTTCTCAACACTTAAGGAATCTTTTGAGTATTCCAATTCAATTAGGTCTTTGGCACTGTGTTTTAGGTCGTTGGAAATCATACAACGTCCTTCCAAAATCACCCCGTTTTGGATGATAAGCTCTGGGGTTTTGATATCTCCCAAGATTTTAGAGGTAGGAAGGAGCATCACACGGTTTCTGGCAGTGACGTTTCCGGCAACAATTCCCTCTACGATGACACTGGCAGCAGTGATGTTGGTTTTGACCTTTCCTGTAACACCAATGTAGAGGTGTTCGGCCTGGAGGGATTTCCCCTCGAATTTACCGTCAATTTTTAAGGATCCATTGATGAAGAATTTACCATTGAAGTAAGAATTCTCACCAATCGTTGAATTGGTAACTTCGGTCTGATTTTTGACTAATGCCATGCTGTTACGAGTCCGTTATTGTGATTTTTCACAGTGTGCGTTTCCCCCCGGGAATGAAAAGGTTTTTTTAACCTCTAAAAGACGGGAGTCGAATCAAATCACAAGCCTCTTCCGCAAATTCTTGAAATTCACGGAGCCCTTCCATGATGGATCGACCTTCCAAAACCGTGGCCTTTTCAAAACGTGGATTGAATTTGATAGGTTCTTCCATGTTCATGATCACGTTTACCCCATCTTTGATGTCCTTATTCACCGCCGTGAGGAAATCTCGAAATTTACCCAAAGTTTCAAAAGATTCCGCTATAAATATTCGAGATTGTTTATTTTTCATTCGAGATAGCTGCTCACGAAACTCTTGTTTGTCGGCAGCTGCATATTCTTCGATTGTCTCAACAAGGATCTTCATATTTCTACGTAAGTTCTCCATATATTTGAGAACTGAATCCCTTTCTGTAGCATGAGAATAATCAAATTTGATATGACCATCTCCAAGGATAGGAATGTATTCCAAATCCATAATATTCACAAGTGTGCCAATTTGATTGATTTCACTATCATTCGAATTGGGAGAGACTTTCATCACCGGATATTGAGAAATGACTTTGTGTTTGAGGTTCTCTGGGTTTTCCTCTCTTGTTTTTGCATTCCGCATGGTCTGCTCTAAATTATCAGGAATTCCTTCAGGGGATACCTCTTGCATCCTACGCCTATAACGTTCAATGTCGAAGGCAACTCGTTCCTTTTGCAGATCATTTTTTGCATTTCTTTCAATTTTCTCCAAATTCCTTAGCATTTTCTGCAATTTGGAGAGTTCCATAATCTGTTCTTGGGTTAGTGGCATCTTACATCCAACCTTCTGGAATATGGATCGATTCACCAGAGGCAACTAATGACCGTTCAATGGAAGATCCTAAAATTTCATCCCCTTTTTGTTTTAAAACACGCCAATATAAATTAAGAGCTAAAGGTAAATACTTAAGCCTACCAGCTTTTTTATAAAATTGTAAAAACTTATCGTTTTCCTTTTTCACAAAATAGATACAAGCCAATTGTAAATTGATAAAATACGAATAGGGTTTGAGAATGAGTTCTTTTTTTAGTCCTTCTTCAAATCTTTCACCTTCATTACGAAATCTTACCACGGTTTCGACAAATGGATCCATTTGGTGAGTGAGTTCATAACCGAATCCATCACCATAAGTCCAATCTCCACGTAAACTTGTTTCCAACTCTTCTCTGTATAAAACAAATTCCTCATCTGAAAAGTAACGTTTAGCATAACGCAAAGCAAAAGACGCAGGAATTTTTCCAAGAGAAATGGAACGGAACTTTCCTTTTTCCCAATCATCCCACTCTGCATAAAAACCAATGATAAATTTCCAGAACCTAAATGTTTCTTCTCCGGTAAACCATCCGGTTTCGATGGCATGAAACAGAACTCCAGAGATTTGCCACTGAGAATCTAAAGTTAAGGCATCGGTGAGCGTTTTAAAATCTAAAACTTCCCTGTTTCCTTTTGCATATTCAACTAACATATGCAATATGGAGTTTTCGAATGGGATTTCAGAATTTTCCCAACCAAGTAAAAATAAAAACCGACGATTGTCTTCAGTTTGGCCAAAGAATTCCTTGGTTTTGAGCACCCAGTTGCGAAACTTGAGGATTTCACCTGCATACAAAAGTCCAAACCCAATGAGTTCCCAATCTTCTCTTTCCATTTCTTCAAAATCCCGATTTTGGCAAATTTCCCAAATTTGGTCCAAGGATTCTTTAGGAAAAGAGGATGGGGTAAAAAGTTGTGGGTCTCGAAATCGATTAGCGGTTTCATTTTCCCCTAAAATGGAACAAAGGCTGAACCCCCCGGAAAAATCGGTCGATAAATAATAGAGATAGTTTGCAAAACGAGACTGATTGCCCGAAAAAAAGGCACGAAGGATAGGCCAAAGTTCATTCAGACTGGCCTTTTTTGGAATCACAGGCCCAGGGTGGAATTCAATCCGATATTCCGGCCATTGCAGTTTGTATTCTGTTTGTAAGCTCATAAGGAGAGGAACCTTCCCTCTCTAAATTCGTAATCATAGGAAGTATGCATGAGGCATTTTTGGTTAGCAAGTAGAATTCTTCTCTTTTTCACAACATCCCTATTTGCGGAAACTGACCTTCAATATTTAATTAAATCCCACCAATGGGGACAAATCGAAAACCACTTTCGAAATACAAATCCTTCTCGGGAAAGTGAAGTATATAGCCTTATTGAATTCCATGAAAAAGCACCTAACGGTGACAAGGAGAAACGATTTCGGTATTTGATTTCTCTTGTGCGCGGAGTTTTTGTCACAGAATCCTCAGAAGAAGAAGTAAAAAAAATTCTGACACAAACCATGCCCTTCCAAACCACACTATTTAAACTCAGTTATTGGAAGTTGTACACAGAAATTACACAAAAAAATTACCTTACACCCGCCGAACGAATCCAATTTTTAAATCGATTGAATTTAGAAGAAGATCCCATTTGTCGTAGGTTACTGGATGAACTGGTTCGTCTTCTTGCGGCAAACAACCAATGGAAAGATATTTTAGATAAAATTAATTCTATCCAAGAATCGCACAGAAGATACCTTCTCACAGGCGATACACAATATAGATACGGGAAAGCAAAACTTATATTAGGTGATGAAAAGGGTGCAGTTGAGGAATGGCTGAATTGCCTACAAAGAGATGGACTTTCAGATTCTACCGTACAGATGATTGCCGCAGATTGGTCGAAATACAAAGGATCGGGAAGTATTTTGCAACTGGCTCCTTCTGAGCTCACTCTCTTATTGCCAGCGATTAACAATAATGACAAAGAAGCTTTGTTTCGCACAAGGCCAGAACTTTTTTCCACAAGACTTGCCTATTATGAAGGTTTCAGACACCTCACTTCTGTATTAACCAAAACGGGAAAAATAAACGAACTTTTTAGAGTTTTACGAACTAACAAAACCTTTGTGGATATGGATTCCTCATGGATTGTGAGTTTGTCTGACATTTTATACCAACAAAACAAATTCCAAAATGCGATTGAACTTTTAAAAACATTTCCAGGAAAAGATGCGGGTTATTACCGAGTTCTTGCCGCCACATACGATCGATTAGGTGACCGAGAATTATATTTTGAAAACTTAGTTTTATATTTAGGAAAATATCCATTTAATCTTTTTTACCAAGATCGGCTTATCGAATACCTAGTGGATCGCAAAGGTGAAAATTCCAACTATGCCCCACTAACAAAATTTGAAAGAGCCCTTGCCGAAATTCCCAACTTACCTGTAAAAGGCCGGCTCGTGTATTGGTATTTACGATCCCTTAAAGAAAGTGGGGATATAGAAAAGTTAAAAAAAGAACTAAAAAGGTATTATTTCCTTTGTCCAGGATCCTATTACACAAGAGTCATCCGTGAAGAATTTTTATCTTTCATCAAAGAAGGAAATAAACCAGACAATCCAACATACAACAAAGAATATTTATTTGAATATTTATCTTATACCGCAGGAATTCCGGAAGAATCCTATGCACTCCTAGGAAGAAACTTAGGGTTTGCTTATCCGAAAGATTCCTATGAACTAGGAAACAAACTGGGAGGAATGAGCTCAAGGATCCAAGGCCATAAACTTTTGAATCTCGCCAAAGAATACTTTCGCGTGGGTGAGGATAGTTTGGGGCTTAATCTTGTTAACTTTCACGTAAAACGAGAAAATCTTTCCGAGGAAGAAAAAGATGAAATTCTGGTGGGGATCGGAGACCTCACATATAACACTTATTATACTGCTTTTCACACAAGGTCATTATTAAAAAGACATCTCATCCCAGATGATCCCATACTTTTACCCACTTCCCTCTCCACGAGAATTTTTCCAAGACCCCACCAAAGTATTGTCTCTCGTTACGCGCAGGAAAATGATATCTCCGAAGATAAGGTGTATGCATTAATGCGCCAAGAATCCTTCTTTAAAGAAACAGCGACTTCCAGATCTAATGCCCGAGGCCTAATGCAAATTATGCCCGCCACCGGAAAAGAATTGGCAACGCGAATGGGAATCACCTCCTATTCTCTCTATGAGCCCGAAACTTCCATTCGTTTGGGGACAAAATTTCTGGCCTACCTTTTGAAATCCAATGGAAATGAATTAAAATGGGCTTCGATCGCGTATAACGGTGGACCGGGGAATTTACGCAAATGGAAGAAGTCAGTCTATACCGGTGATTTTAACCATTTTTTGGAAGACCTACCTTACAAAGAATCGAGAGATTACTGTCGCATCGTGGTTTCGAATTTCTACGCATATGACATCATGAAAAAATACCATAAGTTGTAAAAAATGGCTTTTCCCCACCCTTTCCCCTGTCTATCCTTTGAAATAGACAGAGATATACAGGAGAAGATATGTCCGAAAAGGCAATTCTGAAAGTGGATGGGAAAGAGTACGAACTTCCGATTTTAGTAGGAAGTGAAGACGAGAAGGCAATTGATATTACTAAACTCCGCCAATTGTCAGGTTATGTTACGATTGATTCCGGTTATTTAAATACAGGTGCTTGCACCAGTGAAATTACTTTTCTTGATGGAGAAAAAGGAATCCTTCGTTACCGAGGAATCCCGATCGAAGATTTGGCTGCAAAGTCTACCTTCACCGAAGTGGCATATTTACTTATCTATGGTAAACTTCCAAACGATGCCCAACTAAAAGAATGGAATAGTTCCATCACCAAACATACTATGATCCACGAGGATCTCAAACGCCTGTTCAACGGTTTTCCAAAAGATGGACACCCAATGGCGATCATGTCTTGTATGATGGGATGTTTGTCTACATACTACCAAGATAGTTACGATCCAATGAATGAGGAACATAGAGAAATTTCTATCATTCGTTTGCTCGCAAAATTCCCGACGATTGCAGCTTACGCATATAAAAAATCCATCGGCCAACCAATCATTCATCCACTCAATGAATTAGATTATGCATCTAACTTCATGAATATGATGTTTGCAGTTCCAGCAGAAGATTATCATATCGATCCAGAAATTGTTTCTGCACTTAACTTACTTCTCATCCTGCACGCAGACCACGAACAAAACTGTTCTACATCTACTGTGCGTTTGGTGGGATCATCTCTGGCTAACCTCTATGGGGCAATTTCTGCAGGAATTCTTGCTCTCTGGGGACCACGTCACGGTGGTGCCAACCAAGAAGTTTTGGAAATGTTAGAAGGAATTAAAAAGAGCGGGCTTTCTGTGAAAAAAATCGTAGAACAAGCCAAAGACAAAAATTCCAGTTTCCGATTGAATGGATTTGGTCACCGTGTTTACAAAAACTTTGACCCACGTGCGAAAATCATCAAAGGTGCTTGTGATAAAGTCCTAAACAAACTAGGAATCAAAGATCCACTTCTTGACATTGCCAAAGAATTGGAAGAAGCAGCTCTCAACGATCCGTATTTTGTAGAAAGAAAACTTTATCCAAACGTTGACTTCTACTCAGGGATCATCTACCGCGCGTTAGGAATTCCTACCAATATGTTTACAGTGATGTTTGCTATGGGAAGACTTCCTGGTTGGATTGCACAATGGAAAGAGATGATCGAAGATCCAAGTTTAAAGATTGGCCGCCCACGCCAAATTTACACTGGTCCACAAGAGATCTCTTACGAAGCAGCAAAAAAACAGGCGTAAGGCCAAATCGAAACAGGACAAGGGTGAATCGCCCTTGTCCAAATCCATCCATTGAAAAAAACATCGCAGGCAATTTTCCTCTTTTTACTCTCGCTTATTTTTTTCAATAAACCAATTGTTTCTCAATCTCCCAATGATATGGGGGAACGAATCATCCACACTACCAAGTTTACCTACTGGATTGATCCAAGTGCTTCGATTCCTATTGAATCAGTTTTAAAAACGGGAAATTTCACCAAAATTACAGATGATTTTGTTAACTTTGGGTTTTTGAAAGGAACTCTTTGGTTAAAACTAGATCCCAAGGATTTTCCAGATCCTATCAAATATCCTCTTCTTCTCATCCAAGCACATAACATTGATTCCGTGGAATTCTTTCACAAATACAAGGGAAATTCATATGTAGTATCTAAATCAGGCCATATCCAACCTGTGTTTCAGAGAGAAATTCCGCATAGAAATTTTGTCTTTCGGATGGGACATGAAAGAGAAACCATTCTCATTGCGATACATTCCGAAATTTCACTACAGTTTGCCCTCATTTTTACCAACCAAAGAAATCTCCAAAGAGAAGATTATATTACCCAATGGATTTATGGATTATTTTTTGGAAGCCTTGGAATCATCATCTTATACAATCTAGCAATTGCATTTTTTGTTCGAGATCGAAATTATTTTTATTATATTGGATATGTATTGTTCTTTGGGCTGGGCCAACTTTCTCTACTTGGTTTTTGGGGTTACTTTTTTGTTCCCGATTCCTATTTTTGGAAACGAATAGGGATTCCTTTTTTCTTCAGTATTTGCCTCTTTTTCTTTGTTCTATTTACATCTAACTTTCTAAAACTTAAAATACGTCTTCCAAAAATGGCTAGGTTCTACAAAGTACTTGGATTTTTATCTTTACTCAACGCATCCATTGCTTTGTTAGGTGGAATATCCGAAGCATCCGTTGGAGTGACATGGCTTTCTGTTTTGATTTGCCTAAGTTTACTCGGAGTATTGATTTGGGGAATATATAAACGGCTTCGATCTTTTTATTATTTTGCCATTGCTTTTGTTTTATTACTCGTAACTTGCCTTGTATATGGATTACTCAAATTTGGAATCCTTCCTTCCAATTCCTTTTTAGAAGAAATGTTATTCCCCATTGCTTCTCTTGCAGACATCACCTTGTTTGCCTTTGCTTTGGCAGACAGAATCCAACTGTTACGCCAAGAAAAAGATTTGGCCCTAGCCCAAGTGACAAGTCTTAGAAAAGAAAGAAAAATTTCGAGGGACATTCTGATGCAGTCCCTTCCTAAAACGATTCCTTATGTAAAAAACTTAGAGATACAAATTTTTATCCAACCTATGAAAGATGTGGGAGGTGATTTTTACGAATACTTCTCGCCCAATCCTTATGAACTGGGAATTGTTCTTTGTGATGTTTCTGGACATGGAATTCCTGCTTCCCTGATTTCTGCGATGGGAAAGGTTGCCTTTACAACGCAAAAAAATAATATATCTTCCCCGAAACAAGTTTTAGAAGGGATGAACCGTGTGTTATACGGAAATTGTACACCACAGTATGTCACTGCTTCTTATGTGTATCTCAATACATCTACGAAAGTTTGGCGATTCGGTAGAGCAGGACACCCCAGTGCTTACCTGCAGCGTGCGAGTGGAGAAATTATTAAAGTCCATCCCAAAGGAAAAATCATAGGAGTTTTTTCTGAAATTCAAATGGAAGAAATTACCTACCCAGTGGAACCCAAAGATAGAATCCTCATCTTAAGTGATGGAGTATTGGAATGTTTTCATCCCGACGGAACCATGTATGGAGAAGCGGGTCTTCTTGAATTTTTAAAAGCCAACCGCGAAATACCGAATCATCTTTTTAAAATAAAACTCATCCAAGATTTGGAGTCATTTTCTAAAAGAGAAATAAAAGACTGGGACGACGACCTAACCTTTATTTTTCTGGAATTGGTATGACAAAAAGTTACGAACTCCTGGATTCAGGTGACCTATCCAAATTAGAAATCGTTGGCGGATACAAACTCCATCGTTCTTCCCCTACTTCTGCTTATGGAAAAGAAACTCCTGAAATTTGGAACGATCTCCACGCTCATTATATCAAAAATGACTCGGGTTCGGGGCATTGGAATTTTCAAAAAAAAGTTCCTGAAAGTTTTACCATCGAATTTTCTAAGTTAACATTCAAAATCAAACTCACACCCTTTGGCCATATTGGCCTTTTCCCCGAACAAGAAACCAATTGGAACCGCATCCGAGAGATTGGAAAAAAGAAACAAGGCCTAGAAGTTCTAAACCTTTTTGCTTATTCTGGTGGCTCCACACTCGCCTGTCTGGATGCTGGGATGAGTGTCTGCCATGTGGATGCCTCCAAAGGGATGGTGGACTGGGCCCGGGAAAATGCCAAACTTTCAGGACTCGATTCGAAACCTGTGCGTTGGATAGTCGATGATGTCATGAAATTCATCCGTCGTGAAATCAAACGGGGAAAAAAATACCAAGGTCTCATCCTTGACCCTCCCAGTTTCGGTCGTGGATCCAAAGGAGAGGTTTGGAAAATTGAAGAAAACTTAAGTGAACTGATGGATGCGCTGATGGAACTTTCCGACTCCAAACCAGAATTTGTGATCCTCAGTTGTCATAGCCAAGGGTTTAGTCCTTTGACCTTAGAAAGAATTTTATCTTCACGAATCAAAACCAAAGGGAACTATCAAACCTCTGAATTATTCATTCCAGAAAAATCGGGAAAAAAATACCCAGCTGGATTTTGTACTTTCTTCTCCAAATAAATCAGGCAATTCTAAAGATCCCAATCCTGTTATATGCCAAATAGAAGACAATACATCACTAGTTTTTCCAATCCAAAAGTCAAGTGGGTAGCGGGACTCAAAGAAAAACGAAATCGAGATGAAGAAAAAAAGTTTTTCATCGAAGGGTATCGTGAAATCAAAAAAGCAATCACAAGTAACCCGAACTCACCTATCCCTTGTTTGCCGGTAAATATCACAAGTCTCTTTATTTCCCCTGAATGTTTTTTGGGAGAAAACGAAGAGGTCCTCATCCAGTCCGTCCATTGCCCTATCTTTGAACTTCCTCGAAAAATTTTTGAAAAAATTTCTTACAGAGATCGACCAGACGGCCTTATCGCAGTGGCAGAAACTCCCGAGGCCCATGTCCCTTGGGAAAAAATCAAATCCATTGAAACCAATCCCATTCTTATTATAGAAGGAGTGGAAAAACCCGGCAATCTCGGAACCATACTCCGAACCGCAGAAGGTGCCGGTGTTGGCCTTGTGATTGTCACCGATCCAAGAATTGATCTTTTTAATCCCAATGTGGTACGGGCAAGTACGGGAACTATTTTTACTTTACCCGTTTATATTGGAGATTTACAGGAAGTTCTAAAGAAATTTCAATCCAAAGGTTACAAACGTTATGCGGTCACTCCAGAAGGAAAAACTCTATATACTTCCATCAATATGAAAGAAAAATCCGTATTTCTTTTTGGAAGTGAACAGTATGGATTGAGCGTGGAAGCAAAAAACCTTTCTGATGACACCCTTCATTTACCCATGCTTGGAGAAGCAGATTCCTTAAACTTAGCCATGTCCTGTGGAATCGTTTTGTATGAATCCATTAGACAAAGAAACCAATGAAACTATATTTTTATATTTCAGGCCACGGTTTTGGACATATCAGTCGCTCAGGAAATATCATAAGGCGCCTACTAAAAGAGGATTTCATTGAAGAAATTCATTTGATCAGTCCGAGAATTTCATTTTTGGATTATACCCATCCAAAACTCATCACAAGAAATTTAAAACTGGATGTAGGAGTTTCGCAAAAAAACTCCCTCTCCATTGATTTACAGACCACAAAAGAAGAACTCATCGACTTCGAAAAAAAGAAATCAAAACTTCTAAAAGAAGAAACAGAATACTGCAAAAAACATAAAATAGGTTTGATCCTAACCGACAGTTCTTCGTTTCCCATTACCATTGCTTTGGAAACAGGAATCCCCAGTATGTTTATTGGGAATTTTACTTGGGATTTTATTTATCAAAATTACGCAAAAGATGATTCATATTTTGGAACTCTCAGCGAACAACTGCAGGTGGAATACGGATTTGCAACGGAAGCATTGGTGTTGCCGTTTTATTGTCCTATGCCCCCTTTCTTAGAGTCATCTAACATTGGCCTTGTGGGAAGAAAACCAACTCTCTCTAAATCGCAAAGCCGACAAAAGTTTGGATGGAAGGATGATACCACATACATCCTATTATCCTTCGGTGCTTACGGCCTAGAAGGAACCAAACTACAAACAGAAAATCTTCCAAGGTCCATCCAACTTGTTGCTTATGGGGTTCCTGGAATCCAAATAGAAGGAATTTTAGTTCCCGAAGTTTCCCATTATCCGGACTTAGTAGCGGCTGCAGATTTTGTGTGTACAAAACCGGGATACGGAATTTTAGCAGAATGTTATTATGCAAAAACCCCCATTCTTTATACAGACCGAGGAGATTTTAGCGAATACATCCATTTGGTAAATGCACTCGATTTATACTTTCGTTCCGCATATATTGACTTATCTCGAATAATTTCTTGTCAATTTGAAGAAGTGCTGACTCTAATTAATACGATCGACTCCATGACTCCAAAGTTAGAATTAAAAACTGACGGAGAAGAGGATGTTCTTTCACACTTATTAGAATACAATTAAATGCCCGGACCAGACTCTTATACCGATCGTATCCTCCAAGATTTAGAAGCTTCCGAAAATGGTTATTTCCAAATCGAAAATTCGGGAGGCAAAGCCGTATTAAAAATCTCCAAACCCGGTGCCAAAGGCAAAAAAGTCGATTACAAGGATGTACTCGCAAGGGTGCAACTTTTTGGTGTGGAAGGTTACAACCAGGAACAAATTAAAAAAGCAGTCGCACTTTCTGAGGGCAAACCAGTTGAAATTGGAACTTGGTCTAAGGGTGATCCTATCAGTTCCTATGCAGACATCACCATCTCCGAAGATCATATGGAAGCAAAAATGGTTCTCCATCCTCCCAAACATGGGGGCAATCTTCTCACCGAACATCAGTTACGCGGGCAAATTGCTTCCGTAGGAATTTCTGTGGGAATCATTGATATTGTCATTCAAAACCAAATCAAAGATCCGAACTTTTTTGTTCCTTATACCATTGCAAAAGGATACCCCCCCGTTCCAGGAAAAGATGGTGAAATCAAAATTTACTTTCGCTCCGATAACAAACCCCAACTGGAAGAAGATGAACATGGTCGTATCGATTATAAAAATATTGGAGTCATTCAATCCGTAAAACCGGGAGATCTGATTGCCGAAAGGATCCCACCTAAAAAGGGAGAATTTGGGAAAACAGTAAACGGAACCATCATCCCTTACCCAGAAGAAAAATCAGTGGAATGGAATCTCGGGCCCAATGTAGAACTCAAAGGGGAAAAACTATATGCTCAAATTGCAGGTAGACCTGTTTTATCTGCTTCCTTTGAAATCAAAGTAGATGAAGTGATCCAACTGGAAGCTGTCGATTACTCCACTGGCAATATTGATTTTCCAGGTACCATCATTGTAGAAGAAAAAATTGGAGATGGATTTTCTCTTACCACCAATGGAAGTATCATCATTCGTAATTCCGTTGGAAAAGCCTTTCTCAAAGCCAAAGGAGACATTGTTTTATCAGGTGGTTTTATGGGACGCGGGGAAGGTTATATAGAATCGGATGGAAATATTTATGCAAAATTTGTGGAACAAGGGAAACTCACGGCACAAGGAAGTATTTTTGTGGAAGAAGCCGTGATGCATTCAGAACTTTCCGCAAAAGATTTCATTCGAGTTTTGGGAGGACGTGGCGAGGTGATGGGAGGAACCATCATTGCAGGCAACTCGCTCACTTGTGCCAAACTTGGTGCTGTTGTAGAAACCAAAACCAAAGTGGCTATTGGAACACCACCAGAATTACTCGATGAACTCAATCGAATGAAAAAAGAAATCACGGAAAAAGAAATCACTCTTCATAAAGTCCAACTAACCCTCACCAAACTCGTGGAAAAAAGCCAAAAAAAAGAACTGAACAAGGAAGAAAAAGAAAGTATCGCGAAACTGAGAGAAGCAAACGAAAAGTTTACGAAAGTTTTAGAAACAGAAACAAAACAGTTTGAAACAGCACTTGGTTCTTATGAACCAAATCCAGATGCCTTTGTGGATGTGGAGAGAGAGGTATTTCCTGGAGTGGACCTTAGTTTTGGAGCAGGAAAAACCTACCGTTTGGGTATCAATTCCTTAGTAGGGAAAACACATTTTTATTTGGGGACGGACGGAAGCATTCAAACAGAACGAACCGTCATACGAAAAGAAGACTAAACTAATTTTATTTAACAAAAGATTGGTTAAACAATCAATCTCCGTTGATGATCCCTTCATCCTCATCACGAGAAATTCTTTTTTCTGGTTTAAGATCCGCATCTACTGAATTTGTAACTTCAGGCACAATAGTTTTCTTTCGTTTCTCAAATTTCAATTTTGCTAAATCAGCTTTATCAAACACTAACCAATGTTTGTTGCGAAACCCAGAAACCTTTTTAAAAGAAAACCCTTGGCCCTGTAAAATGTATGTCGATGTGGGAAAATGTTCAAAAGGAATATCTGGAATATTGGACCAATCAAAATAGTTCCCTTGTTCATCATAGGAAATTTCTTTCTGAAGTTCTCCAAATAGAATTTCTATGGAAGTATCTGTTGACCAAATATAAAAACCAGTTCTTGAATAATGAGAAACTACAGAACGAACAGGATTGTATTTAGAAATTACAAGGAGGATTTGGTCTGGTTTTAATTTTTGTAAACCATCCACAAGGTCCAATGCGAATTCTTTGATTTCTTTTTCTTCGAACACATACTGGTTTACATCTCCATAAGAACTTTCTTCACGAAACCGGATGTTGCCAAGCAAATCTAAAACCTTATCTTCCGTAATTTCAACAGGATGAGCAAAAGTTTTTGCAACAGAAGACTCTGACTTTAAATTAATTTTGTCGCGAGCCACTGTATAAATCGCAAACTCGTTACTTCTAAAGAGTAAAGACCTAGACTTAACACCTGTTGCACAGGAATTCAAAGTAATGGATAAAATGAGTAAAGAGAAAATTCGATAGAGTTTCATTACGCTTATGCCTCTAGAGTTTTTTGAAACTCCGGAAATTTAGAAAGGTATTCATCCAAAGTCAGAATGGAGAGAATATGATTGAGTCCAGAAAGTCGAAATACAGAGTTTAGATTTTTGTTCAAATTGGTTACGAAAATTTCTACACCACGGTTGTGGAGTGCAGAGGAAGCTTTGATCACAGCACCAATTCCGCTCGAGTCTAAAAACTTTACAGAATGAAAATCCATCGTCAATTTTCCGAAATTTTTACTTTCAATCGCCTTCTCAAATTCTTGGTAAAACTCTCTCGAGTTTTCCATCAAGACATCCCTTTGGATTGATAGAAGAAGATGATTTTCCTGACGGTGGCTTTGAATCAACATAGTTGGATTAACAATACGTTAGGATTCTTAGGATTTGTGTCAAGAAAATCGGCTTTAAGAAAGCAGGGACAAATCGGTCAGATTCATCTCTAAATCGTGAGGAAATCCTTCTTTGTCGTTATAAACGACTATGGCCTTGTCTGATTGTATTTCTTTGATTTCCACTGTGGAACCAGTAAAAATAAAAATCCCTTGGTGAAGGAAGGTTTGTTTGGTAAGTTTTGCCTTATCTCCCGGCTTCATTCCCCATCCTCTTTTTTTAGATATAAATCTTTTCCGGCTTTTTTCATCACATCAAAGATGTACATTTGGCTGTGATCTACCCTGGTTCCAATATCATAAATGGCGTCAGTAAAATCAGCACCATCAATTTTCGCTGAAGCAAGTTTGGCAAAACGTAAATCAGCACCGCGGAAATTGGCGTTTCTTAAATCTGCTCCATTAAAAAACGAAGCTTTTAGGTTGGCACCTTGAAAGTTGGCACCCACAAAACTCGAGTTTTGAAGGAAGGCATTGTGAAGGTCAGCACCAGAAAAATCAACCCCGTCTAATTTTTCTTTTTCCAACATAACACTGGATAACTTAGCATCACGAAGGTGACCTTGTTTATGAAGGAGTTCCATCGTTTGTGCTTTGGTGATTCGGTTTTCTTTAGGAACACCTTGTCCCGATTCATAATCTTCCACTGCTTTTTTGAGAGCAGCAACAGCAGATTCTGGATAGTTTTTTCTTCGTTCGGGAAATTCGAAAAGGGTTTCTAAAGTTTCAGGAGTTAAGTTTCTTAGGTCGTTTAAAGATTTGCCTTTGGAATACTCAGTTGCCATTGCAAGTGCAACAATCCCAAACCCACAACCTGTTGTGGTGTAACTTGCGTCTTCCACAACGAGGTTTTCGTTTAACTTTAAATAGATGCGATATCCGTCACCGCAACCTGTGTTGCGGTAATAGGAGACGACTGTAGCGTCTTCCATCTCACGGTAATTCATCCTTTGGTCGTTGATTTCTTTGTAGCGAGCAAAGTCCATTACTGCCATGAGTTGTTCCCCCGTTATTAGTTAGACGGATGCGAGGCCGATGCCTCTTACTTCATTTTGTATTTTTTCTTGAACTTGTCTACGCGGCCTGTAGTATCCACTAATTTGGATTTTCCAGTAAAAAATGGATGGCAATTGGAACAAATTTCCACACTGATATCCCCGGCAGTAGATCTTGTATCGATCACTGTACCACAAGCGCATTTGATTTTTGAAGAAACGTATTTTGGATGTATGTCAGTTTTCATGGTGGCCCTTTTAGTTCGTATTCATGCTGGCGAGGAATTGGTCATTCGTCTTCGCGCCACGCATTTTTTCAATCAATAGTTCCATACTTTCGGTGATACTCATAGGAGAAAGTACTTTTCGAAGGATAAAGACTCGAGTGAGGGTATCTTGCGGCAGAAGGAGTTCTTCTTTTCTTGTGCCCGAACGGTTGATGTCAATGGCAGGGAAAATTCGTTTGTCTGCGAGTTTTCGGTCCAAATGGATTTCCATATTTCCCGTTCCCTTAAATTCCTCAAAAATCACCTCGTCCATTCGAGAACCCGTGTCAATAAGGGCAGTGGCGATGATGGTGAGTGACCCACCCTCTTCGATATTCCTTGCCGCTCCAAAAAAACGTTTTGGTTTGTGAAGGGCATTGGAGTCCACACCACCAGAAAGGATTTTTCCAGAAGTTGGAACCACTTGGTTGTATGCGCGGGCAAGTCTTGTGATGGAGTCGAGTAAAATGACCACATCCTTTCCGTGTTCCACAAGTCGTTTTGCTTTTTCAATGACCATCTCTGCCACTTGGACGTGGCGTTGTGCAGGTTCATCAAAAGTGGAACTCACTACTTCCCCTTTTACATGGCGAGCCATGTCCGTTACTTCTTCCGGACGTTCATCGATGAGTAACACGATAAGAAAAATTTCTGGGTGGTTGCGTGTGATAGCATTGGCAATGGATTGCATGAGGACTGTTTTACCAGTTCGAGGTGGCGCAACAATAAGAGCTCTTTGTCCTTTTCCAATCGGACACATAAGGTCAATCACACGAGTGTCCAAATGGCTTGGATCAAACTCCATATTGATTCTTTCATTCGGATAAAGTGGTGTTAGGTTATCGAATAAATTTCTTTTTTGTGCGACTTCCACGGGGAAACCGTTGATGGATTCCACACGTAACATGGCAAAAAAACGTTCTGCTTCTTTTGGAGGCCGGATAAGCCCTGTGACAGTATCACCAGTGCGAAGACCAAACAATTTGATTTGGGAAGGAGAAACATAAATATCATCTGGACCTGGCACATAATTATAGTCAGGTGATCGAAGGAAACCGTATCCATCAGGAAGTCTTTCCATGACTCCTGCTGCATGCACCTGTCCATCTTTTTCGGTTTGTGCTTGGAGGAGAGCAAACATCAAGTTTTGTTTTTTTAAACCATGAGTGTTTTCCACTCCTAAACCTTTCGCAAGGTCAGCCAGTTCGTTGATGTTTTTTTTCTTGAGTTCGACTAAATCAAGTGGCGGCGGAATTGGACCTTCATAACGATTCTTTTTTTTCTTAAATTGTTTCGGTGGTTCGGAAGCATCGTCTTGGTCCATGATGCCGTTCGTATATTCAGTTGGTTCTTCAGGAGGATTAACTTGGATTTCTTCTTGTTTGCGTGATGCCATAGATTGTTCTACATTGATTTGTTAGAGTATTTGATAAAAATCGGGAAACCATTTGTGCAAGTTAAGTATGCAAGGGAAACAGCGAAGTGCGGAGGTGTTTTCTCAAACGGTAATGAAAAAGTTGTTTTTCTGAGTGTTTTCGTCAACGTCTTTTTTTTGTCTTTTTTCTCGCTACACTAGGTTTTGGGCTCTGTTTTTTACCTTTCGGCGCTTGTTTCACAGATTTCACCGGTTTCTGAATGATTTTGGACTTCTTACTAGGAAGTGAATTCGGTTTCTCGGTGATTTTTTTTGGTTTCTCACCAGGTTTTTCAGAGCGTTTCCTCGGAATTACAGTTTTTACCTTCGCTTCATTTTGAAACCGTTCCGAAAGTTTTAAAAAACGGATACGGTTTTGTAAGGTAGTTCTTGGAACACCAAGTTCTGTTGCTGTATGTGAAATATTATTAGAATTCCTTTTTAGCGACTTATGGATGTAATGTGATTCCATTTCTTCCAAAACTGTTTCGAGTGGGAGTTTAGAAAGGAATGCTTCTCCTAAATTAGGAAATTCTGAATCCCCATTTCCCATCGATTGGGAAAATAATGAAGGAGAAAAATGGTATAAAAATCCAACTACCTTTTTCTCTTTTTTTAACGTGATGATACGAAGGTTGGATCGAAGTTCTGTGATGTTTGTATGTAAAACAGTTGTATCTGCATCTTTACCCAAAGACAAATCATGTTCTTTTAGATAAGTGGCTAAGACTTCCCTGTTTAGGTTATGTAAGTATTTTTCTGCTAACTGCAATGAATCACGAAACAAAGGCTTTGTGAGAATATCATTTTCAAAGGTTTCATTATAAAAAACAGTAGAACCCGTGACATCTGTTGCCAAAAGTCCATCTGGGAAATGGGATAGAATTAATTCCATAAACCACTGCACAGAATCCGCATTGTCTTTTTTCTTTTCTAGTTTGGATTCGATTTCTTCGAGTTTCGGATCACGAATGTTTGCAGAATCTAATTTGGAAAAGGCGGCAAGAAACCTTGGTTTATCCCAATTGTCTTTTTTTTCTCCATCAAGACCAATGACGGGAATCTGAGTTGATTCTTTAAAATACAAAATCAGATTTTCATGAAGTTCTCTTTCTAAGATCTCTAAAGGGATTTCATCTAAGTCTTCCCTTTCTCGTCCCAAATCGGACAACTCGCGGTGGACACGATCTTTGGAAAGGAGACCGAGTAACTCACCCGCTTCCGAAATTACGGGAAGATGGGTGGCCTTAGTCAGCAAAAAATGACGATAAAGTGATTCGAACTTCACTAAGCAGTCATTCTTTCGAATTTAGTATCAGTGAAAATCGAAATTTTTAGTTTTCTTGAATCGTGTTTTGCTTTTGTTTATGAAGGCCCATCCAAATGGGTTGAACCCAAACGGAATCAGCTGATTGGAATTCTTCAGGGATCTCTGCTTTTTGCGATCGTAAAGACATAAGACTATAAACTAGCGAACGTTTGTATGTATGAAGGGAAAGTTGGTAATTCCCAGACAAAAAGTATTCTTTTGCATGGTCTTTTTCACTTTTTGCCATCATCAAATACCTTTGAATTTTTTCTTTGGTATCCCATTCGATTGGTTTGTTACTATTTTTTTCTTCGCCTTCTAATATAATCCACCCACCCATAGCTTTTTGATAAAGTCCGTTTGCGGACTCTTCCATAGGAAAACATAGTTTTCGTTGTGTGATTATTAGTTCCCCTTCCGCAAGCGAAAGAGTTTTTTCCATTTCCACACGGTTGCCCGCACGGTAAGTTTCTTCCACTTGTGTGCGTATGGTTTCAATTGAACTTTTCCCGGTTTCAGGTTCCAACTTCAATTGTTCTTTGATGTCGAGGACCAGTGCTATTTTCCCATCTAATTGTTTTTTACGTTCCCTGTAGGACATTGTGGTTTTTGCCACAAGTCCGAGCGCAAAACAAAAGATGATAACACTGGAAATCCACTTCATATTATTTTTTCTTTTCTTCTGGGTAGATAGCTTTTCCGTTTTCATCAAACTTTGGAGTAGGAGGAACAGACTCTCGTCTTGCACCTTCTGTCTCTTTGATTTGAGCATTGGCTTCCATAAGAAGGTCCAACTTTCTAGAAGTGATAAGTCCATAATTGTCATCATGTTGTTCCAATAAATCCAAAGGTTTTGCATCTGGATTTCCTGGAGGGACAATAGTTCTTTCCATTCGTTTGTTTTCTATGAAGTTGATGAGTGTATCTCTCACCTTTTCGTAGTTACGTTGTTTTTCTTCGTTACGAGCTTCTTTTAAATCTTCGTTGGAACGGTATTGGTATTCTGGTTTATCCTCATCCGGTGTTTTACTATAAATCATTGCGAGGATAGCAAAACGTTTGGCGCGGCGTAAGGTAAGAATCCCTTCTTTGTAAAGAGTAAGTTTGTATCGGTATTGGTGTGGGCTGGAATTAAGACCAGTTGTATAAAGGTCTTCCGAAGAACGAAGGTCACGAAAACCAAGACGTAACAACGCTTTGGCGCTATTGTCATTGGAACGAATGATGGTAGGAGCTGCTGCTTCGAGGAGAGCTCTTGCATCTTCGATATATTTTTGAAGTACGATTTCAAAAATATTTTTTAGTTCCCCTTGGGCTTGGCGGAGCTGGCGAAAGCCATACACATAGTTACTTTGCAGGTACCACATGTTTCCGCTGAAGTCAGATTGGTTGGCTGCTTTTAGGAGTTTGAAATAATCAAAATCCAAATTCTTTTTGGAAGGATCCGCAGCGGGAGTTTCAGCTCCTGGTTGCGCCGATGCTTGCGTTTCTTCTTGCGAAGGAGCCAAATTGCTCAGAGCGACGTTGATAAAATTTAAGTTTTCTTTGTTTTCAAAGATTAAAATCCCCAGATTCGTCTGTTCTGGTGATACTGCACTGATATGCGAGATATGACCCACAACCATTGCAAAAAAGAGGATGAATTTCCATTTTCCCATAGCTCTACCTTGTTTTATATATCGGAGCTACGGGAAAAACCAGGACTAAATTTTACATTTTTTGGATTCGTTCTATCGCAGAAATCACATCTTCCCGCTTTCCGAAGGCAGAAAGTCGGAAATACCCTTCTCCAGCCGGTCCAAATCCCGATCCAGGAGTTCCCACCACTTGTGCTTTTCCCAGAAGTTCGTCAAAAAATTCCCAAGATTTTAAACCTTTTGGAGTTTTTAACCAAATGTAGGGAGCGTTGGTTCCGCCAAATACAGTGTATCCCGCAGTCGCAAGTCCTTCACGGATGAGTTTTGCATTTTGCATATAGTAGGAAATTTGTTCTTTGATCTCCACTTGGCCTTGTACCGAAAAAACTGCCTCAGCTCCTTTTTGTGTCACATAAGACACTCCATTGAACTTGGTGGTGTGGCGGCGGTTCCAAAGAGAATTAAAACTAATTTCTTCCCCTGCCTTTGTTTTACCTTTTAGATCTTTTGGAATCACAAGGTAGGCACAGCGTGTTCCTGTAAAACCTGCGGTTTTGGAAAAGGATCTAAATTCCATAGCCACTTCTTTGGCTCCAGGAATTTCATAAATGGATTTTGGAATTTCTGGATCTTGGATGAAGGATTCGTAAGCAGAATCATAAAGGATGATACTACCGATTTTTTTGGCAAAGTTCACCCATTCCGTTAAACGCGCCTTAGTTGCCACCATTCCCGTAGGGTTATTCGGATAACAAAGGTAAATGATATCTGGTTTTTCTTTTGGAAAATCTGGTTCAAAATTGTTTTCTTCAGTGGCCGGCATATAAATGATATTCGCATACCTTCCGTCAGAACCCACTTCTCCCGTACGACCTGCCATCACATTTGTATCCACATAAACCGGATACACAGGATCCACTACAGCAATTTTACTATCCAATGAAAAAATCTCTTGGATGTTTCCGCAGTCACATTTGGATCCGTCAGAGACAAATACTTCGTCTTCTGCAATTTGAACACCACGAGCGGTATAATCATGGGCAATGATTTTTTGAATCAGAAAAGAATATCCTTGTTCCGGTCCATAACCATGAAAACCTGCAGAACTTCCCATTTCTTTGGCCGCTTCCACCATAGCATTTACAATTGTAGGTGCCAATGGAAGTGTCACATCTCCAATGCCAAGGCGAATGATTTTTGCGTTTTGGTTGGCTTCTGAATAAACCTTTACCCTTCTTCCAATTTCAGGGAATAAATATCCTGCTTTCAATTTTAAATAGTTTTCATTTATCTGAGTCATCTTCTTCTTTATTTTCCTCTATGAGTTTTCTCGATCTAAATCCTTCATGATAACCGTGTTCATATAACACGTCTTCTTCGCCCCAGGTCCAACAGTAATAGCCGTTGCCGTGGTCAAAATCAACCAACCACAAACCTTTGACATCGATATGCATTGCCAAAATTTCGTTTGTCCAATTTTTTACAATTTCACTGATTTCATCTTCTTTCGCTTCTAAAACATTTTCTGGTAACATTTTGTTACGAACATCATCCGCAAGAACACTGGCTCTTAAATAATATTCTCTCGTAATGTCTCGCACGAGAGGTAGGACTTCTCTTGCTTCTATTAAAGTCCAAATCTTTTTAGTCAAATTTCACTCCGAGACTCAGACACAGCAATGCCATTCTCACAACTACTCCATATTTCGCCTGACGGAAGTAAGCTGCATTGGGAAGGTCATCAATATCTGTAGAAAGTTCATTCACCCTGGGGAGTGGGTGCAAAATGGTGGTGTCTTTTTTGGAAGCAAGAACCAATTCCTTATTCACTTTGTAGATATCTTTTAATTTTTCATATTCTCTATGATCCGGGAAACGTTCTTCCTGGATCCTAGTGACATAGGCAACATCGGCATCCCAAAATGCTTTGATGTCGGTTGTTTCTTCCCATGTCATAGGAAAACCTTCCAAGTTCTTTTTGTACTTTTCTGGAAGCCTTAACTCTTCCGGACTGATGAGATACAAATGTACCGGGTAATGTCTGAGGAGATTGATAAGGGAATGGATGGTTCGTCCGTATTTTAAATCTCCAATAAAGGCAATGTTCAGACCATCGATTTTTCCTTTTTCCGATACGATGGTGTATAAATCCAAAAGCGCTTGGGTCGGATGTTGGCCGGCACCATCACCTGCATTGATGACAGGAATGTTGACAGCCCCAGCCGCAATCCGAGACGAACCTTCCACCGGATGACGAATGACAGCAATGTCCACATATGCTTCAATCATCTTCATCGTATCATAGAGTGTTTCTCCTTTCGAGATGGAGGAAAATTGAAATCCTACGGTAGAGATCAGTCGGCCACCCAACCTTTCCATTGCCGCTTCAAAACTCATCCTGGTTCGGGTACTGGCTTCGAAAAATAAAGAAGCCAGGAGCTTCCCGTGTAGGATTCCGAAGGCTTCTCCCGTTTCATGTAGAACATTCATACGGTTTGTTTTTTCGATGAGGAAATTCAGGTCTTCTTTGGAAAATTGTAAGGTGTCTAGGATGTTTTTGTGGGAATAGGAGTACATAAGTCGGAAATCTTTTCTCTAGGGTTTTTGGTATCGAATAAATCGAAAACATATTTTTTGGTATTTATGGTCGATACGATTCAGAACAAACTTCGCGATATGGAGCTGGTCACCCAACACCTGGTCCAACCTGACGATTTGAACTACCATAACAATCTTTTTGGGGGAAAAATGCTCTCCTGGATCGATGAGGGGATGGCAATGTATATAATGAATAAAATTCGTTATACCAATATTGTCACCATGAGTATGGACAATGTGGTATTTCGATCCCCCGCTCGTGCCGGTGACATCATCCAAATCTACGGGAAAATTGTAAAATATGGAAAATCTTCTGTAACTTCCCGGACCTTGGCCATTACAAACAATCCACAAACGGGAAAGATGTCTACTGTGATCGAAAGTGATATCACCTATGTTTGTTTAGGTGACAACGGGAAACCTACGGCCTACTTTCGAAACTTTACCCCAACCACTTAGGAAATAATGTTTGGTTCACTCCAAGAAGACCTAGGATTCTTCCTGCAATAAAATCTCCCAAGTCATCTAATGTTTTTGGCATTTGATAAAATCCAGGGGAAGCAGGAAGGATGATTGCTCCCGCTTCATCTAAATTTAAAAGATTTTTAAGATGAATGCGGTTGTATGGAGTTTCTCTTGGGACTACAATGAGTCTCCTTCTTTCTTTCAGAGAAACATCGGCGGCTCTTTCAATCAAATTTTCTGTGAGTCCCTGTGACATAGATGCCACTGTCTTCATACTACAAGGGATTACAACCATTCCATCCCAAGTATTCGAACCACTAGCAATATCGGAACCTATATCAAAAAAATTACGAACATGAAACTTATGTTTGGTTTGTGGTTTCCATTTTGTTTCTACAAAAGAAAGAATGTCCTCTGTCGTCTCCACCTTTGTCTCATACTCTTCGGAAAAAATCCTTAGAGCGGCAGGACTTGCTGTGATGTAAGTCTCTCCTTCTAATTCAGAGAGAGCACGGAGGAACCGGGCAGCATAAATACTGCCACTAGCACCCGCAAGGCCTACCACAAGTTTCATTAAAAACTAATTCCTGATGATATCTTTAGCAAAAACTCGTTCCACTTATCAAATAAAATGGCGAGGAATAAAACTACGCTGATCCAAGAGTTGATTTGGAAAAAAATGAGAGGTAAATCTTTTCCTTTGTATTTAAAGGAAATTTTGTGTTCATACATAATCAAAATGCCAATCACAGAAAGGATGAAAAAATACATAAACCCTAACTCGGCATTGATTCCAGCCAATATAAAAAACATTAAAGACAAAGTATGCAAAATGATAGCAATGATTCGGGATTTGTTCTCACCAAGTTTAGCAGGAATGCTATGGAGTTTTTCTTTGGCATCAAAATCCATATCCTGGATTGCATATAACACATCAAAGGCGGAAATATGAAACAACAAACCTATCGAAAATAAAACAGGAATGATATTGATAGTTTCGGTAATGGCAATCCAAGCGCCTAGTGGTGCCATTGAAATGGCAAATCCTAATACCAAATGGCAAAAAAGGGTAAAACGTTTTGTCAGTGAATATAGAAATAAAACAAAAAGAGCCGGGAAGGAAAGTAGGAAGGCCAATTTGTTTACAAAAAAACTCGCAAAGATAAAAATAAAAGCAGATAAACCAATAAATAAAAGGGCCGAAAGTTTTGAAATTTTTCCCGAAGGAATTTCCCTATTTTGGGTGCGGGGGTTTTTTTCATCAATTTCTGAATCCACATATCGATTGAAACCCATTGCAGCACTGCGAGCGCTTACCATACAAACGAGGACTAGTGCCCCGATTCGGAGTAAATCTCCCGTATCCAAGGTAGATTCTAGGTAGGCTAGAAGGAAACTAATCCCTGCGAACGGCAAGGCAAAGAGTGTGTGAGAAAATTTGACCATTTTAGCGTAGAGGACTAGGTTTTTTAAGAAGTTCATAACATCCTTTCTGCCCTTAGTTTAGACAGATAAAAGGTTTTTTGGTTCATTCCGATTGGATTTCTTCCGTTCCTAGTACCAAGGTCTTAATTTATGAATATCCGTCTTTCTTTTCTTGTGCGATTCCCAATATCTTCCATTACATTTGGAATTTTTCTTCTGGTGACCGCCATCAGTGCTCACTCAAGTTTGGAAGACAGACCTTTACGAATTTTTTTCCATTGTGGCAAGGAACTTTTTACTCGAATGGATGAAGAAGGTAGAGGGGGCCTCAGTGCTCTCCTTGGCTTCGTAGAAAGAGAAAAAATGGATTTGGATTTAAAACGAGGAAAAGGGTACATGTTGTACCCTTTTAGTCCCAAAGACAAACCACTCGAATTTCCTTTTGATGGATTTACCTTAGGAAAATCCAAAGAAATGAACCACGGTCCCGTTAAACTTGGTTTAGGTTCCATCCAGGAACTCATAGATCTAAAAAATATCGAAGAATATGATGGTTGGATTGTTTATGTAAGTGCAGACGATGAAACTAAAATTCCTCTTCTTCCTTGGCAAAACCACCCAGAACTTCCCCTCTTCCTTCTTGTGGAAGGAAAACCTATCTCCCGATTTCGTTATTTGTCGAATGTCCATCAAATTGAATGTCCCAAAGATTATGGGAGACTTGGGACCTTGAATTTGTTTTTTCGAAAACGAAACTTAATACGTTTGGATTATAAATTAGAATCCATTAACTTAACAGATCGCAATCGTTCTTGGAAACAAAGAAAGGAATCGGAAACAGAAGAAGGATTAGAGAAACCTACTCCGAAAACGAAGGACATAGGGAAGAAAGAGGACAATCCGAACAAAATGTCCGGCGGGCCTGGCAGTATTTACGACCGAGAAATATTAGGTAAAGAGATAGGTTTCGGCAAATCTCCTTAGGGGTAATTTTCATCATCTCCCGTTCAATTTGTACAGGATCGGTTTTATTTGTAAATCCCAACCTTTTTGTCAGTCGTTTTACATGGGTATCCACAACAAAACCTTCCACAACTCCATAAATTTCTGCAAGAACCACATTGGCCGTTTTTCTTCCAAACCCAGGAAGTGTGATGGCTTCCTCCATTGTCTTTGGAATTTCACCACCAAATTCAGAAAGAACCATCTTAGCAAAACCTTGGATACTTTTGGCTTTGTTTTTATAAAACCCAGTGGAGAAAATTTTTTTTTCAATCGCAGAAAGCGGAGCTTTGGCAAAGGATTCAAGTGTAGGAAAGGTACGGAAAAGTTCAGGGGTGACCTGATTCACACGTTCGTCCGTACACTGTGCACTCAAAATGACAGCGATGGCCAACTCATAAGGTTTAGAAAAAGTGAGGGGAGTTTCTACGACACCGAACTCCGCCTCTAGGAGGCGGTAGACATCGGTGATTTTGGGTGTTTTTTTGGATTGTTTCAATCCAGAAGCAAACTAAAAAAATTTAGGCTGCTGGTTGTGCTTTAGGAGTGATTCCAACGTATTTTTTTGGTGTGATGGCAGTAATATCGCCGCCGTGGTCTTTGATTGCCACTTTCAAACCTTTTTTACGAAGAGTTCGCAAAGCACGTGTAGAAATCTTAACGCGAACCCAACGGTTCTCGTCTTCCAAAAAGATTTTCTTTGTGATCACATTCACCTTCCAGATACGGCGATTCTTTTTATGAGAATGGGATACGTTATTCCCTGCCGTTGTTCCTTTTCCGGTTACTACACATGTTCTAGCCATAATTATTACCTTGTTTCGCTATGTTTTTGTACCCTCAGAATGGGTCAATTCGAAACGAATCTTTTCCTGAAAGAATCGGAGTGCTTCCACAGGACTGTCTGCAAATCCAAAAAGTTGTAAGTCTTCTTCCGAAATCAGTCGCATTTCTGCTAATTTTTTGAAATTGATAACCTCAGACCAAAACTTCGATCCGTACAAAAGGATGGGGATTCGACTTTTTTTTCCGGTTTGGACAAGAGTCAATGTTTCAAATAATTCATCAAAAGTCCCAAACCCACCGGGAAAAGCAATCATCCCTCTACAGGTTTTCATAAACCAAAGTTTACGCATAAAAAAGTAATGAAACTCGAAAGTTAACTCTGGGTTTACATAGGGATTCGGGTGTTGTTCGTGAGGAAGGACAATGTTGAGTGCCACAGATTTAGAACCTGCCTCTTTGGCACCACGGTTCCCCGCTTCCATAATTCCAGGTCCCCCGCCCGTACAAATATGTAAGTTGCGATCAGGGATTTCCTGTTTTAAAACTTCTGCCCATTCAGTAATTAGTCGGGAAAACTCACGTGCTTCTTCATAATAATGTGTAAGACCATCTAACGGGGAAGGCGGATTTCTTTTTTGCGATTCTGGGGAAGGAATTCTAGCGGATCCAAAAACCACAATGGTATCGGTGATTCCATGTTCCTGGAATTCCGCCTTAGGGTGAAGATACTCAGAAAGGATTCGGATGGGGCCGGCTTCATTCCCCCATAAAAAACTTTGATTCTCAAAGGCTAAATCATTCATCTTGTTATCATAGATCGACCGAAAGGTATAAAAAATGCGGAAATTCCCAAAAACAATCCCTTTCCTGATTTCACTAGAACATCTCCCTATCACAGAAACGAATCTGAAACAAATGGCTATGGATTGGGAAGGTAGTGGATTTCCATTTTTACGTCCTGCTGTGGTTTTGGATTGGAAAACAGAACCACAAGCTTTGAGTCACTCTAGTTTAGAAATAGAATTAATATTAAGTCTTGGTTTTTGGGAAGGACTCTGCGGTTGGATTTTACCAAATCAATTTTCCGCCTTTAAAAAAAATCACCTAACAGAATCTTTACGAAATGAACTCTTTTCTCAAAAAAGAAAAACCAAACCAATTTCTATTTTCTATCTGTGGAAAAAATTTGGGAAGTCTCCCCTTTCCCTTGTATGGGTAAACTTAGGATTCATAAAAATGCGAATGGAGTTGGATTTAGAATCAAACTTTTTCTCAAATGCCCTACCACTTTCTTTTGAAGGTGAGAAAAAACTCTACTTTCGTATAGGGCACTTAAAAACCATTCACTACCTATTTTCTAAAAAAGAATTTAAATTCCCTTATCCGAAGTTTGCCGAAGTATATATCAAAACCCGTGACAAACATTCTGACGAAAGTATAGGAAAAGTGTTTTATACTTTTATCGGGTATTTACTTGAAAAAAACACCGACGAATACCTGTTACCATATTGGGGATTTGAATTAACACTTCCTGAATCTATAAGAAAACAAATTCCAGAGGAAATTTGGAATCTAACGAACTCACCCGCTCCCTCTTTATGGAGAGAGGATCATCTTTTTGAAAATGAATTAGAATTTAGGACTGTCTACCAGGTTTCCACTTCTTCGCTAAATCATCTAAGATGATAAAACGTGAGTTTTTACCAATAACAACTTCATTGATTTTTTTATCTTGTAATGCTCGGTAAACAGAGGTTCGGCTAGTGTTTTTCTTTTCAGCGAAATATTTGATCTCTAACAGATTTTTACTGATTTGTTTGCATGTATTCACTAGTGCATCTGACATTTTTTATCTAACCTCTCTGGTGTTAGACAGTTTGTTCGATAAAGAGATTATATTTTTTTAAAAATGATCCAATCGAATGGAGAATTCTATCTGTTTTTCTGTTTTAGGTGCGATGGTTTTAGGATTACCACCAGGGAAATGTAAAAAATTCCCAGTACCAGTCATAGGCTCAATCGCTATGGATCTTCGATCTTGTGGAGTATATACTTGGTAAAACTCACCACCTTGAATGATGAGTTTTTCTTTTTTATTCATAGAAAAAAGCCCAATATAAGAATTAGTTCCGTTGATTGAAAAATATAGATCATCTAAATTTTTTCCGGAAAGTGTTTCTTCCGAATTCAGTAAGATATCTTCGTTCTGGATTTTTTCTGGTAAAAGATAATCTCCTAACTTTACATGATGAAAACCAGAACCAAATAAAAAAAGATCATCGATAGATTCATCTTCGTTCCAACGAAAATAAGGATGAATACCTAATGCAAAAGGAAATTCCGTATCGGACTGGTTTGTGAGATGGTAGATGATTTTTAACTCGGAAGAAAAAAGCCTATAACATTCTTTTACATGGATTTTCGAAAGTAAGGTCCCTTTCCATGACGCGGGAATTTCTATGGCAAACTCAACATAAGATTCTTTATCCCCGATTTCTTCTTTCACTAAATGTCTAGGAAGGTTGTGAAAAAGTCCATGTAAGGGAATTCCGTTTCCATCCGTCAGCCAATGGGTGCTAGGATAAAATGGTTCCCGTGCCCAGGGGTTCGGTTCTAGTCGATTGACCCAAGGGAACATCAAAAAGGAACCAGAGGCAAAAAATGGGTCTGGAGCCTTGTGACCAGAAACAACAGAGACTGATTTCCCATCCACAGGCGACTGGAGAGATAACCCAAGCCATTGGCCACCACCGGTAGGGTGGATTTCAAAACAAGACTGTTTTGTTTTCAATTGATACAAGATTTATCTCCCAAAAATGATTGAAGTCATAGTTTGCGATCTTAGAAAGGTTTGTATGCCTTCTAGAAAGTCTTTTCTTTTCGTTTGTGTCGTTCTTCTTTCGGTTCTTTTTGCCGAATCTTGTGTCATTGGGAACAGTATGAACCTGTTACCGCAAAGTGGCAAGGCTGATTTCGAAGAGAAACTCATTGCCGGAAGGGATCAAGAAAAAATCGTCATCATCTCCATAGAAGGAATGATTTCTGATGAATCCAAAGATTCCTTTTTTGGTCCACCCACAGAATCTATGGTCGCTCGGGTCAAAGAATCCTTAAAATATGCAGAACGTGATCCAGATGTCAAAGGTGTGATTTTAAAAATCAACTCTCCTGGCGGAACGGTAACTGCCAGTGACATCATTTACCAAGAAGTTTTGAAATTTAAAAACAGAAAATCCATTCCTGTATTTGCAGGATTTATGGATACCGCTGCCAGTGGTGCCTACTACATAGCAATGGCAACCGATGCCATTGGTGCACACCCAACAACTGTTACAGGTTCAGTGGGAGTCATCATGTCAGGAATCAATGTAAAAGAAGGTTTGGATAAAATTGGAGTCAAAGACCAGTCTTTTACTTCTGGCCCTAACAAAGCACTTGGTTCTCCTACAACGGAAATGACTGCGGAACAAAGAAAAATCCTTCAATCCATCATTGATAGTTTGTATGGCCGTTTTTTTGAAATAGTAAAAAAAGGAAGACCGAATGTTGGTGAAACTCGCTTAAGAGAAATTTGTGACGGAAGGATCTTCACTGCAGAACAAGCCAAAAAAGAAGGTATGATTGATTTCATCGGATACTTTGATGATTTTGTTTACCAAGTGATGCAACACCCTAAATTTCAAGGCAATCGCTCAGGAAATCCTCGCGTCATTACCTACCAAAGAGGAAAAGGCCGAGTAGAAAATATCTACCAAGCTACCGAAGGGAACAAAAATCCTTTTTCTTTAGGCATTGCTGATAAAATCCTAGGAACAGGAACAAACGCAAAATTCCTTTATCTTTGGGATCTATAAATTTCAAGGCCAACTAATCAATGTTATTTAACTCTATTCCCTATTTATTACTTTTTGCTTTCACGTATTTAATTTACTGGAATATTCCACAAAAAGGAAGAAAACCACTGCTGGTAATTTCTTCCTTAATTTTTTACGCTTATTTCAGTTTCCCTTTTTTGTTCCACTTCCTACTTGTCATTTTAGTCAATTATGGTTTTAGCGAATGGATCTTTCGTAAAAAAGACAAAGGTGAAAAATATAACCATTTGTTGTTTAGTATCGTTGCTTTAAACCTAATCAATTTAGGCTTTTTTAAATACTTTTACTTTATCACTGGTTCCTTATTTTCCTTAACTGGTTATCCATCGTTTAAAGAAATTGCAGGTTCTTGGAGTATCTTTTTACCGCTCGCTATTAGTTTTTATACCTTTCAGATCATTGCGGTGCAAGTGGACATCCATCGTGGCATCATTGAAAAAAGAATGTCCGCTTTGGACTATTTTTTATTCATTCTGTTTTTCCCACAGTTGATTGCAGGTCCTATCATGCGGTCACAGGATTTCCTACCGCAACTAGACCATCCCACAATAGATTCAGACCGAATGAAAAAAGGATTATTTCTGATCATTGGTGGTCTTTTTAAAAAGGTAATCATTGCGGAAAATATCGCACCAATCATTTCTCCGATCTATATGGACCCAGCTAAATTCGATAGTTTTTCTATCTTTTTTAGCGTTCTTGCCTTCGCCGTACAAGTGTATTGTGACTTTTCTGGTTACACAGATATGGCTCGCGGTTCTGCCAACCTTCTTGGGTATGAAATTCCAGAAAACTTCCAAGGACCATTTTTTTCCCAATCCTTCCGGGAACTTTGGTCTAGATGGCATATCACTCTTTCCTCTTGGTTACGTGATTATATTTATATTCCACTCGGTGGAAGTAAAGGTTCCATCTTTCGCTCCAACGTAAACTCCTTCATTACAATGTGCCTTGGAGGACTTTGGCATGGAGCCAATTGGGCCTTTGTTCTTTGGGGTGCCTATTTAGGGGCGCTGATTTGGATCGAACGGTCATTGTATCTGGGAAGAGGAAAAAAGAAACTTTTACCTGATACGATTCCCTTTGTGGGAATCTTTCGTACGGTAGTGATCTTTATCACTTTTTCCTTTTCCGGTGTTTTTTTCCGAGCTGCCGCAAGGGGTGAGGAATCGATGAATGTAGCCTTTGAAATTTTTAAGGGAGTTTTGACATTCCGAAATACCGGCGAAACCTTGAGTCGTGTGGATGAACTCCCCACGTTCATTGCCTTGGGACTGATGTTTAACTGGTTTCAACATTCTAATCTTGTGTATGAAAAATTAAAACCTTACCAAAATATCCTACTTCCTTTTCTCTCAGTAGTCATCTTATTATTGCTTGGAATTTTTGGAGACGGGGGACAAGATTTTATCTACTTCCAATTTTAAATCCTCACTGCTAAGAAGTGGGTTTAATCTCCCTGGGCCGAAAAGTATCAAATCGATTCTTTTCGGTTTTTTATTCCTCTTTAGTCTAAAATGTTCACCAAAAATAGATTGGATCCGGTCTCTTCCCACGGATTACCCAAGGGATGAAAAAATTTTACTCGGACACTACATTCGACCCACAGAAAAAAAATCAGCCTTTGGATCCAAACAGTTCCAGTTGTTTTGGAAAGAAGATATCCATTTACAACCAAACTCTGTATTCATCAAAACTTGGTCGGAATGGAAAGTTTATGAAGACCATTCGGAGTTTCACAAAAAAGTAGGTAGAGGTAACTTTGAAAAGTCGGGGGATTGGGTATTATTCAAAACAAAGACAATCGAAGAGACAAAATGTACCTCCAAGGAAAATACAAAATCCATTCCTCAAATGAAAAATTGGTATTTAACTTTTCCTTGTTTATCAACTAACAACACAAATAAACAAACTATAAATCATTCGCTTTTGTATTTTTACGATGGAAAATCTTTATTCCCCTTACAATACGAATCGGGATATAACGAAGCTAACTTTGGAATTGCTTGGGAGTCTGACCTTCCTTATACCAAATCAAATTTGTTCGAAATCGCTAGGCTGAAGTATGGGAAAAAAGAATTCCAACCCCACGTGTACAACCACGTGAAGTTGGATTGATTCGAAGAGGAATCAAAAAAGGGTAACCATCTCTAGAAAGAATCATTACATAGATTTTATTTAAAAGCCACAACCGCACATGCACGAGCATATTCTTTTTGTTCTAGGTTTGCTTTATGTTCAAATTTAGAAATTCCGTGTTGGCGAAAACCTTCGCTCGCTTTTTTTGCAAAGCTGGATGCCTCACAAAAATTCCCAGCTTTGGAATGAGCAAGACTTGCCAAGTATTGGATCGATGCAAAACTTTTGTGTTCATTCATTCCAATCGCTTCTCTGATTTTAATAGCGCGTGTATAATGACCAGAAGCTAAATCAAACTCCCCCATCCCTTCTTCTTCACTCGCCAGTTTTACCAGCTCGTTCGAAATTGCAGTGAGAGTTTCTTTGTCGTATTGGCTAATGAGGGAATCTAAGTCTTCGTTCATAAAAGAAGACTCTCCAGCTGAAATGGAAGCTGTTAGTGCCAAAACTAGAATGGTTAGTATTGCTTTTTTCATATTCCCTCCGAACCAATGTTCTCCTACATTAATGCAACTATCGTGCCAAGCTGCAGATGGCCTAAAAGGGGAGAGATCGGCAAAAGAAGGCGATTTTATGAAACAAGGGAAGGAAGATTTGCTTAAAATGTACGCAGAATGTCGGTTTGGAAATAGATTGCCTAAAGAAATGGAGCCAAAACGACGAGTGGCGGGAAAACCTCTCCTGATTTATAAAGTTCGGTTTAGTAGTTAGAACTTAGGTGTTTTAGAGGATTTTTTAAGTGAATCAGGCAGGCTTTTTTTTAATCGCTCCCTCCTCACTGGTAATTTTAGAGGAGGGCAAAAATTGAAGTTTAAAAACTTATTTTAATTCCTCATCCGAAATTTCGAGTTCTCTTTGGAGAAAGTCGGTGAGATCCATAGAACGGTAATGGTCCCTATCTCCATCACACTGACGGCCACCAGGAACTGCTAAGGTGCGGCCTGCAATCGTAATCGGTTTTAAAAATAAATTCCCAGTCAATGGACAGTTAGGTCCAGGACTCAGACCGTTGAAAGCACAAGTGGCTCCCTTTACCACGTCAGCAGGAATCTCATCGGCTTTTCCATTGGGATAAAATACAGGATAGGGACCCTCATTATACCAACGTGAATACATTTTTCCCCAAATCGGAGCGGCCACTCCCGCAGCCGTCACACCTTTTCCGAGCGAGAGAGAGGATTTATCAAATCCCATCCATACGACAGAAGTGTATTTCGGATCAAAACCTGCATACCAAACATTGGTATAAGAAGAAGTTGATCCAGTTTTTCCACCGGACTCTCCCTTATAATTTCCTTTGTCTGCAGCACGAAGGGCTTGAGTGGGAGTTCCCCCCATAGCAACACCAATTAACATTTGTTTAATGATATAAGCTGTAGCTTCCGGAATGATTTGGATCGTTCCGTTTTTGGCTTCTTCGGCAAGAGTTTCCTGAACTTCCTTTTCTTTATTATAAACAACAGTTCCACTTTGGTTTAGCACATAACGAACACTAAAAGGAATTACATCTTTACCTTTATTTGCTAAAATGGAGTACCCTAAAGCCATTTCATAAGGAGTGAGTTCTGCCACACCGAGTGCCAAAGCAGGCCCAGTGGGAAACCTAGCTTTATTAGCTTTTGTCACTTTGGAGGCAAAATCAATGACTGCATCAGTTCCTGTTCTCATTAACACCTGAACAGAAACAATATTTAAGGATAATGATAACGCACGAGATAGTGGAACCATTCCTCTAAAATCCCCGGAGATATCTTGCGGAGAATATCCTTCCCCTTCTTCGGTGATTGTGGTGAGAGGAGCATCCATAATTCCTGTTCCAGAACCCACTGCCCTATTTTGTATGGCTGCCGCATAAACAAATGGTTTGAAAGCAGAGCCAGTTTGTCGTCTAGCTTGCATAGCTCGGTTAAATTGATTTTTTGGTGAAAACCTAGAACCACCTACCATCGTTTGGATATAACCTGTTTGGTGGTCAATTGTGACAATCGCACCTTCTACGTGTAAGTTGGAAGAAAATACAAGTGAAGATCTTTGGAATTCTTTGACAGCCGCACTTTCATTTTCAGAAGGTATAAAGTCTGTCAAAAGTT
Source organism: Leptospira montravelensis (assembly GCF_004770045.1). Classification (NCBI taxonomy): domain Bacteria; kingdom Pseudomonadati; phylum Spirochaetota; class Leptospiria; order Leptospirales; family Leptospiraceae; genus Leptospira; species Leptospira montravelensis. The sequence goes on from NZ_RQFO01000001.1 coordinate 44,163, forward strand.
CTAAAGCAGGAGCCATTTCCTTTTCTAAATGAAGTCGGAATACCTGTCTATCATCCAAACTGGTGATATAAGGAACTCCCACCGGAAAAATAGAACCAAACAAATTGTATAAAGAAACAAGTCCACGGTCAGCTCTTCCCGCATAACGAAAATTAGCACCAAATGCAGATTTATCTTGGTCGATCAGACCTTTTCTAAGTTCCTCTTCGGCAATTTCATGTTTACGGACATCTAGAGTTGTATAAACTCGAAGTCCACCTGTATACAAAGCTTCTTCCCCAAGTTCCTTTTCGAGGATTTGGCGTACCCATTCTGTAAAATAAGGAGCTCTGTTGAGTTTTGCTCCCCAAGTGGAACGAGAAGGAGATTGAGTGATGACCACAGGCCAATACCTTTCCCAAAAATCATCGTGGATTTTTGGGACTTGGTCTTTGGGGATAAATCCATTTTTTGCCATTAGACCTAAAACCACCAAATGAGCTTGTTTTGCTTCTTTAGGGTTTTTAAACGGGGAATACGTTACAGGAGCTTTAGGAAGTCTTGCAAGCATGGCAGCTTCGGCAATACTCAAATCTCTTACGTCTTTTTGAAAATACACATTGGCTGCAGAAGAAAGACCTGTTGTTCCATGCCCCAAATAAATTAAGTTAAAATAGATTTCTAAAATTTCTTCTTTGGTATACTCTTGTTCAATTTGTAAAGTGAGAAGTGCTTCTAAAAACTTACGACCAAAAGTTTTTTTCCTTTGTTGTAAGATGGTTTTTGCTAACTGCTGAGTGAGTGTGGATCCACCTTGTACAATTCGTCCGGCAAAAACGTTTTTGATTGCCGCTCGAACGATGGCCAAAAAATCAATTCCAAAGTGGTTAAAAAAGTTATCATCTTCAACGGATAAAAAGGCATGAATGACATGGGGAGGAATGTCACTGTATTTTAGTAGTTCTTGTTTATGACGATACAGTTCTGCAAACAAAACCCCATTCGAATCGTAAAGTTTGGTAGGAGTGGTTGGTTGGTAAGATGCCAACTTTTGTAACTCCTTTCCTTTGTTTACCTCAGAAAGAATGTATCCAAAAAACAAACCGCCAAAAAGAGCTATGGTAAAGAAAGTAGTGATTGTGATTCGAAGTGTTTTTTCTTTGTTCATGGTATTATAGGTGGAAGCGTAAACCTTCCCTTGCTAAATGAATTTTTAATTTTTTTTCGCCTAACTGTTCTTTGTGAAGTTTGGCATCATTATAGATTTCATAAATTTTTTCATCGGAATAACTTGGTTCATGGTGGGTTAAAACTAAGTTTTTTACCTTCCAAGAAGAAGCACAGTTTACCGACATTGTATAGGCAGTATGTCCCCAATCAAATTTAGAAAAAGATTCGTCTAAAGTATATTGTGTGTCGAGGATGAGTAAATCAGCTTCTGCAAAAAAAGGATAACACTCATGGATTAAATCCATATCAGCACCTGTAAATTCCGCATCCGTTGCAAAAATAAAAATTTTCCCAGCCCGGTTTGTGAATTTATAAGCAAAAGACCCACCGGGATGTTTTAATGGATAACATTCTACCTTCATCCCCGAGCCAAATTCTAAAATATCTCCAGGAAAAAATAATTTGAAGTCTTTGGTAGAACCCGTTCCATCCAGAGGCACTGGAAAAAATTCAGGTTCTTGTTGTTTTTGAAGTCTCGATTCCAAATCCGAATAAGGAGAATAAAAATTGAGGTGGAAATCAGGGAAATAGATGGGTTTGAAAAAAGGAAGCCCTTGGATATGATCCCAATGGGTGTGAGTAATAAAAAAGGAAACTGTCCGTTTTAACTTATTTGTTAGGTATTCTGAAACCAGTTCATCGCCCAAATTCCTGAGGCCCGTCCCCATATCCAAAACATAAACTTCTCCCTCATCGTCGGTGACAGAAACGCAAGTGGTGTCAGATCCTGTGACAAATTTAAGATGGTATGGGAGGTCTTGCCAAAATTCATCCGCCGAAACACCGGCCCCCGTTTGTTTGTAGAGGTCCAGGATATCGATAATTTTTTTGCGGTAGTCTTGATTTCGGAGGGGACTCGCTATGGAGCCGCGGACTCCGTAGAGTTGCACAATCACTTCCTCGATGCTAGGAAATCGACTTTCCTTGTCACTCAAGATTTGCGACCTTGAATTTATGGCTTCTCGTTACCCAGGATATGAACTCCGATTTGGACCGCCAATGGTTCCCGTAGTGCGCACTCTCATGATTATCAATGGAATCCTTTTTCTTTTGCAAATGGCAACAAAACTGGCTTTCCATTCCCCTTTGGTGGAACTGTATTTTGGACTGAACCCTGACCTCGTTTTTAGCGGTTGGGTTTGGCAACTTCTCAGTTATGCCTTTCTACATGGTAGTTTTTTACACATTCTTTTTAATATGCTGAGCCTTTGGATGTTTGGTTCAGAACTGGCAGAAATTTGGGGAGAACGTGCTTTTTTAAAGTTCTATCTATTCACTGCCTTTCTTGGTGGGGTTTTTACCGTTGTCGCCCATTTCTCTGGATTTTCTCAAGGACTTGTGGTGGGAGCCAGTGCCAGCATTTACGGACTTCTCGTTGCCTACGCCATGACTTGGCCTAACCGAGAACTTCTTGTTTTTCTCATCTTTCCCATGAGAGCCAAATACTTTGTGATGATTGTTATGCTTATGGTACTTTTTGCTCAAGGGGAAAGAGTGGCTCATTTTGCACATTTAGGGGGAGCCATTGGCGGCTTTTTCTTGATGAAAGTATATACTGGTTGGAGAAAAAAAACGAATTCGCTTCCCACATGGTCACTCGCTAGATATTTGCAAAAACGTAGATTTATGCGTTACCAAGAAGAAATGGCCAAAAGGGAAAATGCAAAAACCAAAGTGGATGAACTTCTTGAAAAAATTTCCAAAAATGGAATGGAGTCCCTTTCCCGTAGCGAAAGAAAGTTTTTAAACGAAGCCTCTCAGAAATACTTCAACGAGTGAATTCTAAAGTTTTTTATTTTCCAGAAATTCCTCCTAGGTCACCTTACTACAATTTGGCGATTGAAGAGGCAATTTCTTTAAAAATTGTTTCCGAAGGAATTACCGCGGGAGTTAGGCTTTGGAAAAATCCTGACTCCATCATTTTAGGTCTTTCGGAAAATCCATTTCGGAACATCAAAGAAGAAGTAGTAAAAAAATACGAAACCGTTGCTAGAACCCAAGGTTTTCACAAAAAACCAAAACTTAATTTTTGTTATATCGCCAGGCGTGCCTCCGGTGGAGGAACTGTGTTTCATTCCCTTTCTGGAAATATTAATTACTCTCTTTACTTCAATTTAGACAAAAGAAAAGATCTTTTTCCAGTTAGAGATTCTTATGATATCCTTCTTGGAATCGTGTCAAAATCCTTAAAAAGACAAAACATCGAATGTTTTCCAAAGGGAAAATCTGACCTAGTATTAGAAAAAAATGGAATCTTAAAAAAAATTTCAGGGAACGCACAATTTCGGAAGCGAAGTTGTATTGTTCAACATGGGACTTTAATTTTAGAAGATCACTTAATTGAACGAGTCGCAGAAGTCTTACACCACCCTCCCGAAGAACCTGATTATCGCAAAGAAAGAAGCCATAAGGAATTTCTTACATCTTTACCCGATTTTTTTTCGGAAAAGATTTGGGCAAAAGACCTAGTCAAAGAAGTTTTTTCTTATTTAGGAGAAAAAGAACCTGAAGATTTTTCAAAAATTTCCTTCTTTGGCCCCGACTTTTCTACTTTTCGGAAACAAGTGCTCCAAGAATCTGAATCTATTCGCAAGAAGAAATACCAAAATCCAGAATACACACTCCACAGAGAAATTCCCACATGAGTTATTTAGAAAAACAAGATCCTGAAGTTTACGCCGCATTAAAAAAAGAAGACGAACGCCAAGAACATTCCCTAGAGATGATTGCTAGTGAAAACTTTGTTTCACGTCCAGTGCTCGAAGCTTACCACTCCACTCTCACAAACAAATACGCTGAAGGGTATCCTGGAAAACGTTACTACAATGGTTGCGAAAACGCAGACAAGGTAGAGGAACTTGCCATTGAACGTGCTAAAAAAATGTTTGGTGCAGAATATGCAAACGTGCAACCACATAGCGGTGCACAGGCGAATATGGCTGTGTTTCTTGCGACTCTTGAACCAGGAGATAGTTTTCTTGGAATGAACTTGGCTCATGGTGGTCACCTAACACATGGTAGTGCTGTCAATATCAGTGGAAAGTATTTTAAACCAATTCCTTATGGAGTGGATGAAAAAACGGAAACCATCAATTATGATGAAGTGGCAAAACTTGCCAAAGAACACAAACCGAAACTGATTGTAGTGGGCGCTTCCGCTTATCCACGCACCATTGATTTTAACAAGTTCCGTGAAATTGCGGATGGGATTGGCGCAAAAATCATGGCAGATATTGCGCATATCTCAGGTCTTGTTGTTGCCGGAGAACATCCAAGTCCCATTGGAGTTTGTGATTTTGTCACAACTACCACTCATAAAACTTTGCGTGGACCAAGAGGGGGACTCATCCTTTCCTCTAAAGAAAATGAAAAAATACTAAACTCAAGAGTGTTTCCTGGAATCCAAGGGGGACCACTTATGCACGTGATTGCTGCCAAAGCAGTTGCCTTCGGAGAAGCTTTACAACCTGATTTTAAAACTTATATCAAACAAGTAGTAAAGAACGCAAAAGTCCTCGCAGATACATTCCAAAAACGAGGTTTTCGTGTGGTTTCTGGTGGAACTGACAACCATATCGTTCTTCTCGATGTTTCTGTCAAAGGACTCACAGGAAATGATGCGGCCAATGGTTTAGACCACGTAGGAGTGACAGTCAATAAAAACGCGATTCCTTTTGATAAAAACCCACCGGCTGTTGCATCAGGAATTCGACTTGGAACTCCTGCACTTACCACTCGTGGTCTAAAAGAAAAGGAAATTGAAGCAGTTGGAAATTTAATCTGCGATTATTTAGATCATTTTGGTGATTCTACTTGGGAATCAAAAGTAAAAGCAGGAGTCAAAGAAATCACTTCTGCTTTCCCTATGACAAACTTCCGACTAGAAAACTAACTTTCGCTAAATTCTAAAACCTCTCTCCGTTCCGAATATTCATTAGAAAGCGGATCGGGGAAGGTTCTTTCCAACATTTCCACTCCACCTTTCCCATAAAATAAAATTGTAGAAGCCCGAGTGCCGTATCCGGGAACACGAATGCGGATCGACGATAAATACCTTTCCCTTTCTAATCCAATCCCAGTATCGGGTAATAGAGAGTCTTCATTCACAAGATCTGTATTTGCTAAAAGTCTAAAAAATTCTAATGTAACAAGGGTTCGCCAATTCTCATTCATCGGGAAGGTATCAAACACTTGTTCGACGTTTGTTTTCAATTTTGCGGTTTTTGGCCAAACCGTATTCCAATTGGCATTACTGACAGCATGAAACCCTGGTTCTAAGATATACGATTGTAAAGGATCTCCTCCAACATAACTGGCGAGGTTTCCATCAAAAACAAATAAATTAAAACCCTCATAGTCAGTTGCCGTATTAAGAATTTTTTCTTGGTATGGCTTTGTACTTACTTCCCGGGAAGATTTTAAAAAATCTAAAACAAGGTTTCCCCTGGATTTTGGATGGGGGTGCGGAAGTTTTTTAAAATTTCTGACATTGGTAAGAAAGGCCACTTTTCCCAAGGAATTCGCACCAAGCCAAGTTCCCCCAGCTTTTAAATCTTTCCCTGCTAGGATGGTAGGTTGGGTATCCCAAGTGTGGATAGGTTCTGTTGGCCTTTCAAAAAATTCATCTCTATTGGAAACAATGACAAGAGGATAATCCGGATGGACCTTATATGCGATCACAACTAAGCACATGTACTGTAAAAAGACTAAAAAAGGTGGCAAAAGAAAGCGAAAAACTTGGGAAATATTTAGATTGAACGCCAAAAACCATATGAAAACGTGATTTGCATTACGATATGAAAGCCTTGGAAGCCATAAAAGCCGTCTCAATTTTCCAACAATCCTTACAAGATTGGCATAAAAAAGAAGCCCCTCATCCCAATCCTTTTCCAGAAGGAAGTTTAGAGTCCACTCTCTACCAAAAAAACCACATCGATACCATCCAATGGCATATTGAAGATGAAATTAGAAGGCCTGACATTGCTTTAGAAGATGTTGTGGCTCTCAAACGAAAAATAGACAAACTAAACCAAGACCGAACTGATATGGTGGAAAAACTGGACGACTTCGTAATTGATATGTTTCGATCCGTCACTCCAAAACCAGATGCAAGATTAAATTCAGAATCACCCGCGTGGTTACTCGACCGCATGAGTATCTTAGAACTCAAGATATATCATATGGAAGAACAAGTTTCGAGAAAAGATGCCTCTGCCACAAAAGAACATATAGCAAAATGCCAAGCAAAACTAGATGTTCTACTAGACCAAAGAGAAGATCTCAAAAAATGTTTGGATGAACTTTTTTCTGATTATTCCCAAGGAATCAAAAAAGTAAAAGTATATCGTCAAATGAAGATGTACAATGACCAAAATCTAAATCCATCATTGTATAAGAATCAGAAATGACAAACCTCTTAGTATTAAGATTTTCTGCAATGGGTGATGTGGCTTTAATGACACCTGCACTCATCGCCATTGCAGCTAAATATTCTAATATTCAACTTACAGTTGTTACCAGAGGAAATTTCGCCCCGTTTTTCTATAATATTCCTAATCTCAATGTTCTTGGGATGAATCTAAAAAAATATAAAGGTATTTTTGGTCTCTTTCGGATGTATCGCGATATCGCCAAACTGGGACCATTCGGTCATGTAATTGATTTACATGGATCAGTTCGTTCCAGGTTTATTGCTTTTTTATTTCGTAGCCAAGGAGTACCTTACTCCAAAATCATCAAAGGTCGTCGGGAAAAATTAGCACAAACAAGACGTTATAATAAAAAATTAAACCAACTTCCTCACACCGTCGAACGATATTTAAACGTATTTCGAAAAGCCGGATTTGATGCACCTATTCGCAAAGGTCCTTGGCTCAATGTAGATGGGGAATCGAAAGTATTTGCTAGGGATTTTTTTAAATCTATTGGGATTGATAAAAAAGAAGGACAATGGTTTGGATTTGCTCCTTTTGCGGGACATGCACTCAAAGAATGGAGTTTTGATAAATGCAAACGGCTTGTCGAAGTTTTACTCGATGAATTTCCCGATTGTAATGTTTTTTTGTTTGGTGGGAAAGATGAGGCTAAGGAATTAGAAATTCTTAGGAGTGGTCAAAAACGTGCCCATATCGTCCAAGGTGGAAATTTGGGAATCCGAGGGGAACTTGGAATCATGGACAGATTAGATGTAATGATTGGAATGGATAGTTCCAACGTCCATATTGCTGCCCTTCTCAAAAAACCCGTGATTGGAATTTATGGAACCACACATCCGCTTTCCGGATTCGGTCCTTTTGCCCAAGAAGATTCAGGAGTGTTACAAGTAGACCTACCCTGTCGCCCTTGTTCCATTTACGGTAATACTAAATGTTGGCGCGGTGACCATGCTTGTATGGAACTGATTGACCCACTAGACGTTGTTAGACGGATTCGACTGATTCAAAACGTAAATACTCTCTGGTAACCATTGAGTAAAAACAAAATTTCTTTTGGCAAAACAATAGGAGATGTTTATGCAATTCATAGAAAAGAAGAGTTCTCCTAAATCCGCAAATAGACCTTTGGCAATTTGTTTTTTTTGTTACCGCAAGAATTTATCTATTTCAATTTTTTATAAACCTTTTCTTAAACAGATCTCTCGTTTTTCACTAAAACTTTTTATAATTCTTTCCTTTTGTTTGTTCCTAATTCCGAAAGAAACTACGGCTGAAGCATTTTCTCCTGAGTTTCAAGAAGTCATTCTTCCTTCTCCCAACAAAGCAGATTATGAAGAACAAATCAAATGCCAAGACTTGTATTGTAAAAAAATTTCATACTCCAAAGATGGAAAGTATTTATCCGAAGTATGGGATGAACTAGGAAAAAACGGCGGTAAGGTGGTGGTAGATTTTTTAGACAATCCCCTTCTTTTCAGTGATTCTCAAATGGATGATATCACGGAATACCTACGGGAAATTGCCAAAAGAGATGGCCATGTCAGTTTGGAACCATTTTATATCGCGACACGGGGCATTGGCTTTACAGATGTCCCTGTCATCAAAGACCTTTTTGGACTCAGTTATAATTTATACAAACGATTACGTTCTGCATTTAAGTTTGGGCGAATGGGCCATTATAATGCGAAAGTCCTTTATCATCCGACATCCGGAAAAGTATTACAGGTATTTTTCTTTCATAAAAATTACGGAAATTTATGTGATACAGTTTATTCCACCTGTGACCGCATCGAATATATGGATGATGAATTGTTTGATAAACAATTGTCTTTAAAACTAAGTGAAACACAATCCAAAAGAATCGAAATCCGATTTAGCCAAACACCAGCTGTCCTTCCACAAATGAAATTGGACATTGGAAATTTACTAGATACCAATCGGTCAGCAAGACTTTATAAATGGCTCATCATAGCCAAAAAAACAGAAACAAAAACGGTGACTCGCGAAAGATTTCTTGGGGTAGAACTTGCAATCAAAGTTTTAGATTATACTCTCAGTGCCTATGAAATTGTGGAGGCCATACAACTCTATCTGCCAGCTCGCACCAAACAAGCAGAAGTTGTTTATGAAGATAGAGAAGAAGGACGAGTTCTAAAATCGGTGGTATTTTATCCTGTTGTGAATAAGGAATGAACTAAGATATTATACCAAATTTTGATTTTCTGATTTTTACCATCATCACAAAAACCAAACAAGCAATTCCAGCAGAACCAGGAAACAACAAAGTAACCATATTCCATTCAGCAAGTCCGGCCATAGCCAAAAAATTACGAAACAAAAAGATTAGATAAAATCCCAAAGGTTCTGAGTTAGGATCGATATATCCCTTTCGAAAGGTAGGAATAAAACCAAAGATATCTGCAATAGACAAAACAATCACTGCTGCTAAAGGATCAGAAAAATAAAACCAAAATGGCAAACTAGAAAGTGCTAAACAAAAGAAAAACCAATCAGATTTCGTAATTTCAATATCACCGCGTTTTCGATAAGCGATAAAGGCAACTAAAATGGTAATGATACCTGAAACACCTATGGGTAAACTTCCCACCCCACCATTCCCTGCAATTTGTGCGAAGAACACGATAAAGGTGGTGGCTCCCCAAATGATCCAGGAAAATACGTGAGGACGAATAGAACCTTTCCAAATTCCTTTGATATAGGGAATGTATGCATAAAAAGTTAAAAAGATAGCAATCCCAGAAATGAGACTACGTAACTCCAGAGATATAAAACTTTTCACTGCATAAAATCAAAAAACAAATCAAAGATATTTGTTTTTTTCACTTTTCCTTTCATTGCTTCTACAACTTTTGAATAAACTTCTTCCATTGCATCTACACATTTTTCCATTTCATGACCTGAAGCTATCTGAAGGGAATTTTTAGAGAACTTTGCATACTCTTCGGGATTACGAATGATTTCAAGGGCACCTTGTGCGATCCCTTTGGCATCGAAAGATTTGGCGATGTATCCATTTTCACCCTGACGGATCAGTTCCGGCAAAGCAAAGGCATCCACGCCGACAGCAGGTAACCCACAAGCAATCGCTTCTAAAACAACAAGGCCTTGCGTTTCCATAGTAGAAGCAGTTAAGAATACGTCATACTTTGGATATTCTTCATGTAACACGGCATTGGGGATAAATCCTTTGAAGGTGACCGCATCCTGAATTCCTAAATGTTCAGCTTGTCTTTGCAATGACGGAATGGCAGGACCTTCACCAATGATTGTCAAAGTTGATTTCGGATAATGTTCATGGATGGTTTTAAATGCATTAAGGATCACATCACAATTTTTTTCATAAGAGATTCTCCCTACATGTAAAAACTTGGGGGCATCTCCTGCCGTATAAGTTTTTGGAGTTCCTTTGAATCGTTTTAAATCCATCCCATTAGAAACAACTGTAATCGGTCGGGTGATTCCATATTCGATTAATTGTTCTTTAATCAAATGGCTCGGGGAAATGACCACATCACACCTGTTATATATATCATTACATATTTTTAAAATGATTTTTTTGCGAATATTAAAGTTATCAAATTTTACAATTTTGTCTAATTCATCGATATTTAGTTTTTTCTTAAACTTATTTGCTTTGAAGAATAGTTTATCGAGTTTGAACAAACGGTAAAAAGATACATACATTTCCTGCTCAGCCATCAAGGTATGATAGGTTCCAATGGTAGGAACACCAAATCTTTCAGCGGCATTCACAGCATATAGACCCAAAAGTCCCGGGGTGTGGATGTGAATGAGGTCGGGTTTGAAATCTTCGATAATTCGTTTGATTTTGCCAGGTGAAGGCAAAACCACTTTAATATCGGGGTAACTCGGTAGGTATCCAGAACGAAAGCGAACTACCTGGATATTGTCCGTCATACGATCAAAGTCCCCGTCGCCATATTTGGGTGCACAAATACAAAATTCGTGGCCTCGCAAAGCCAAAAGTTCAGAAAAATTTTTAATAGAAACAGCGACTCCGTCGGTTTTTGGCAAAAAAGTATCGGAAAAATATAAGACTCGCAACTGTTACCTCTTTACAAATTGGAGAAAAGCATTAGTCTCATCCAAAGTATGTTTTACCGAATCTATCGTTCGTTTCTAACCTTGTCCATCATTTCCTGTGCCCTTTCCGTTTCCTTAAGCCAACTTTTCTTACTCCTCTCTTTTGTTTTTTTTCTCTTTCTTCCTGAAAAACCAAAACTCAGGAGTCAATTGGTAAAAATTCTCTTCCTATTTTACGTTTGGCAACTTGTAACAGTTTTGTATCATTTCGCAGCATCTGGTTTTGATTTTATATCCATTAAACACGCATTTCGCGACGAAATGAAAGACATCTTTCTAGTAACCGCATTTGTCACTGTTCAAGGGATCAAACATGAAGACAAAAAATATCTCTATAAAACATTTTTTATCTTTGCATTAGTCATCGTGATAACCGGATTTATTTCAATTTTTTCGATGACAAGACTGTCTCGATTAATTTCTGATCTTTATAAAATTTCTGCCTCTTGGCCTTACCAACACCACTACGGCAAAATTTCCGATGTAAATATCTACCTTCCTATCGGTCTTATGAATACCCATCTTACTTTCGGTGGATTACTTGCTTTTATCTTCCCAGGTTTTGTATTCCGATTGTATGATTCTTGGTATAAAAAAGAATCTTTGTCAAAAATTTCTATCAATGCGATATTACTTTTATTGGTTGCTATTGTCTTTTTATTTAACAATGCACGTTCATCACTTCTTGGAGCCTTAGTGAGTACTTTATTCGGCATATACATTCTAATATTTATCGATAAAGATATATCAAAAAAAATGCTAAAACGAATCGGAATATTTATTTTACTCTCTTTGATTGTGGTTTACACAGGATACAAAACCACAAATGCAGTCAAACGTGTCGTAGATCCTTTGTTTGGTGGAGAAAAACATACTGATTCAGGTAGAACCTTCATTTGGGACTCCACCTTCCCTCTTATTGAAAAAAATCCTATTTTTGGAATTGGATCTGGGAACTACCAAAAAGAAATCGAAATTTCAAGGAAAGAAAAGGAAAAAGAACACAAAGAACTAAGTTTCTTTTATGAAGTTACACAAAGAGGACACGCTCACAATGATTACTTTCATTTAACAGCTGTATATGGAACACCTCAAGGAATTTTATACCTTCTTTTATTTATTGGAATACTATATACGCTATTAAATGGAAACATTCCCAAAGAAATTAGGTTTATGACTTATGGTTTGGTAGGATTTTTCTTTTCAGGCCTTTTACAATGTTATTTTCAAGATGATGAAGTATTGATTGTGTTTTACTTTTTACTTGGGTATCTTAACATTTACGCCGAGTCCAATCATAAAAACGAATTAAAACTAGAAGGATAAATTTAATGGCACCAAAAAAACTCTCACCCCAAGGCGAATGGTTTGTAGATGCAACCGGAAGAAAAGTAATTTTAAGAGGAGTGAACTTAGGTGGAGACACAAAAGTTCCTTTTCCAAACGGTGGAACACAGTTTCCAACGGATTTTTCAGACCACAAAGAAGTGAGTTTTATTGGCCGACCTTTTCCTCTTTCTGAAGCTGATTCCCATTTCACAAGACTCAAAAAATGGGGATTTAATGTAATACGTTTATTAACCACTTGGGAAGCCGTAGAACATAAAGGACCGAATGAATACGACGAAGCTTATTTGGATTATTTCACAGAAATTGTTAGATTGGCTGGAGAATATGGATTTTATGTTTTTATAGATTTTCATCAAGATGTTTGGTCTCGTATGACCGGAGGTGACGGTGCCCCTGGTTGGATCTTCGAAAAATTGGGAATTGATTATCGAAAACTATCAGAGGCAGATGCAAGCATAGTCATGCAAAGAGCTTACGATTATTCAAAACCAGGAATTCGTCAGGAAGATAATTATCCAACCATGTGCTGGTCACAAAACTATCGTTATGCTGGAAATGGAATCCTTTGGACTTTGTTTTTCGGAGGAAAAGACTTTGCACCTAATTTTTTAATCGATGGGATAAACGTTCAAGACTACTTGCAAGGCCACTATTTGGGCTGTATGAAACAAATTGCTGAGCGAGTGAAAGACTTTGATTTTGTTTTAGGTTTTGATTCCCTAAACGAACCAGGAAAAGGTTTTATCGGTAGGGCCTTAAATGACCGAGGTCTTACCAACAAAGACGAGGATCCCGCCAAACCGGGCCTTGGTTGGTCTCCAATAGATGCTTTGTTTTCTTCTCATGGATATTCCGTAGATTTACCTTATCTTACTCTTAAAGTTTGGAAAGGCGGATTTGTTCCTACAAAAACTGTAACCGTAAATCAGAACAAGGTTTCTATTTGGCTACCAGAATCCCCGGGTGATCCCTTCCAATTAGAAGGCGCTTATACCATTACAAAAGATGGTACACCTTTTATCGAAAAAAATGATTTTTTTCAAACAGTCAATGGTAAAACCGTAGACTTTGATGCGGATTATCTTATTCCTTTTATGTGCACCGTTGGTAAAACGATTCAAGAAATCAGAAAAGATTGGATGGTTTTTATTGAAAGAGAAGCCTCTGACGCATTCACAAATCCTTATCTAAATGGAGAAGTTCCGAAACTATCGGTAAATGCAGCACATTGGTATGATATATTAACTCTCCTTTTCAAAACCTTTCTTTATCCCTTTGCGATTGATACTTTGACCAAACGTCCTGTATTTGGAAAGTCTGGAATCGAAGCCATGTATGTCAGGCAGCTAACTAGAGTTAAAAATACTGCCGATTCAGTTCCAGGTAAAATTCCAAGCCTGATTGGAGAATTTGGAATTCCTTTTGATCTGCAAGGTGGGAAGGCATACAAAGAATGGAAAAAAGGAAACCATTCTCCCAAAATTTGGAAACTTCATGTGATGGCTCTAAATTCCATGTACAATGCGATGGACCAACTCTTTTTATCAAATACACTTTGGAACTATACTGCATCCAACCAAAACGATTTAATGGTGGGAGATGGTTGGAACCAAGAAGACCTAAGTATTTTTTCGAAAGACCAGATCATCCCAGGTTCAGACCCCGATGTGTATGGGGGTGGAGGAAGAGCTATCGAAGGATTTTGTAGACCTTATGCTGCCTTTATCCAAGGAACACCCTTACAAATGAAATATAACTTAGAAAATAGAGAATTTTATTTGGAATGGATATCTGACCTTGCCATCGGAGAACCGTGTATCATCAAAGTCCCTCGCTTTGTTTACCCCAATGGCGTACAAATTGTACTTTCAAATGCGGAAAAAATTTCTGAAACAGAAGGGGAATTGGCAGTCAAAGGAAATGGAGGAAAGGCAACTCTCATCCTAAAACCATTATGATTGATTTAGAGTCTTTACTACAAAAATACCCTTGGGAAGATAGATGGAAATCTTTAGCAACACCAATTGATTCGCTTTGGGAGTTTGATCTCCCTGTGACAAGAGAAGAAATTTGGCCCCATTTGATCGATACTTCTGCTTTAAACCAAAGAGCAGGTATGCCTAGGTTCGAATACCACGAAAAAGACGGAAAACTCATAGGAAAAACCAGGCAAGTTGGTTTCCAATTGGAGTGGGAAGAAGTTCCTTGGGAATGGGAATATCTGAAAGAGATTGGGAACGCACGTATATATAAAAAAGGATTTGGATACTACGTCCGTAGCAGATTCATCTTAGAGACGTTAGGTGAATCTAGAAGCAAAGTTTATTTATACTTTGGATGGATTCCCAGAAATTTCTTTATGCGAAAACTTTTGGAATATGCAATGCCAAAACTAGAAGTGACCTATCGCAAAGCATTAAAAGATATAGCAGAGGAAACCAAACGTAAGAAACCGCAAAAAAATCTGATCTCAGGAAAAGAATTTTCTTTTACCCCCGAAGCTCAATGGATCCATCCGGAAAAACTAGAGAAAGAGACAGAAAATCTAATCAACAAAGGAGTTTCCAAAGAAACCATCTCCACTGTTTTCCAATGGATCAAATCTGCAACCGACAACGATTTAGACAGAATTCGCATAAAGGAAGTTAGTAGAAACCTAAAACTAGATCCTGATGAAGTATTATTTTTATTTTTACATGGTTGTCGTTTAGGTATATTTACACTGAGTTGGGATATTGTTTGTCCACATTGCCGTGGAGTACGTACAAGTCTCACTCGTCTGAGTGACTTACCATCAAAAGATGAATGCGAAGTCTGCGAAATTGATTTTGATACCACTGGTTTTAATTCCATAGAAGTAACATTCCACCTTCACCCAAGCATTCGAGTGATTGAAAAACAGTTTTATTGCGCGGCAGAACCCGCAACAAAACAACACATCCTTCTCACAAAAACAATCCCAGCAAAAAAATCTTACTCATCTAGTTTACTCGTTGGTCCTGGAGTGTTTCGATTAAGAAAAAAAGGTGATAAAAAATATCGACTCGTGGATATCAAACCCAGCCATAAACAAACAGACATTTTGTGGTTACCAGAAACCAAAGAAGAAGAAATCAAAGTTTCCCCAAAACCAAACTTAGTGTTTGAAAATGAATCTGACACTGACGTTACCATCATCCTAGAAGAAAGAAATGAAGACCAAACAAGCCTTCGACCTTCGGAAATATTCAACTACCAAGAATTTCGAGACTTATTCTCCGAAGAAGCCATTGCCACCAACTTACAATTAGACATCGGAATTAAAACCATCCTCTTCACAGATATAGTCGGTTCGACAAAGTTTTATGAAACAGAAGGAGACCACGGAGCATTTTTACAGGTGCGTGAACATTTTATCAAAACAAACCAAATTATACAAAATTTTAGGGGAGTGGTCGTAAAAACTATCGGAGATGCTGTTATGGCAAGTTTTTTTAGCCCCTTACAAGCATTAAAGGCCGCAAAGGAAATGCAAGAATGGTTTCATCCAGAAAACCAACATACACCCGTTAGGATCAGAATTTCAATCCATACAGGTAATTGCCTTGCCGTAAACCTGAATAGTAACATAGATTACTTTGGCAACACTGTCAATTACACCGCCAAACTCCAGTCAGTGACAAACTCCGGCGAAATTTCTTTTAGTGAAACGATTTTCCGCGACCGAGACATTCGAGAATACCTCCGAAGCGAATCCATCAAACTCCGAAAAATCGAATTCCCATTACCCTGGGCAGACCGCACTGATTTTGTCTATGTATGGAAGGTATAGAGTTTCTCATTTCCCACTCCCGACGACGAAACACCATGTTTCCTCTGAAAGACCAAGGCCTTCCCTAACCTAGCCTCATTGTGGAGACAAGATGATGCACTTTAAAGGAAAATTAGTTTCATCGCCTGGGTTGGCTTAAACCTATAGACACCTTGCGTTGGTTTGGTGGCAATCAATCCCTTCTAGAACCGACAAAGTTTTTATCGGAGATCCCATTCAAAATTAATTAACGCTAATATTTTACCTTAAGTTCGCTTCACTCATCGTCCAAGTCAAATTCGGTTTGCTTGTAACCTCGCTTCAATGGTAGCTGCGGATAAATATATGGCGCGGGGACATGAATTAATGTTTTTGAGACTCACTCCGAAAGAATCAGAGATATCTTATGCCAGACTTCTAAGTTTGGTAATGGTTTTGTTGTTTCTGCCAAAACAAACGATTTTGAGTCCCCATATACTGGAGAATTGTCAAGTGCAGAATGTCTTAAAACTTTCATTTCATTATTTGCAAATGTAAAATAAAGAAAGCTACCTTGACTATCAATGTTTAAGTTATTGATTTCACAATCAATTCTCTTGATTATGAATTCTTCCGTTTTTAAATCACTGCTATCAAGGGGATCTACAAATATATATTTACCGTCTTTGTGATAAATTTTCCCTTTTTGTTTCCAGACCGTTATCATACCATCTGGCCCATGATCTACGATTTTGATTTCTCCCCTTTTATCAATATGGTATTTCGTTTCATAGCTACCCCTATCCCATGTTTTTCCAAAAAAATAAGCTTCAATCCCTTTTGATTTAATTTCTTCTATGGCTTCCACACAAGTAAGTTCCTGCTTTTCTATTTTGCAAGGTTTCCCCCAATAAAAATCACCCTGGGCGATTTTCGGGCATTCACTTTTAATTTTTTCTAATTTCGTCTTAGGCTGTGCTATGTTTTCCCTACAAGTCCAGAATAAAGTGGCTAAGATGAGTAATCTTATGAGTCGTTTTGAATGTATATTCATACTTAAAATCTCCTATTGATCTTGCGGCTTTACCTTATAAAATTCACTTCGTTTTAGATAACTAGAGTCTGGATGACTGATCCAACGAGTTGCCGGCCCATGATTTAGATAGCTCTCAGAAATTTTATACTCAAATTGTCGAGTTTCTTCATTGTATCGCTTGTCTACAATGATATAAACATGATCTGATTTCATCGGTCCATGTTTATCCGGCTCCGGTTTTCTAGTTATCCCTATTTGGCCAACTTCCAAATCAGGCACTTTAAAACCGTCGCCTTTAACTGCATTTCCTGCTTCACTTGTAATAAGTGGACTTGTCCTCTCTAATAAATTAGATGCTTGTCTTAAAAACTCCACCCCGTTTCCATGAGCTTGCTTATTAGTAATCATTTCATTCATGCGATTAACATCATCAGCTAGCAGATAGGTATTTGTATTTAAGTTGGCAAAAGATCCAAAGCCAGTATATCCTGCAGCCGAGAATACTCCACCAATCCAGCGAATACAATCAGTCCCAGTGACAGCCCGAAATCCATTGGAATCAACAGTATTTGCACCTGATACTTCAAGTTTACCATTAATATCTAATTCTTGCGCGTAAGAAATTTTTCCATCCAAATTGGAACCCAGTATTTTTGCCACTGAAGCCAAATGCTCATTTAACTTCTTCTGATCTGACAAATCAACAACTTTGGATGCTTCACGAATTTCATTTCCCAATCTTTGGAAATATTCAGCATTTGTTTCTTTCGTTTTATCCTGAATTAAATTCACAGAAGACAGCGCGTCCGTCGAGGTTTTGTAACCACCTGCTGGTTCAGACCATAGTGGCTTCTTTTCTCTAGTACGTTTGTATTCCTCAAATTCAACGAGTGCTGCTCCACTTAAAGGTTTGTCCTTACCTCTTTTTTTTGTTAATAGGTTTTCCAAGTCGGTTGTCTCCGCACCCAATAATCTTAATTCTAAAAGCTTTTTCTCTGAAGTCAGCCTACTATCTTTTGAAAAATTTTCAAAAATACTATTTTTAACTGCTTCAATTTTATCAAAATCTTCCAATGCTTGGGCAGCAGATAGATTGGGATTATATTGTCCGCTGTTACTACTTGTAATTTCTTTTCCTATTGCATCAAATAGTTTAATTTTACCATTTGAATAACTAGTGCCAAATATGGATCGATTAATCTGGAAACATGTCTCCATGATCCTTCCGTCTTCTCTTAGAATCAGCGATTGTAATTCTCCATTTTTCTCTCTCACAAAGTAATCAGTTCCATTAATATTCTGTTTAACAAATTCGGAGCCATAAATATTGATTTTATCTTTTTTGTTGAAGTTTTCTACTTGATATTTAGTAAAGACAACTTCTCCGAATTTATTTTTCTCCCGATGATTTGTATCGCTGTTTTGAACATGACTACTTAAAGCAGTTTCATTCCCAAAAAATGAATTGATAGAACTAACAATTCCGAGTTGCATACCGTCTGCAGTTTTGTATTGTATACCAGCGAGAACATCCGCTTGGTGTAGAGCAGCTACTTCATCAGCTGTATATAACTTTCCAGTCTCCGAAACATATTTGTCTGTGGAGGAATCATAGACCAAACTTCTATTGGCTGCACCTGCCTCTACGTCCTTCTGGAACTCATCAATCGTTGTAACATTTTCACTTTTAAATTCAAAAGCCGGAATATCAACCCTGCCAACTCCTACTTGATCTGAAATTTCTGGATTCGACAGATCAATAACATTGGAATGGGCCAATTCTGAATCTAAGTGATCTGTAGATCTTTCTGGCGGTTCATCACCCTCTCCTTCTACCTCCTTCCTGCGCTCCCTCTCAATACCTTCAACACCTACCGTATTTGTTGCTGCTCCTTGCGAAGGAAGAGGAGTGCCACCTAAAAATAGTTTGGTGGCCAAGGTGGTAGCACCAGCCAGTAAACCAACAAGTGCCAACCCTGCATCTGAAAAATCTTGAAACAAATCAGCCTCTGGATCAGGACTATCTTTTTCAGTCGACGAAGTAACCTTATTCCCTATTTCACTTGCATCTTGAGCTGCATTGATATTCTGTTCGGCGAAGTTCATTTCATCCATCTGGAATCCAGTAGAACCATTCGTTGCAATGCTAACACCGGTCATTTCTGCAGACGTAGACAATCCATCTTTATTAATGGTAGAGGTTAATCCCAGTGTAGAATTTGGATTCGTATAACCAATACCTCCACTCAAACCACCTCCATTAAAATCATACATCATAGTAAAATTCCAATCCTTCCTTGGACCCTGACCTGTAGGATTATAGTTTAAACCTAAGTTTGTGGCTCCATTGGTTGTGAGATCTGCCGTGAGTTGCACCCCACCATTCAAAGACTGAGAACCTTGTAAAGTAGTATCTCCATTCTCGGAAAAACTAACACTCAAATTACTAATAGTGTTTCCAATTCCCAGAGAACCACCCCAACCATTTTTATCGGAATAAGTAATACCAATCCCCGGAACCAAACCTTTAAAAAATTCAGATTGGATTTTTCCAATACCTTGTGTAACCCCACCTAAAACTCCGTTTGCAAAACCTGCGATAGCTCCTTTAGGTCCTTCATGACTTCCAGCGACTGTCTGTACCAAGGTGGTAGCTGCCACTTGCCCAATTTGAGTCGTAGCAGGAAGTATTCCATTCGTTATAGTGCTGACTGCTTTTCCGATATTGGAAAGTGCAGAACTAACGCCTGATAAAGCTCCGCTTGCTCCCAAAGTTATCGCAACAGAGGCTGCATTCACTACTGTTTGTCTTACTGCTTTCGATCTGGCTTTTTTATCTGTTTTTTGTTTTTGATAAGAAGCATAATGGGAATCGACAATCTGTCCAATGGCTGTCTCTGAAACACCCAAAGATTTTGCCAATTCTTTTGAAAGGGCTTTTTTCCCAAGGTCTTCGATAACTGCCTTTGAATCGTGAAGGTCTAAGTAGGCACTTTGGTGTTGAGTCCAACTCGGCTGCATTCCCAATGCCTGCAAAGTATAACCAAAGCTAACTTTATTAAATGAGTTTTGATTTAAATTCCCCGCATTGATAATTCCATTCGTATCTTGCAGAATTACTTGAATTTCATCTTCTGGCATTCCCAAAGCAACAATTGCCGTTTTTGCAATTCCACCAATGGCTCCCACAATTTGTGATCCAAAATCGAAAATGGGATTTTTTCCCATATCCTTATTTGCTTGTTTCGCCTTCATCTGACTATATTTATCACCAATAAATTTTGAAATCGCTTCTACTGGCATCCCCGTGCTCTTAGCGATTGCTGTGGAAATCCCATTTTGAACTAACATCAGTTCATTTGCTTTTATTTCTTCTAAACGTTTACCAGTCCCTGCAATTTGATCATTTGTTTTATTAAATTGTTTTTCCCCAACTAAAGTTTTATAGGCCGCCATTGAAGGTGCCTGTATCAAACTTAATGCAGAAGATGTTAAACCAAGAGTACCGGCGTCCAAAACCTTTAATGTTGTCGTAAATGTTTTAGCATATATCGACTCGAAAGCTTGGATAGGATTTTTAATTGATATATATTGATCGCGAGACTGAATTTTTTTGGCGGACATTTTCCCTCTCATAAAATCAATCAACATGGATGCTGTTTGAATATCCGATTCACTCCCACCAGTTGCGGTTATCCAGGCTTTTGCAATTTCACTATTAATGGTAGACTCTAGTTTTCCAGTTAAGGAAGTTTTCACGCCGGCAGCACCTCCAGTTAAATACGCCACTGCCAATTCTTGAAAAATGGAATCCGCATTTTCTTGTGATTCTTTTCTTTCTAAAAATAATTCCTTATTACGATTATCTTTCTCTTGTATAGAAACCAAATTTGAATTTATAAATTGTTTATCTTTTTGAAGAGAATGTGTTAAAAAAGATTCAGTGATTTCCGATTTTTTTTGGTATAAAGAAGCCCAGTCGTCTTCTTCCCAAATCGTAAAAAAATCATTCGTTTTGGCTACCTGTAATTTTTCCAAAGAACTTAACTGAACATAACGTACTTCGTCCATTTTCCCAGCAGTGTATTGCCCATCAGAATTTTTTCCTGCAAGTAAACCGTTATGAATTTCTTTTTTTAAAGTAAGAACACCATTTCTCGTATCGATGACGGTATCATATTCCTTTTTTAATAATGACTGACAAACGTTCTGCTCTGGATTTTCATAACAGGTTCCAAACCGGTTTTGTTCCTCTTTAGATAGTTGATTTACATCATAGTTCCCAAGTAGAATTTTTTCTTCCTTAGTTAATTCCCTTCCCCCCAAAGAATCCCAGCGAATTTCATAAGCCATTTGGTTTACTAGTTTCTTTTGCTCTAACTGTTTTAACTCTTCTAAATCAGTATTCATCTGTAAGACTGATGCATATTGACTTACACCTACGATGCTTCTTTGTAATTCAAACAAAAGATTACTGCTACCAATTGTTATGCCATCTATTGCCCCATTAAAATTACTTAAATCTTGAAATTCAGAAAATTTTGAATCTTGAAACGGTACTGATTTTTGACTAGGAGACCAAGATGAAATCTCCGGATTAATCATTTCAGTTTCTTTCCCGCTTTTATATAAATCTGTCCATGAACGAATCCCGTTTCGTTTTTCATCCTCTAGACGTTGCAACCAATCTTCTTTGGATCTTTCCAATTCCATTCGATTGGCTTCTAGTTTGGCAGTAGCCTCAGCTAATAAATTTTCACGATTATCCTTCCAACTTTCATAAAAATCCGAGTATTCTTTCACTTTTGTTTCCCAATGAGAAACTGCAGGCAACAAAATATCCTGGAAATGATCCCTCTGTCCACCTAACTGAGAATAATTTCCATTCCAATATAATGATGTTTGATATGAATTATCATCGTACATTTCGTATAGGACTGAATACCCGATTGCACCCATCTGAAATTCAGCTCTCTTTTGGTCTGACATAGAAACACTTCTCTCCGCCATCCAATACCCATATTTGCTACCTCCATCTAACAATAAATTTCCGGAAGTATGGTGCGCCTTGTCAAAAGGAACATAAAAACCTCCAAAATTTTCGTTATTAATAAAATTATATGCATCCGTATACAAATTGGCAGATATCATTGATTGGACACGTCTGCCTTCACCTAACTTACTATTTATAACAGATATTAAAGTCTGAAAATCAGAATAATGGATTGATTGAAATATTACTCGTAATTCTGGGTCATAAACTCGACCAAAATAACCAACTTCTCCAGGACCACCCGCCAACCAATTTTCGTATCGTTTATCGGAAGATAGTTGCCAGAAAGATTGATATCTAAGATTCCATAGCGCACCACCTAAATCAAATTTTGTTTTCGTTTGGTCTAAATTTATTTGAAATCCCGTTTGATATGTATAAATTTGATCGTTATAAAATGTATACTCTGTAAATGCTTTATTTGTTTCATTAGATAAAAAATCCTTAATTTTTGTGGAAACTAAAGTAAGGATAGAATCTGGATCAATATTTGGCCCATTTAGCTCTTCAGTTAGATCCAAAAGAAACTTAGAAAACAACTTACCTGCTTCATTAAAACTACCATCAAAATTTTTAAACTGGCATCCTGTATCTACGGAACATTCAGAATCCAATCCAAGTTTCAATTGTGATACCATATCTTTTAACGCGAACTTAATTGTTTCTTTATATGAATTAATTGCCTCTAAATTTTCCGCAAATCGACTTTCTGTATCAGATAAAGATTGAAGATAATCCTGATAATCACTTTCCAATTCCGTAAACGAATTTGCAAAATCATCTAAGCCTTGTTGCCTAGTTTGATTCCATTGAAACTCCCAATCCCTCGCTGATTCCAAAATTCGATTTCTATTCTCTGCGACCTTCATTTCTTCAATTGTATATTCCTCATACATTGAAACTTGACCAATCCGTTGAAAATAAAGGGAATCCACTCTACCGGTTTCTAATTTTTGTAGAAATGAATTTCGATTTTCAAAATAATCATCAATTAAGTCCCGCTCCCACGCAGAATAAAAAACTGCAATTTCCGAAAATAAAGATTTCCTCCGTTCATCTAAGTAACCTTCATTATTTATAAATGCATCAGACCCATTTTCCAAGGTTAACATTTGTTCAACCACAGAATCGGCTGCCACTTTCCAGTTAGCCATTGATTGGTATAAAACCTCTTGCACTTTATATTCCCACTCATCCAACGATTTTGAAAAATAAACACCGCCATAAAACTCGGAGTATTCGGTAGACTGGTAAACAGGTGGATTCCAAGTTTCCGAAAGTGACTGACCGTAAATTGTGTAAGTAAAAAAAATGCAATTGGAAACTAAGAAATTAAATATAATACGATGTCTTAACGAAAGTTGAGAATACATAAAGAACCTCAACTTTCTGAGGTATTAAAATGTTGTTTTGGTCTTAAATAAATCTAAAATAGAAAATAATTTAAATTTCATTAGTATAAAAAGAGAAACTAGAAGTAGGCCTTCGAATAAAAACTTACCACCTTCTCCTGGAAACAAATATGCAATCAAAACGAGGAAAATCAAAGGGATACAATGTTTAAGATAGTTTATATAATCTCTAGACCATATTTCGAAAATTACTAACGTAATAGAAGTGGCTCCAAATAATAAGTATTCATCACCAAAAATAGATATCTGAATTCGAAATAAAAACAAAAAAAGAATTAAAATCATCCACGAATGCAACTTAGATTTTTTACGAAAACTATATATAAAAATCCAAATAAATAAAAATATGGCTCTGGATTTCGTTTCCGATTTTTTTTGCGGAGAAATTTCAGATAATCTTACTGGGCCTTCACTTAGAAGTTTATTAATTTTAGATTCTAACTCATTCCAATGAATATTCTCTCCTTTCACTAAAAGTTCCAAACTCGTATCTCCATTTTTATGATAAATCCTTCCTGGAGTTTTTATTTCTTTATAATGAGAAATGGATTTATCGAACAATGTAATACCATTCGATAATTTGACACCCTTCCCACTGTAATTTTCAACTTCTTTGTTTTGTTTTACTAAAAATCGAATGTCAGTTAATTTCTTATCAATTAACATTCTACCAACTATGGCTGACTGTAAATCCAACGAACGTTCACTTACCAACTCTTCCTTACCAAAGTTTAAAAAGCTTCCGAATTTCGCATTTGACTGCAATTCCAAACCATCTACAGAAGGCTGAAAACACAAAATAACTTCGGTTACACCAGGGAAGTTCCGAATCCAAGGAACCAGAGGTAGAATATTTCTTTCTAAAATTGAAGTTTCTGCATTGGAAAACCGCAAAATATGACCTGAGTTTACTATTGACTCTCCCAAAACATGAAAATAACCTGATTCCGATGGTAAATTTCTCATTCCGTTACTAACACCTAACTCATTTAAACGAAAATAAAAATCAGCATTTGTCGCACTCTGCTTCACTACTAGTAAATCGGTTAAATTTCTTTCTAAAATTACATCTTCTACCTGTTTGGTGATACGTAAGGTTTCCTGCTCAGGGATAGAAGTTGGGAATTCCAATCTTGCCATTTGGATCGATCCATTTGGGATTGTTAACGAATACAAAGAAATACTAGAAAAAAAGGAAAAAAGAATCCCCATCGCAAAAAATACAAAAATCCCTAATACCTTAAAAAGTGATTTGGATTGTTTTGACTGATCCAAAACTTTCCTAAGAAAGTAAAAGGATGTATCAAACAAACGGAACTTAAACTGAGGGAAAGGAATGCGAACAAAATGTCCAAATAAACTATTAAGAAAGGATATAGAAATATAAAAATACAAATTGGCCAACAAAATAAGACCAAAAACTTTAGGGATCCAATCAAGATAAACAAAGAGAAAAAAGATAAAAAGAGAATACGATACCTTTTTATTCCAAAAACTAATCCTTTTAGAAGAAACAAATGCAAAAAAATATTTCCATACAATGAATAGAAAAAAATTCATTTTTCCCAAAGGGTAGGCAAAAATAGAACATACACTTAGAAATAATAAAAGCGAAGTGTAATAAGAAAAAAAATATACAGCTAGATGGAACCTTTCTAAGTTTAAGTAGGAAGAAAAAATAATTAAAACTAAATCTACCGAAATTAATATAATTATAAATCTTATGAATTCATTCACTAATTCCTGATGACTAGAATACAAAAGAATCCAATCATTATATTCAGCGAGAATTGGTTTCAGTTCGTTTGTAAGATGATAAAGAGAAGTAGCGCTTTCTGCGTTTAAAATCATTGTTTCCGAACTGGCTCCATTAATTCTTGTTCCGTGCCGCACCGCTCTTTCTTCAAATGCGACTTTTCCCAAGGATGAAAATTTAATTCCTTCCCCCAATCGAGATGGTAATCCTAATTTTGAAAAAGATTCCTTATTAGGCGGATAGTCTTTTGGGAACCAAATCCCAAGTGATTCATCCAATTGAAAACCCCATTGAAAATTCCTAATCGTAGTAAATATTTGTGATAAAGAAGGAAATTCTTGAGTTTGAATCCAATCTGAGTAAATCTGAACTAAGATTTCCCTTTCTTTATGGGAATAATGCACCAAAGATTCTAGTCCCGAAATATTACGTATTTTTTGCTCTAGTCCTTTTCTATTTTTTGTAGGGTCATTTCTTATATTTTGCAATATTAAAATATACTGATTCTCCAACCTACCTAATTTGATTCTAGGAAAAAGAGAATCCTCTGGAAATCTATGCCTTTGTAATAGATATTCATTTCGAATGGATTGAATTACATTTTGTATTTCTATTCCTTCCCTTAATTCTAGCCGAATTAAGGAACTCCCTACTTCCGAAATGGATTCAATGCTTTTATATCCAGAAATAGATTTTAGAATTTGTTCCCAAGGTTTAGTTATTTTTTCTTCTACCTGAATTGCCGTTTTATTTGGCCAATTAACTGTAATTTGAATCGTTTTTGAAATTTCAGGTGATATTTCATCTGCAAATGTTAGTTTATCGATACAAAAAACTGAAACTAATACAATAAATATTGCAACGGCCAATAAACGATATCGGAAACAGCGAATCCAGGCCCTACTCATAATACCTTTTCCAAATACTTTTCAAACAAACTAGGATAAATATAAAAAACAAAAAATATAGAGATTGGAATACCAACAAACATTGTTAAAGCGATTGCTTTTGAAAATTCAGATCCGACTATACCAAAAGCAATAACCGGGAATATACCCATTAATGTTGTTCCTGAATTTAATAATATAGGCCATAGCAACCACCTAAAGGTAAATTCTCTTCTTCTGGAACTTGAAACTCCCTGAGGGGTTTCCATCCATCTCTCACCAAACAAAGAAATACTATCAATAGATAACCCCAATAAAATAATCAGGCCAATGTAATGGCCCAAATGGAATTCGCGAAAAAAAATAAAAACAAAAGAAACGGCGACACACAAATATAACAGAGAAATTGATAAATAAAAAAAAGGGATTCGAAAGGATTCGTAAATTCCTACTAAAGCCAAATAGATAAATATAAAAGAAAGAAGCAAAAGAACCAACAGAATTTGAAAAAACTTCTTTATTTCATTTTGCGCAGAAAAATGAATCACTGACAATCCACTCTTTGAATTCAAAAGATTTGCGTTAGGTTCTACTTTATCCCCTAACCATTCCATATAAAACAAACCTGATTCCCTACGATATTCAGAATAACTACTCTCTTTCTTTGAAGTAAAAAGAGAGCCAATAAAGGTAGTTTCATAAGTTCTAGTTTTAAAACTGATTCGTCTGGAATCTTCCTTTGTTCCGAAATCAATTCCACTTGCATCCACTCTCAGATACAAATCTCTTTTTGAAGTTTCGCCCATAGTTCCCAAAAACTTAGGACTCATTTGGTATAAGATTCTTTGTTTTAAATCCTCTTCATTCGGAATCAATTCAGAAATCGGAATTTGGTTGCGAGACCATTCTTCCATTGTAATTAGTTTTGGAAAAAAATCGAAACCACCAACCAACCCAAGTTTAAAAGTTTTATCTTTAAATTCTTTAGAATATTTTAATAATTCATCAAAACTTTCGTGAAGAAACACTGTTGAATCTTTTGGGATAAAAGGTAATGCAATAGAAACTTGAGTTTCAATTGGTAACAATTTCCAATCCCATTTCGAAGAAGACAATAATTCACCTAACACATTTTCTAATAATTCGGAACTCTCAAATCCAATAAGTTTCCACTGAAGCGGAATTGCTTTTTCTGGATTTTTTCTCTTTGTTTCTAATGAATTCAAAGGGAAAACTAAAATCGGATGTTCTGGATTTAAGTCTCTTATTTTTGTTTGTAATTCATTAACTGCACTTAACTCTTCTGTTAGTGGAAGATTTGCTTTTGGTGTCATTTGTAAATTAAAACCAAGAATTGGTTGTTTCGGAAATACTTTCCAATCAAACCTAAAACAAATAAAACAAATCGGGACCAGAACAAATACAAGGAATGCTAAATTCCTTTTTTGAAACCCATTCCATAACTCATATATTTTTTCATATTTTGAGAATAGAAGATTTTCTAAATTAAGGTCAGCCTCTGCCTCGTTCAATGAATTTGCGAAAGATACTGTGACTAAGGGGACAATCCACAATGAAGAAACTAAGGAACAGAAAACTAAAAGAGCAATACAGACTCCCGAATCAAAGAAAAAATGTTTCCATTCCATCGGGTAAACCAATAGCGGAATAAAAACAACCATAGTAGTAATTGAAGAAGAAAATAAAGAAATAAATACGGACCGAATACCCTTAGCGATGGAATCAGATAAGACTATATTATCACCAATTTGTTTACGAATAGAAAAAACTATCAAATTACTTGCATCAAATAACATACCAATCCCGACGGAAATGCCACCTAAGCTAAGTAAATTGATCGAAATAGAAAAAAATAAAACGAAATGAAAGAATAAGATAAGTGAAGAGACTACCGATATTAATAAAATAATGGCAGGTACCGCATTCCGATAAATTAGAAATGAAAATATAAAAGCAAAAACCAAACTCCAAACTAAATTAAACCCAAATTGTTTTAACTGAACACGCAATTCATTTGATGCATCAAAAGAAACGATTGGCGATTTGATAAAATTTGAATTCTGAATTATTTTTTGAACTTCCGAAGAGACACGTAAGGGATTTGCCGACTGATCCGCGAAAACTGCAATATAAATAACATTTTTTCCATTCAAACTAGTTAGTTTCTCTTGCGGTGATTCAGACTCAATAATAGTGGCGATCTGTCCGAGATTTACGGAATTCCCATTTCCTAAACTAATTGGGAATTTGGAAATATCGTCCATTGTCTGAATATCTGATGAAAACTTTAGTTCAGTATCCTTGGTATATCCTTCAATTTTACCAAGTGATCCTCCTCGCATTGCAGTTTGGATTTGAGATTCCATATCACGAATGTTAATCGGAAATACATCCAATATATGTGATTTAAGTGAAATAAATATAGAATGTTTTGGTTTTCCCTGTAAGCGAACTTCCGTAACACCAGAAATTCTTTCCAATTGGAAAACAAATTGTTGTAAATAAAAATCGAAACTAGAGGAATTTTTTCCGTAATCGCGAGGAATTAGTATTTCAAAAAAAGGTCTTTCCTTTGAATCTCCAAGCAACAATCGCGGTGTTTCTACACCTAACGGTAGCTTATCTTTCATTTCCAATATATTCTGATACAATTGGTCTTTAAATTCAGCAACGGAAGCACCAAATTGTAAATCAATTTGCACTACTGACTTTCCATGTTCTGAACCGGTGCGTATACGTTTGACCGATTTTACAGAAGACACCATATCCGAAATAGGAACACTTACCGATAAATCCGTATCTTCTGCGGAATGATTCGGATATTCCGTCACTATATAATAACGTATTGGTGTTAACTTAGGTAATAACCAAATTTCTAATTCTGGAATTCTAAAAATAACTCCGAGCAAACTACAAAAAAATATAACCCAATGTAACTTTTTATGTTTAAACAATGATAGGACGTATTTTTCAAGTATCATAAGGACAAACTTGATTCAACTTCATCATCCAGAGAAAGCCCTGATAGAATTTCTAATTCACTTTGTAAATATGGTTTGAATTGAACGTATCTTTTGGTACTTCTACCATCTTTTCCCTTCACATTCACATAAAATCCACTGGTTTCATCTCCTTGAAGGCAAGATGCTGGAATTAAAATTTTTTCCGTAATTTCAGAAAGTTTGACTTGGACAAGTCCAAACATTCCAGGCAATATATTGTTTTGTTTTACCTCTAACCTTACCTTAATCCCAACACTATGCGATCTTGGATCCAAATATCCACCAACCAAGTCCAATTTACCTTTGATAGCTGGGAAATTCGCGGAAGATGGTAGAAAATAAATTTCTTTGCCTGGCGTAAAATAAGATAAATCTGATTCGTTAATTTGGAATCCTGCCGATAATTCTCCTTTCTCTATTAGAACCATCACTGGAGCTTGCGTGGTTAATTCTCCTTCCTTCGCATGAATTTTTAATATTTTCCCAGATTTAGGTGCTCGTAACTTAGTTTCAGATAACAATTGTTCATTTGACTTAATTTGATTTTTGATGATTTTAAGATGTGACTGGCTTAATTCAAATTCTGTTTTTTCTAACGTTGTATTTTTCTTTCTCCAAATTTTTAGCTTTTCATCAAAACTAAGATTATCCGTTTCTAAATCCAAATTAATTCCAGATAATAAATTTTCACGATCTCGAATTAGGTTCTTATATTGGGTTTCTTTTGATAACTCATCCTGTTTTAATTTTTCTAACTCTGATAAAGATACAAATCCCTGTTTCCAAAGTATGATTTTTTTCTCTTTTTGGTCTTTGCTTAAAACCCATTCTTTTTCAGCTAATTCGACCCACTCCGTTTTTTTGTCGATCTCTCTAAGTTTTACATCTACTTGTTTCTCTGCCAACTTCCACTTTTCTAATGCAATTGCAGCATTCGATTCAGAAACTTGTGCGGAAAGACGTAACCTTTCACCTTCCAAACGCAACAATTCATCGTCGATTTCCAGTAAGATCTGCCCTTCTTTAACAACAGAACCTTCTACGACATATATTTTCCGGATCCGACCAGTTTGTTTATTATGTAATTGAATTTCATTTGTGGGTTCCACTACCGCCGGATATTCAATTACTTTATTTTCTTCCAATAATCTAGGTTTTTGATACACCAAACTTTGTTTTGGTGATTCCATTGCTGAAACTTCAGAAAAGGAATTCCTGTAGTTGGGGTAATATAAATATTTTACTAACAACGGGAATCGATTTCGAGTTTCCAAATTGGAAAAAAAAGTATATAATGCCGATGAAAGTAGGTATACAACTCCTACCAAAAACAGTTTACGCAGCAAAACTTTAATTGTAACCATTTGATACGTCTTCATACATTTGTTAATGCCAAAACAAAAAATATAAATAGTATAGGATTTACATAACCCAAACTATGGGACAAAAATGTGATGGAATGGTCGTTCGGAACAAATATCCTTTTATATAAATCTCCGTTTTGAATGATATAGAGCAAAAATAAACTAGTCCAAAACAGAACAACTAATACTGGGTAAAAGTTTCTATCTTGAAAAAATCCCAAAAGTTGGTTTCCCATGAATAGGATACAGATAAAGAAAAAAAACTGCCTCACTAAACTCTTAAAAAAAATAGTAATTTTTGATTTAAATATTAACTTCGCATTTTTCCCCAGCGAAAATAAAAAATTGATACATAAGGAAATAAAAAGATACAAAACAAAAACAAATAAAGCACTCACTATTTGGAAAGGATATAAACTCCAAAGAGAAATCTGTTTGCCAGAATGAATTGCATGTAATTCCAAATTCCGATTGAAACTCATAAATTCAGACCAATTCCAAATACAATGGAAGGCATAAAGAACGAGATAGAAGAATAAAAAAGAAAACGGAGACTTATAAATATCTTTTATTATATTTTTTACCCTTCCTCTTAGATTCTGAATTTTTTTACCAATCAATTGATATAAACTAAACCAATTCATTTATTTTCCCCCAACTCCTTGATTAATCTATCCAAGTGGGTTTGGAATTGTTTACCTTGGGCCAAAATAAGTTTTTTCTCTTGGAGGCGATTTTTATTTTTTGTAAATTTTATGTATAACAAACAAGCTTCTGGGGAAACAGACAATAACTCTATAAGTTTAGATTCATCTTCAGAGGAAACTGCCACTGGTGTTTTCGATAGTAGGACTGCTTTAAAATATAGCAAAACAAGTTCAGGAGTTTTGTTTTGGACCGAAACCCAATGCGAAAAAAAATCCTTCCAATTGGCTTGATAAAATAAAGTTTTTATATACAAAACTTCTTCTTCGTTCGTAAACTTCCGATTCTCCTGAATTTCCTTTAACATAGAACTTACTACCGTTAAGTGACCAGACCGGTATGCTTCGGTGAGTAAATTTATTTCTTTTTTATCGTTTGGCGAGTTAAAACAAGATAAACAGGTTATAATCAAAAACATAAGACTAAATAGTTTTTTCATTTTTCCCCTTCTAAACTGTATCGAATTGAATCATAAAAGGGGATAGGTGTGTCGGGATTCCAAGTCCAATCGAAACGATTGACTTCATTTTTATCTAACCGAATCCAGAACATTCGAATTTCTTTCGACTTGTTTTCTGAAGAGAAATTATACCTTAATAAAAAGATACCACTAGCATCTATTAATTCTGCACGTTCCTTCCAAATTTGAATTCTTGGTCGATCTTCTTGCCATTGTGTTTTTATTTTTTTTTGAAATATTTCGAGATTATCTTTTGTTACAGTGTTCACAGAGGAATCTTCCCATATTTTTTCACTGATAACTAAAGAGTATCCCAACTCTTCTAATTTTTCGTAAATCAATTGATTCGCATTGTTGATTTCTTCATAAGAATCATAAAAAAATGGGGAAGTAATATTTACAAAAAGCATCTTCTTGCCATTAGGCAAGGGGTATGTTGCTTTACGTATTGCAAGATTTTCAAAAACACATGATAAGAAAACTAAAGGTAGGAAGAGTAATATGTATTTCATTTTGCTTCCACCTGAATGGTAAATCCAACTTTCATACGTTTTCCTGATATAGATTTGGCTTCTGGTTCCAATCGAAATTCATAATAAGGATAGTAATTAGGGGAAAGGGCCGATGTTTGCAGATTAAAATCTCCACCAGTCCCTATGTTTCCGAACAGAGTTCCATTACAGCTAGCTTCACTTTCTGCATATGAATAGGTTAACTCTTTACATCCAAAAGGAAATGTTGTTTGACAATGTGACCAAACCCAAGTCGACAAACGAATATTTGTCGATGGTGGAGATATTTTTGATAACTTACTTGCACCAATCACTGAAGTAGTATCCATGAATTGGTTAAAAAATATCTTAAAATTATCTGTATTTACATCAGCACATGCCAGTGGGCTTCCTGAAATTCCACTTCCGTCATCCCCACCGCGAAACTGATAGAAATTTGGATTTAAAATTGGTAGACCCCGGCTCCAAAAACAGAAATTAGAATCCCAACGAGCACCTGTTATTGATCCAATTTCTTGGGTTCCTAATCCACAGTTTTGTGATTCTAAACCAAATCCGATTACTTCTGGATCACTTAAATCAGGCCCCACTAAAAAATTCATTCGTATGGTTTCCTCTAATTCGGCCCCATCGTCTGCGTGTATTCCTTTTGGGAATACTATATGGTATCTTGTCTCAGGTGTTAAAATGGTATCAGGTAATATTCTAAATTGAGATGTGTTATCCCATTCCAAACGATAAGACAAGGAAGGTTCCATTCTTAGTCCCAATTCGATTTCCGTTTGGTTCATTGGTTTAGTGAAACGGACGAAAAAC
Source organism: Leptospira montravelensis (assembly GCF_004770045.1). Classification (NCBI taxonomy): domain Bacteria; kingdom Pseudomonadati; phylum Spirochaetota; class Leptospiria; order Leptospirales; family Leptospiraceae; genus Leptospira; species Leptospira montravelensis. The sequence goes on from NZ_RQFO01000001.1 coordinate 77,075, forward strand.
GGTGGTGGCCCAGGTATTCCAGAACAAACAGAATCTACTTCCCCTAATTTAATATCAGTGGAATTTCCTCCGGCCAAACATTCAGTTTCTGTACCTGTTAAAACCAATAAGGTTTCCAATTCAGGTGATTTAGGAATTTCCTTCTCGCCTACTCGAAAGGGAACTGTATATACGCGATCCAAGTCTTTACCATTTTTATCTTCACATTGTTTTGTGATTCTGATAATATATCCACCTGACGGCAGTTCCGTTTTTGGAATAAATTTTAAACTTAAATCGTTAGTTTCAAATGAACCCCTTACTTGCGGTTCCAATGAAAAAGCCGAAACACAAGATTGGATGGACATTGGATGACTAAATAAAACGGATATTTTCGTTTCTGGATTTACATCGATTGTATCGGAAGCCGGAGAAAAAGCCAAAATTTTAGGAGTATCTTCTAAGCTCAAAACTCCCAACCAGTCTTGTATGGATCCAATTTGAGAATGACAATGGACCAACAGAACCATAGAAAATAAATTCCATTTAACGAGTTTCATACGGATCCTCCATTAAGAATGGGTAAGTTCTTTTTAATTTTGGTTCGTTTATTTTTCGGTTTTCTGATGAAGTATTCTGTTTCCAATGTTCTAAAACTATTGTGAGATCATTGGGAACCGTTTTGGATTCAAGTTTGTAATACCGATTGTCAAATGGATCTTCACCGATTAACAAAACTAGTTCTAATGCAGTTGTTAGATATTGAAAGTAATGGTCTAATAAGGTTTCAAACCCAATAAAGACATCCTCTTCTGATTTCAAATATTCGATTTCCGAAATGATACCTTGGTTTCGTTCTTCTTTTTTGAATCGATGTTGGTATAAGTTTGATTTAGTATTTTCTAAGTATAAATTGTACTTACTGTAAATTTCAATTAACCTAATTTCTGTAGATTGGATTTGGTTTAATACCAAAATCTCCGATTGTTTCCATTCTGATTTTGCTTGTAACAAACTCATTTTCGAATCAAAGATTTTTTTATTCCGACCTATATCATCAAAAAGTCCGATTGATCCGCTTTGAAATGAATTTTCACCAGGACCTACTGGTTGAGGTCCGTATCCAGGAATTCTCTGTATTCCATTTCCCTCTGATTGAATTCCATTTTGTGTATTGGTTTGAAAACTAGTTCCACCTAAATTAGCTTGAACACCAAAACTCAATCCATAAATTTCATTCTGTAACGGAAATCCAGCGTTTCCATTTTTTCCGAGATAACCACCCAGTATCAATTTTGGTTTCCAATCATTATCCAAACTTTCTTGGTCAAGTTCCGCTAGTTCCATTTGTAACCGGGCTTTTTTTCGAATTGGATGGTTTTCATCAAAAGAAGTTTTTATATTATTTGGATCAAATATGCGAATTCGTTCGGTAAGTCCAGTATCCAAAACAAAATTCACTCCAGGCAATAGAGACATCGCTTGTTGTAATTCCAAATAAGCAAGTTTCCTAGCAGATTCAGAATGGATTTTTTTGGATTGGAAATCTACTTCCCAAACTTTACGTTGATCCAATTCCCCCTTGGGCGAAAGGCCTAGTTCACTTTCTTTTTTACGTTTTTTCTCCTCCCAATGGTAAAGTTCTGATCTTAGTTGATAAATCGAATCAACTAACAATCGCTTTACTGAATTAAAATAAGAAAAAGAAATAGACTTAAAAACTTTTTCACGTAAAAGTTTTTTTTCTTCCGAATGGATCAATCTTCTGATTTCTATTTTTTGTTTTTCTCTTTCTGTTTCTCCTCCATCATAAAGAAGTTGTTGGATTTGTAGTCGAACATCTCTATATTCTTGGTCGATTTGTTCCTGGTTTTTAGAAAAGATACCAAAATAATGTACACCTAATTTAGGGAGGTATTGTTTCCATTTGTCTTTGGTAAGAATCGGAAAAATCTCAGACCGCATCTGTTCCAATCCCAAATTACCATTACGCTCCATCCCAATCCAGACACAGTCCTCCCATAATAATTTTCCCTCTGCTAACATCGGAGTGGAATGGAATCCAAGGAATAAACAGAGAACCCAAGTTTTATGGCACATATCAGAAGATAGGTGAAGAATTAAAAATTTGGTTCCCCTTCTCTACGTTTGTAGCGAAATTTTTGAATTTTTTTTTTAGTTTTTTGGCTTGTAAGAAGAGACAGTTTGGTTATAAAAGTGGCATGATTCGAATCCTTGTGTCCATTTTTTGCCTTTTTTTCACTCTCACCCTATCAGCCGAAGAAGTGGGAATCATCAGTTTCATCCAAGGAAAGAATTACCTTTCAGGTCCACGTTTCAAAAAAGCCAAAGAACCAGTGAAGTTAGGAAGTATTCTAAAAAAAGGCGACACCATCACAACAGAAGACGGAACTTGTGAAATCCAATTAGCTACCCAAGCGACGATTCGACTTGCCAAGTATTCTTCTGTCCAAATCGAAGACCTTCTCAATCCCAAATCAAAATCGACCACTCTGAAACTTGTTGGTGGAAAGTTATTTGTAAAAGCTCACAAACCTGAGTCGGGTCTCCCAAGCCAAAACCCACTAAGTGTGGTGAATCCTAGTTTTGTTGCTGGAGTCCGCGGTACTGAATTTTTAGCGGCTGCTCCGGATACAGCAGGAGAAAATGAAGATCTTAGCAAAATAGAAACGGGTGTTTATGTAAATGAAGGAACCGTTGCGGTAAGCCCAGACAAAAAGGGAAAAGTAACTCTCGTGACAGAAAACGAAGAGGTTCTTGTTTCTGGAAAAGAATTAAAAAAACAAATTTTAGATGAATTCGTAAAAGAAAAAATGAGAATCTTCCAAGAATTCAAAGCCATCAAAGAAGAAAACTACCAACGTATCAAAGAACAATACGAAAACAACGACAAACTGATGAACGATTACAAAGGTAAGGCAGAAGAATAATGAAACAATTTTGGATCTTAACTTCCGTAATTACGCTTTCCCTGTTTTCGTCAGACCGGTTAGGAAAACGTCCTGTTTATAAAATAGCAGTGGAAGTAACTCAAGGAACTGTTGAGGCTAACTTACTACGTGATTTTTTGAAAGAACAAATCCAAACATCAGGTCGCGGACAAGTTTCACTCCCTATGAATGGGTTTGATTCTAATATTTGGGAATTTAATAAAGAAGGAATGGCTTCTCCAAAAACTGCAGAAGTTTTGCAAAAACTGAATGATATAGACAAACTGGCCCTCATAACAACAGAAGATGGGCAAGCTGTGATTTCTTTTGTAGATGTCCTCCACCAAAAACTGGAGTATCGTAATTCCCTACCCGACAGTCTTTCCAAAACTTTAGTTTTCGACTTTCTCGGATTTTTGGATAAAAAAAATATCTACTTAGCTTTATCCGAAACAGGAACAGGTTCTAACTCGCAATTGAAAATCAATTCCTTAAAACCTACTTATATAGCTGGAGAACCAATTCGATTTGAAATTGAATCGTCCGAGGACAATTTTGTTTACGTTGTATTAGTACCAGAGAACCAGAAAGGGGAACCCGTTTTACTTTTCCCCAACCAATTTCAAAATGATAACTTTATCCGGAAAGGTGACAAAGTGACTATTCCAGATAAACGAATTTCGTTTAAAGCTTCCTCAACTCCTTCCAAAGATCGTATTCGTGCTTTTGCTTCTCGGGAAGAATGGAAAGAGTTTCAACTTCGCAGTAAAAAAGAAGATTCCTTTTATAAAATCTTACCGCCTGCTGTCACTGGCACAAAAGCTACCGCTCGCTCAATGGTAGTTCCGCAAACCATAACCGCATCGATTGAACAAAGTCCAGTTATGGAATGGGATTACCAAATCATTTCTAGATAAATTCTAACATAAACTCTCATACCTTTTTTAACCTAGGTATGAGGGGCTTATTCTTGATTGTTTCTTAGTGCGCATGACGCTTTTCACTTGTTCATTATATAAATATTTCTGCAATTGTTACTTTGCGCTGAAACCTATGGTGGTGCCCGCCGAACAAAACTTAAAATTCAACAAAGGATTGGTTATCAGTTAATTACTTAAGTAAATAGCGTTGGAAAGGATAGAACCAGTAAGGGCAACCATCTCCAAACGCACATAAACATCTTTTTCTTGGAATCGATATTCAGCATTGTTTGTGTCTGGGTTTACCTGTAACAATTCGCCTTTTTGTCCGATAAAACGAATTTCCAAATACCTTTCCCTAGAATTCACTTGGATGGTATTATCCTTTGTCAGAAAAATTTTCGGTACCTTAGGATCATCCGCACCTTGAAAGAATTTTTTAACACAATAAAAAGATCCAGAATTGAGAGAAGATAATACAGAAGTTTGATCTTTTTTACCTTCCGCTGTAACAATATAACGTAAAAAACTCTCTCCCTTCCTTGACCGTTGATTTCCTAAAGTTTGAATCAAATCTTTCCAAAAAGGTTGGTCAAAACTTTTGATTGAGTTTTCTGGAAAATAATGTAAGTCATCACTTGCCATACAATGTATGTTTCGTCCTTGGCTAAGAAGAGAATCCAATATCTTTGGATCATCGCCAAACGGCGAATATACTTCTACTGCTTGAAATCCATCAATTGCCAAAAGTTCTTCCCTTGAAAACGAATCGAATAGTTTTGGATGCGAAACAACTACATAACCACCTAACTTTTTCATGCGATCCATAACCCAATTCAGATTTTCGCGACTCGCATATATAGGAAAATAATCATAAAAAGATTTTTTAATCCCAATGGCAAGTAAGTGACGTTTTTTTAAATTTTGTCCCCATTCCATTCCACGGATATATTCTTGATTTTCCGTTTCAGAAACTTGCCCATAATCAGTGATAGCAACATTGGAAAATCCATCTCTTTTGTATTCGGATTGGATTTCATTTACAGTATGTCTCTCTGGGGTAAACCATACCTCATTGGAATGAGTGTGTAGGGATATTTTTTCCTGTCCGTCCCCAATCCAATTTTGGTATGGATTAATTATTTTTGTACCTTGAAAAGAGGAAGCTGGCAAAACAATCGACTTTCTAAGGAGTAATACAACTGCTAGTTGGTAAACAATCAATATCCCCAATAAAGATAATAAAATTAATACATATCTGTATTTCCAGAGGGAGGGACGCACTGCTATTGAGTTATCTGCATAGGCAATGGAACCCGGAACATTGAAAAGCATAAGAAAATTCTATATATCTTTTTTTCCAATTTGATTCCAGTTTTGTTACAAAATGAATACAAAACACCAGGTACATTTCTGCTTTGACAAAGTAGGTCTGGTTTTCTCTCTTGAGACTGTGAAATTCTTTTCTGTCCACCGCACCTTTCTTTTACTACTTTTTGTATTGGTAGTTTTTTTGTTTTATGGGAATTCCTCTCCCCTAGTTGATCAAGATGAGGCTGCCTATGCAGGTTTTTCTAGATCCATGATGGAAACAGGGGATTACCTTTCTATGAATTTTCCTTATTCCACTCCACACAGAAAACCACCTCTCCATTTTTGGATTACCTCTTTTCTTTTTCAAATATTCGGACCTTCAGAATGGGCCTTACGTTTATTTCCTGCACTTTGTATTCTGGGAACAGGTTTACTAACATACCACCTTACCAATGTTATGTACGGACAAAGAACGGCTTTGTATGCATTCAGTATTCTAAGTTTTTCACTCTATTTCCCTCTGAATGGAAAAATTGCCTTAGTAGATTCCCTTTTAGTTTTTTTAAGTATGTTAGGTTATGTTTCTCTTTACCACTGGATATTATCTAATAAAAAACGATTTGTATTTTTGTTTTGGCTTTCCGTGAGTTTGGGTCTGCTTGTAAAAGGACCTCCTATTCTTATTTTCCTTGGGGGAACTTGTGTCCTACTTTTAAGCCTGAATCAAATCCGTTTTAGAATTTGGAAACTAAGTCCTTTTTTATGGTTTCCTATTTCCCTACTCCCACTTTTTCTTTGGGGATATTTCTCTTGGCAAAAAGACAATGGGATTCTAATCCGATGGATGTTGGATTGGTATATTTTTCGACGAGCGACAGATCCTGTATTTGGACAATCAGGTCCCCCTGGCACCTATCTTATGTTATTTGCCATTACACTTTTCCCTTGGACTAGAATTTATCTTTCCTTTTTAAATGAAAATGGATGGAAATTGTTGGCGTATTTAAAAACAGGAGGTTTAAAACTTTTTATAAACTTACTTCCTTGGAATTGGAAAGGAATCGATTCTCCGTTTACACCAAAACGATTTTTACTCATAGGACTTGGTTTTTCTTGGATCTTTTACGAAGGTTTGGTTAGTAAACTTCCATCTTATCCATTAGCAGCCTATCCAATCCTTGCCATCCTTCTCGGTGACCAACTTTCAAGAAAACATAATCAAATCTATATGTTTCGGTTGTATTTGACTGTTTCTCTGGTTATGATTGCGGTCTTATCTTTTGTGATCCTTCCAAAGTTTTCTGAACTCAGAAAGGAAACAAAAAAGGTTGCAAGTGAAATTCAAATTTTGGTTCCTCATAAAGAAACCTTACATACCTTTGGTGGTCTAGGGATTCCAAGTTTTGCCTATTATTACCATAGGCCCATTCATGAAATGAATTGGGAAGAAATACAAACCACTAAAGGTTATATCCTTGTCACTGAATCCGATTATTTACTTTGGAAAGGACTAGGAATTGGATGGGAAACAATCGGAGAACCGTTTTCGATTTTTGCCTACGATCGCAATAAAAAACTTACCCTTAGACTGGTTACTACAAAGAAAAACTAATCCAAGAATCGTTTTTTTATGTTTGGTGAAGGGATCATACAAACTTCCGCTTTACCAAACCAGTTGTATCTATGTTTGGCAATGTACCTATAGAGGAAATTTCTAATAAATCGAGGAACGAACCTAAATCCAATCAACAAAAACCAAGGGAATTTTAATTCAGTAACCAATTGCAAAATAGCATCGGATTCAACGTATAACTCCCCTTCTTTCCAATAGAGGATACTATCGGGGAGTTTGGAAACCATGTTTATGGGGATTAGAGAATGGAAAACTTCAGAACCAATCGCAGAAAAGTATAAATTTTCTTTTTGGTTCCTTTTCAAAAGAAACTGGACCGAACCCATACACAAATGGCAAACCCCATCAAAGAAAACAATTTTACTTTTTTCAGGTAGCATCCTTTCCCTCTGCTTCCAAACTGACAGAGAACTATTTGAAATCGAGTCTAAAACAATAGAGGCCATTATGTTTCCTGAATTTCATTCTGAAAATCTCCCAAAAAAAGAATCAGCCATTTTAGAAAAAATGGAGTCCAACAAAAACTTCATCCAAACACTATTACAAATAGACAAACCTAACTTTCAAAACTTTGTTAAACCTTACCAAAGAATCCAAACCGAACTTAGTGATTTAGTTACAGAAATTTCCCATCTCAATTCAGTAAAAAATAATGAAGAGAGCCAAACAATCTATAGTCGACTTTTACCGATCCTCAGTGAGTATTATACCGACCTTGGACAAAATGAAGAGATATTTTCAGCTTTGTTAAAAATTCAAAACTCAGAAAAAAATCTAAACCACGAAGCATCCAAAGTTTTGGAAAATGAAATCCGTGATTTCCGTTTGTCTGGTGTAGGACTTGATATCAAAACAAAAGAAGCACTCAAACAACTTCGCATTCGTTCATCAGACCTCTCTAACCAATTTTCACAAAATGTTTTAAATGCTACCAATGCCTTTGCCCTTTACCTTTCCGAAGAAGAAGTAAAAGGCCTTCCTGAAAGTGAAAAAATTTCAGCCAAACAAGAGGATGGAACATATAAATTCACCCTACAATTCCCATCTTACATTGCTTATATGACCTATGGCGAAAATAGAGAAATTAGAAAAAAGCTCTATGATGGGTATTGTACAAGAGCACCAGAAAATGGAAAACTAATGGAAGAAATTTTAGAACTCCGAGACAAAGAAGCAAAACTCCTTGGATTCCCTACTTTTTCTCATTTGAGTTTGGCTACCAAAGTAGCAGATACTCCCGAACAAGTTATTGAATTCTTAGACCATCTTGGGAAAAAAGCAAAACCTATCGCATTACGAGAATTAAACGAAATTAAAAATTTTGCCAAAAATTTGGGACATACCGATTTAGAACCTTGGGACCTTACCTATTTCTCTGAAAAATTAAAAAAGGAATCCTTTTCTTATGATGAGGAAATTTACCGACCCTATCTAGAAAAAGAAACAGTCATCCAAGGAACTTTTTTATTTTTAGAAAAACTTTTAGGAATTCAATTCAAACAAGTAAACACTTCCGTCTGGGAACCGTCTGTCCTCTGTTATGACTTAGTCGTAGATGGAGAAACAAGATCTCGTTTGTACTTAGACTTAGAAGTCCGAACCGAAAAAAAAGGTGGGGCATGGATGCACAATTGGAAACCTCATTTCCTAGACGAAACAGGAAAAAAAGAACTTCCTGTTGCCTTTGTTGTAGCCAGTTTCCCTAAAGCAACCGAAACACAACCTTCACTTCTACGACCAAGCGATGTGGTCACTCTCTTCCACGAATTAGGTCACGCACTACACCACCTCCTCTCTCGTGTCAACGAAGCCTTTGTCAGTGGAGTGAATGGGGTGGAATGGGATGCAGTGGAATTCCCTTCTCAGTTTTTAGAAAACTTTGCTTATGAACCAAAAGTATTGGAGCTTTTCGCTAAACATTATCAAACGAAGGAACCAATCCCAAGTTCTTATATCGAAACTATGGTTAAGGCCAAAAATTTTATGTCAGCGATGGGAGTAGTTAGACAAATTGAATTTGCGAAGTTTGATATGTTGATCCATCTAGAAAAACCAACGGAGTCTCGAGTTCAGGAAATTTTAGACCAAGTTAGAAAAGAATTTTCGGTGGTATTTCCGCCAGCTTATAATAAATTTCAAAATTCTTTCACACATATCTTTGCCGGTGGATATGCAGCAGGATATTATTCCTATAAATGGGCAGAACTTCTTTCAGCAAACGCCTACTATTCGTTTGTTGATAAAGGTGTATTCGATTTAGAACATGCTGCCCATTTCAGAAAAACGGTTTTAGAAAAAGGTGGCTCTGGGAACGCAATGGATCTTTTCCGCGACTTTTACGGTCGAGATCCGGAAATTGATGCCTTACTTCGCTTAAACGGAATTGCCGCTTAAAGTAAGTATCGATTTTGTGATAACTTCTTTGGGATCAGTAGACTTGATTAACTTTCTTGTCTTACGATTTTTGTCCAAAACATAAATGTAGGTAGAATGGTCAAAACTTTGGCCATCTTCTGTTTTTTGGACATAGGCAGCGTATTGTTTTAGAATTTGATTCGTTGTGCCTTCCGAAAAAGAAAGTCCAATCGATTGTGGCAAATAAAATTGTACATACTTTGTTGTTGTCTCTGGAGAATCACGCACAGGATCTACAGAGATAAAAACAACTTTGAATTTAGTTTTTTCCTCAGATGAAAGCGGTTCTACGGCTGCTTTTATTTTTGCCAAAGTATTAGGACAAAAATCAGGACAATAAGTATATCCAAAAAAAACTAGTAGAACTGGTTCTTGAAACGATTTAAAAGACACTAATTGTCCCGATTTATCTTTTGCTTCAATATTTCCACCAATCGGGAGCTCTGTGAATTCTAAACTCGAACCACATCGTAACATTGATATTCCAACTAACAAAATTAAGACTATATTTTTTTTCATTATTGATTCATTTCCACAACTACCGTTCGACTTTCTCCGTTAGAAAATTGGATTTCCAATTTTAAATTTCCAGAAATATTCCCTTTATCGAATAACATCAGATGATTTCCCGACCGCATCAACTGGATTGATTGATTTACCTTTAAAAGGATCGGATAATCCTTCTTACGCATCCTGGCAACTTGTGTCTCGCTGTCGATGGAGGTTTCATGAAACTCAACTGTTTTGTATTGATTACTGACGATGTTTCGAATCTCCACATCCACTTCAAAAGGATTTCGAATCTCTCCATAAACAGCAGCAGTTTTTGCTACTTCTGGTGGAGGTGTCATCCAGAGTCGGATGGGTTCTGTCGGTTTGTGACAGAAAACAAACAAATTGACTTGAATTAGAAACAGAAATCCTGCATTTGTTATATTTATCTTTCGTAACAAGAGAACCTCGATGAGAATAATAATCAAATGGGTGATAGCCATCACTCTCATTCTTTCTGCATTCCTAGTATCCACTTACAACTGGTCTATCAGTGAATACAATTATGATTCCTCTCGGAAATTCGAAAATTTTGAATCCTTTTACCAAAATGAACTGAAGACCAGCCTCAGCGAAAATACAAGGCCAAACAACGAGGAACTTCTCATCCGTGTTTCGGAAGAAAAAACTCCCATTGCCATAGTTTATATACATGGCTTTGGTGCTAGTCGTGGGGAAGGTGAAGAGGTAACAAACTTATTATCCGAATACTTCGGTGCCAATACTTATTATTTAAGACTGCCAGGACATGGAACGAATCCCGAAGACCACTTAAATACTCAGTTTCAAAAATACTTGCAAGATGCAGAAGATAGTCTGATTTATGCAAGAGAACTCGGACAAAAAACTGTTCTCATTGGAACCAGTATGGGTGGAAACATTGCTTCCTATTTAGCAGCAAAACATCCAGAGCTTGTGGATTCCCTTGTCCTTGCTTCTCCATTTTATGATTTTGATGATCCTAGTGCGCATATGTTTCGTTTTCATTGGGGAAAATCTTTTATCAATGCTATCAAAGGCGAAATGCGTATTTCCAAAACCGACCCAAAAGATGAATCGGGAAAGTTTTGGTATTTAGACCAGTATTATGGTGCCATTCAAAATCTTTTAGATTTAAAACGATTTGTAGACAAAGACAATCCGTTCCCTCGCATTACAGCTCCCACCTTACTCATGTACTACTATAAATCAGAAACAGACCATGATTTTGTTGCCTCTGTTCCTGCTATGTTACATGTCTTCGATCAAATTCAATCGGGTCCAAATCACAACCCCAAAAACAAACTTTTAAAAATTGAAAACGGAGCCCATGTTTTGCTTTCCAAATACGTGAAATCAGACAAAGAACTAATCGAAAAAGAACTCATTCAGTTTATCAAAGATACGACAGGTGCAGAAGAAGTAAAAAAATCAAAGAAAACCAAACGATAACAATATCGTTTCATAAAGTTCATCTACGGATATTGGTTTCGAACGAACCAATATCCCTTCTTTATCCAACTCTTCCGAATCAAGTCCTTCCATATTTCCTGTATAAAGAATCGCCGATAGATTTGGATTTACCTTCTTTATATTTCGAATGAGACTTAGGCCATTGATTTCTCGCATTCGGTAATCAGACAAAATAAAATCAGGAACTTTATTTTTTAAATTTTCCAAAGCTGAAGTTGCCGTTCGGAATACTTGAGGAAAAATTTGTTTTTGCGAAAGAACAAAACTAATCGCTTCACTAGCTGCTTCATCATCTTCAACCACCCAAATTTCTTTTTCAGAAATCACTGACCAAACATCTTTAGGTTTATTTTCTTGGTTTGTTTTCTTTGCACCGAATAGATTCTGCCCTTCCTCTAAAGGCAAATAAATATGGATTAGAACAGTCATTGGTTCTGGTTTTTCGATATAGAACTCACCTCCCCAATTTTTCACATAACGATTGATTAGTTGCATGCCCGTCCATTGGAATTCTTCCTCGCCAAAATTGACAAAGTCCAGTGTATTTAAACCGGAAAGACTAGGTAAAGAAAGCCCGGTAAATTCCATAGATACCAAAAGTTTAAACTCATCCGCGGGCGAAGTTTGTATTCGAACAAGTCCCCTTTTCCGATCATCCCAAACCAGAAGTCCACCAGAAGTCAATTCACATAGAATTTTGGAAAACCGAACCGCATCCAACTTTGTATAAAGAGGAAATTTATAAAAATCGAATTGAGCTTCTACATTTTTCGGTAACCCTGCATTTACAAGAGGAATGGCAGACTCGATCACCGAAGATATTTCAATTTTTGCGGAGGAATTTTCGTCTTTTGCCTTTGAATATTGGATGATCCGATGGATCATTGAACGGGCATTATCTGCTCCCATTCTAATTTTTCCCAAATATTCTAAAATTTTTGATTCGTCATATTTCCCCAATTTTATTTGTTCTTCACCTAACTGAGAAAACACATGTATTGGTTGTAAATAGTTATTTAAATCATGCGCAATATTAGTCGCCAAACTACCGATAGTTTCCATTTTTTGTGAATGCAACTGATAGGATTCGAGTTGTTTTTTTTCAGTCACGTCATCCAAAAAAACATAATAGAAATCTGGTTTTCCTTGTGAATTACGAAAAGCACTGATCCGTCTATATACATTAATACGCCTACCATCTTTTCTTGTTAAACGAGACTCTTCTACCCCTTCTTTAAAAAAACCAAAATACTCCATCTCTTCTTCAGATATAGGTTCCCCTTTGATCCGTTTGATATTCAAATCTGTTAAATTTTGAAAACTATACCCTGTGATTTCCGTAAACCTTGGATTGATACGAAAATATCCACCTTCCCAATCTTGTAGAGCCATTCCTACAGATGCATTTTCAAAGAGTCCAAGAAAAAACTGAATTTGTTCGACAATATTGATTTCGTTTGTTTTTTCATTGGTCACATCGCGAACAAAAACAATTTGTAATTGCGAATCCATATTCGGGATGTTTACTTTTCGTTTTTCGAACTGAAACCAACGAACTAAAATTTCATTCGGCATTCGAAATCGGTAATCGCCTTGGATGGTGTCCCGATCAAAATGTTTATTTGGGATAAGAAACTGTTCCTTAAAATTGGCTTTATCTTCTTCTGCGACCCATTGTAAAAGATCGGATTCCAAACATTCCTCGGTGGTTTTGTGACAACCCAAATTGTTTTTAAAAAAATCGTTAGAAAATAAAATTTTCCCGGATTTTGGATCTGTTAAATACACTCCACCGGAAAATAGATTGGGCAAGACCTTAAAGAATTCTATCATTCCGCTTGCTTCTAGATTCGTTTGCATAACTCTTGCCTTAAGAGGGAAATATGCCATCCAATCCGTTTTCTTTTCAAGCACCTATTGCTTTTTTTAATTTGGGACCTTGGGAGATTGCACTCATCGTCTTCTTAGCGTTACTTTTTTTTGGCGGAAAACGCCTTCCCAGTCTTGCAAAAGATTTAGGTTCGGGAATCAAAGAATTTCGTAAATCCTTAACGGGACAGGAAGACGAACCAACACAAACCAGTTTTCCCCAAGAAGAGCCAAAGTCAGCTTCTTCGGGCGCTTCCAAATCCGGAAAAAAGAAAAAAGCATAAGATTTAAACCTTGGCCGGGAAAAAAAGAACTGTACTCCCATTACCCGAGGGTTCCGAAACCAGGGAAAAGTATATGTCTCTGGGGGATCATTTAGAAGAACTCCGCCAAAGGCTGATTTATTCCATTTTAGTGGTGTCTGTTTTTATGATAGCCACCTTATATTTTGGAAGTGAAATCCATACCATTCTCATCCAACCCTACAAATCTGTTTTAGGACCCGATGCCCATTTTTTTCAGATCCAGCTGATGGCTCCGTTTCTGATTTATCTCAAAACCTCTTTTATTTTATCGGTCCTTGTTTCTTTACCATTTTTACTCTACATCCTTTGGGGTTTCATTGCACCGGCTGTGGACACAAGGACAGAAAAATGGGGTAAATTCATCATCCTATTTTCTACCTTACTCTTTTGGTCGGGACTAGCGCTCTGTTGGTTTACCGTATTCGAAAACTTCCTTAGGATTTTCCTTGTGGTTCTTAGACCCGATGGAGTGGATCCGTATTTACCGATTGACGAGTATTATGATTTGTTTTTTAATTTGCACCTAGTGTTTGGTGCCTCCTTTCAATTACCAATTGTTCTCATCCTTCTTGGTAGGATTGGAATCCTTTCTTCCCGGTTTTTGATTTCGCGATGGAGGGAAGCAGTCCTTATCATTTCCGTTGTGTCTGCAGTTCTTTCACCAGGCCCCGATGTTTTTTCTATGTTGATGTTACTCGTTCCTCTTAGTTTTCTATTCTTTCTTTCTGCTATCATTATGAAAGTATTGGAAACAACAGATCGCAAATGAGTTTTCGAGTTAAACTTCCTGTACTCTTAGGTATCATTAGTTTTCTTTTTTTCCTCATTCATTTTTTATTTGCAGAATTTACATTTACTCATTGGCAAAACCCCAAAGGAGAAAATGCACTTAACTTCAATTTGGTGGGAATTTATTCCTCTTTTGTATTTTCACTCCTTCTTGGATTTTTAACTTATTATTTCCTGGGATTTTTATACCAATATATTCTTCATGTCATAGCTCACATCCAAGATACTGAACTCCCGAAAGACATTCAAAAACTAAATAAAGATTCGGAAGAATACAAAATCTACAAATCAGTTCGATTTACCCTTCTTCAGGGAGATGAAAGTTTCGGCGAAGAACAATTCGAAAACAAATTTGATTGGAAAACGAACCAAGCAGCTTCCATAAATAAACAAATTCCCGACATTCATATTCCAAAAATTCATGGGTTCGATGTATCAGTTTTTCCATCGGTTATGCGTTATGCGGGAGCTGACTACATTCGAATTGTTAGGGCCAAAGATGGAATTTTTGGAATCCTTGCAGGGCATATGGAACCCGGGATTTTAGAATCCTCTGAAAAAGTTTATATTCATGGGATCATTTCTTCTTTGGGAGATGGTATTTTTTCCACAGATGAAATTTTAGAAAAACTAAAATCAGCACTCCATCAATTTACATTTTTAAAATTAAAAATCTCTGCCTTTGTGATTCAAAACAAAGAAGACAAAATGTCTTTTTTGCACTATATGGATATGCCTATCTTCCAATTTTCAGAGCACGGAATCCAAGTGATCGAAGGAAGCGGAGACGACCATTGGTATCCCAACCACAAACACCCACTTTCTATGGCTGATGGAATCGAAATTGGGGATTATTTGGTTTGGGCCAGTGACAGGACACTTACTCAATTTGGACTCACATCCTTTGAAATTATGGAAGAGTTTGTGGATTATCTTTTGGATTTAAGGCCTAGTTCCTCTAGACAGATGTTACTTGCCATTGCCAAAAAAATGAGCGCCCTAGGTGCTGAAAGAAATCTCTCAAACCCAATGGAAAAACTTTCAATTTTAGTGGTTAGGCGTAACAAGTAAACGAATTGTATGGCGAAGTAAATCCAACTTCCCCCAGTCACCATGCCCTGGCACTACGACCTCGGCATCTGGATAACGAGATAAGACCCGCTTCACTGAATTGGGCCATTCGTTTAGATCTGCTTCTTTGGTATTTCCTAAGTCTTCTGCGTCTAGTGACTTCACAAGACAACCTCCAAAAAGAATATGAGTACCAGGAAGCCAAACCACAATATTATCAGCTGAATGTCCGTGACCTGGAAAAAAAACTTCAACTGACTCTTGGCCCAAAGAAAATCTTGTTTGGATGTCAAGGATGGGATTTGTTTTTCCCAACCCTCTTTCCTTTGCTAATTTCGCTGTTAAGGAAGTGCTATAAACGGGGATGTTTCGATTGTGAAATAAAGGAACTCCCGCCATACGGTCGTCATGCGCATGGGTCACAAGAAGAAACAAAACCTCTTTTTGGAACTTGGTTTTGATATCAGAAAATAATTCTTCTGTTTGTGATTCGGTCCAAGGGGTATCAATCACTACAGCTCCTTTGTTTGATAGAACCACAAGTCCATTGGCAGAATATACCTTTCCGCCAAAGGTCCCGAAACTGCGATGGATCCAAACGGTTTCTTTGATTTTACTCCACTCTAAATGAGAGGGAAAAACATTAGAATCTAGGATTTGCGTTTGGTCCTTTGGATTAATATTTGGTTCGGGAATTTTTTCAAAATGGCAGTGATAAAAAGAGAACCCTAAACAAAAATAGAAAATAAGCAATTGAAATCGAATTATAAATGGTAAAGAAAATTGCAGGGATCTGTTTTTTACGTGACTGGAACCTAACATAAATTACTCCTAAAAAAGAAAAACCTATCGGTCCGATAGGTTTTTAATCCTTTCTCTAGATCCAAAATTTAAGGTTTTAAATCCAGAAATTGTATTTAGAACAGTTATGCGATTTTTTCGATATCGCCTTTCAGAATGGTGATTGGTGCGTCTTTTTTAAGAACTGTTTCATCAGTCACAACCACTTCCAATACATCCTTACGGGATGGAATTTGAAACATGAGTTCCATCATAATTTCTTCTACGATGGCACGGAGTCCGCGGGCTCCACTTTCCCGTTTAATTGCCGTTTGGGCAATGGCTTCAATGGCAGATTCAGTAAACTTGAGTTTTACATTCTCAATATCAAACATCTTTTGGTATTGTTTGAGAAGTGAATTTTTTGGTTCCGTAAAAATGGATTTTAAACTTTCTATAGTGAGTTCATCCAGAGTGGCAATGATCGGAAGTCGGCCAATGAACTCTGGGATCAGACCAAATTTCATTAGGTCATCTGGAATCACATGGTGAACCACAGATTCCCCTTCTTCAATTTTACGACCTTTGTCATTTACGATTTCGTTGGAATGGAATCCGATTGATTTTACACCAACTCGTTGTTTGATGATGTCACTTAGGCCAACAAACGCCCCCCCACAAATAAAGAGGATGTTTTTGGTTTCTACTGGAATGTATTCCTGATGAGGGTGTTTACGCCCCCCCTGTGGTGGCACATTGGCAACCGTTCCCTCAATGATTTTGAGAAGTGCTTGTTGGACCCCTTCCCCACTCACATCACGAGTGATGGAAGCAGAATCCGACTTACGAGAAATTTTATCAATTTCGTCGATGTAGATGATTCCCATTTCCGCACGTTTCACATCATTGTCTGCATTTTGTATGAGTTTGAGGATGATGTTTTCCACATCTTCTCCCACATACCCCGCTTCCGTAAGAGCCGTGGCATCGACGATGGCAAAAGGAACTTTTAAAATACGAGCTAGAGTTTGTGCAAGGAGAGTCTTTCCCGAACCAGTAGGGCCAATGAGCATGATATTGGATTTTTCCAATTCCACGTCTCCCGCCTTACGTTCGTTATGAAAGATTCTTTTGTAGTGATTGTAAACAGCAACAGACAAGGCTTTTTTAGCTTGTTCTTGTCCAATCACATACTGGTCTAAGATTTTTTTAATTTCAGTTGGTTTAGGGATGTCACCGACAATGGCAGTTTTTTCCCCACCTTGCGGCTCTTCTGCGATGATTTCATTACATAAGGAAATGCACTCATCACAAATGTAAACACCAGGACCAGCGACAAGCCTTCTTACTTCATCTTGGGCCTTTCCGCAGAAAGAACAATGTAATTTTTCTCTGGAATTACCCGTTTGGCTTGGACGTTTGGTCATGATGTAGCCCCTCTTATTAAGCTTGTGGCATCTGTTTGCGTTCTTGGATGACGTTGTCAATGACGCCGTATTCTTTGGCTTCATCGGCACTCATAAAAAAATTTCTTTCTGTGTCTTTACGGATTTGGTCGGAGGATTTTCCTGTATGCCTTCCATAAAGATCGATGAGTTTGTCTTTGATCTTGATGATTTCTTTCGCAGAGATTTCGATATCGGATGCTTGTCCGCCCGCTCCACCATAAGGTTGGTGTAACATAATTCTAGAATTAGGAAGTGCGGAACGTTTACCTTTGGCCCCACCCGCAAGAAGGAGTGCTGCCATAGAAGAAGCCTGTCCAATACAAAGGGTCCTTACCTCAGGTTTGATGAGTTGCATGGTATCGTAAATGGCAAGGCCAGAACTCACATACCCACCAGGGCTATTGATGTAGAGATAGATGTCACGGTCAGGGTTCTCAGCCTCTAAAAACAAAAGCTGTGCCGAAATGACATTAGCATAGGTTTCGTCGATAGCAGATCCAAGAAAAATGATCCGGTCCTTCAAAAGCCGCGAAAAAATATCGTATTGGCGTTCGCCACGGCTTGTTTGTTCGATGACATAAGGCATGAGTGTAGACATAGTTTACTCTTCTTTCCCGCTAAGAATTTTCTCAGCATCTTCTGTTGAAATAGTCTTAGGCGACTTCTTTTCTACCTCAGCGTATACAAACTCGTCGATTTTATCAAACAGGAATTTGTCACGGTAGTAGGTTTCCGCCTTCTGTTTTTGGACTTCTTTTTTGAGAGTTTCGGCAGGAATTCCTTGGGCAGATGCTTCTTTTTCGTAACCCGCTTCTACTTCTTCGTCAGAAATCTGGATTTTGTGGTCTTCCGCGATTTTCTGCTTCAAAATATAGGTTTGGATGCGTTTTTCAGCCGCTTTTGAGAAAGATTCGCGAACTTCTTTTTCTTCCTTATTCAATCGTTTTGCGTAGTCGGCAAGCGAAGATACAGGAAGGCCAAATTCACGCATAAAGTTTTGGAATACGGTTTCTGTTTCTTCGTAAATCAAAGACTCAGGAATGATGAATTTGGATTCTTTGATGATTTCATTGTAAGCATCGTCAGTGGCACGTTTTGTGAGCGCGTTTCCGAAAATTTCAACTAGTTGTTTTTTGGTTTTTTCTTTTAACTCTTGTAAGTTGGCAGAACCATCCACTTCGGATGCAAAGTCATCATTGATTTCAGGATAAGTCACTTTATAAATCGCTGTGACAGTCACAGTATAAACAATGGTTTTTCCCGCAGACTCAGGAGACTGTGGGTAAGAGTCAGGGTAAGTAAAAGAAAACTCTTTGGTTTCGTTTAATTTCATTCCAAGAAGGTTCGTTTCAAAACCTGGTGGGTTCTGAGGAGCACCCATTTGGAATTTGCCCACTTGCCCTTGTTCTGGGTATTCTTTGTCAGTTTCTTTGAACTTATAATTGATTTCCAAAAGATCTGCGGATTCTACCGGTTCTCCCTCTTCTTTCAAAGAGTTACGAGCCATGTTTTTTTGAATTCCTTCTAATTCTTTTTGGATGTCCGCATCAGAAATTTTAATTTCTTTTGGTTGGATTTTGATCTTTTTCAACTTAGGTAAGGTGACTTCCGGTTTGGTGTCGTAAGTGGCTTTGGCTTTGGCACCTGTATTTTTATCGAAGGTTTCCATTTGGAATTGGGGCAGACGAATTGGTTTGTGTTCCAATTTATCAAACAAATCTGCCATTGCTTGGTTGAGCATAATGTTGGCTGCATCATCCATTACGGAATCCCCAAGAACTTTTTCGACCATATTCAGAGGTGCTTTTCCAGGTCGAAACCCGGGGATTTTTACTTTTTCAGATGCATTTTTGTAAGCCTTAGAGTAGGCAGTGCGGACTTCTTCAGCGGTAAATTGAATGCTGAGGTCACAAGTTGCGTTGTTATTTTTTTTTGCCGTAAATTCCATCGTATTATATCCAGTGTAAATAAAGAGAGTGTAGTGGAAAGAAAAAGAAGCGTACCTTCATTAGCGGGAAACGGGACTTGAACCCGCGACCCTCTCCTTGGCAAGGAGATGCTCTACCGCTGAGCTATTCCCGCAGAAGGTTTGTGAAACCATCATTTGGAATTGGGGCAAATCGGCAAGGAAAAAAGGCAAAAAGGAAAGAGGAAAATCGAGGGAAAGATTTAGGACCAGATCCCCGATATAGGGAACCGAGTTTTGTTCCCAACGAGTCTACCATCTAACGGGTGTCATCTCCAGTAATCCAAAATAACCTTCCCATATGTACCATTAGTTGCTACATTCCTTCTCTCCATAAAAAAGATAACAGTGTTCCTTTTAGGGAAGGTTGTTTGTATCATCAGTAATTCTTTATATGCGAAACCTTACGTCCGAAACCAAAAACCTAGAATCCTCTTTTCGGAAAAACGGACCAGCTTGTAACAATTAGCGAACAGCGAACTCAATTGAAGGATTCATTTATGGAAATCCCTCGAAGAGGATCTCCGAAAAACAAATATTATGGGAAATTTTCAAAATCTACCTTTGGATTCCTCATATTTTCTTCCATTTCCGACCCAGCAACACTTGTTATTACCAAATTTTCAATGGCCCATTGCTTGAAATTGAGTTTTGTAAGGTTATTTTCTACCTACGAAAGTCTGAGGCTCCAACCTGTTTTAGATTGATTCTATGCCACCGCATAATCCTTGTATGGATGCAAAAATGTCAAAATTTGCAAGGTTCACAAAAAATTGCGTATTTAAACCGAATTCTCTTGACACAATTTTCATATCTGCGACTAACTAGTACCCGCTGGCAAACGGCGATAATATTCCATAAGGAAACACGAATGAAAAAAACAACATCTATCCTCCTCGCTCTACTTTTCGTAGCTGCGGTTTTTGGTAACTGTAAAGAAGAAGAAAAAGACGACAACACTGTACTTGCACTATTGCTTTATGCAAATGACCAATTAAGCGGTAACTGTGCTACTGTTACTAGAAACAGCTCAACATCTTACTCTGCAACAATCACATCTGTTCCAAAAGGTGGTTGTAAAGTTGCTTCAACTAAAGCTGAATATGAAGAAAGTATTAAATCAGTAAAAACAAAAGTTCTAGGTTATTACACAAGCCAAGGTGCATCTTGTAATTCTTCTGCAGCTATTGCAACAACTCAACTTGACAACTTAATCACAACTTCTAACAACAAATCTGATGCTACTTTTGCTGCAGATGTTGAGAAACAAAGAGCATTCACTGTAGGTAACCTTGTAACTGAAACTGCACTAACTTTAAAAAATACTGATAGTAGAACTGATGCACAAATTGCCGCTATGAAGCCAGGAAATTTGGAACAATATTTTCTATCTACAGCTATTGCTTATGCTAATGCGATTGGCGCAACAAGCTGCGTTAACCTTATGAAAAATATTGATCTTGAAGGAGTTACTGGTCTAATTTCAAGCCCTCCAACAATCATTACTTCTAAAACTTGTACTTACGGATCTTCTGCATCTGCAACTACAAAATGTGCAACTCTTAACACTGAGTTCTAAGATTTCTTAAGAAATTCAGTTTTTAAGGACCGGTCACACTAGTGGCCGGTTTTTTTGTTTTACCTACACAACTTGGCTCTGCATTTTTCCCAATATGAAAAAAATCTTTAGTATCATCTCTTTCTGTCTTTATTTTACATGCTCTCCCTTAAAATTTACAGAAGTGAAAAACCAAGCCATCATCCAATGGAAAGACTTAGGTCTTGGGTTTTTCCTTGCCACCAAAGAAGAGGGAGACCTCTATCATGACCTAGCTTGGATCTACGGCGATTTAGAAGACCAATCCAAGACCTTTCCCTTGTTTAATGAATGGAGGGATCCCAAAACAAAACTACCGGTACGTAGGTTGTGGTTTGGACCAGAAACACAAAAATTAGTAGAATGGTCTGATACAAACCAAAATGGAATTTGGGAAACAAAAACCTATTTTAACCAATTTGCCAAAACAGGAATCACATCTGCGCAAGTTGCCTATTCCGAATTTGATACCGACGAAAATGGATTTATGAATGTAAGAATTTATTTAGGAGCCCGTGTGGAAGAATTGGTCCAAGAAAATGGCACCATTCGTATCTGGGCAGAAGGGAATGGCAACCTAGAAAAAGTCGATGCATTTATACGCACAAAAAAACTAACCGATTTAGGTCCCAGTCGTAAAATTCCCGTTGCAGAATCTTGGGTAGTTCATCCAGAAAAGGTGACACAAAAAGTCTACCGAGCCGTATATCAACCGTAAGTTGTGAATGGATATAATCTGGACACCTCAAAAGCGCTTTTAAGAAACTGTGTATTCTTCGGTATCTAGTTTAGTATTTGGCTTTCATGGCCTGTGATGAAGAAATTGCAAAATCTATTAAAGGCTTTTTCAAACCAATACTTTAGCTCAAAATTACACTTAACATAAAGTTAATTCCCTTTCTAGTATTCGCCTTGCTTTCGTAAGCTACATGCCAGTCCCTAACGTCCCGTTGGGACTCAGGGTCAAGGAACTTAGTTAAGTCTATTTCGTTATGCGTAAGTTTGCAAACTTTGACTGTGAAATAAGAAATACTCTATTTGACACTTTTTTCGTCTTGCAATTGAATAAAGTAACCATTATCATAAAATTGTAACTACAATTCCGGAGCAAAAATAATGATCTATGTAGGAGTGAGAGATTTAAAGGCAAAACTCAGCGAGTATCTCGATAAAGCAAGGCATGGAGACGAAGTAATAGTTACTGAACATGGCAAGCCTATTGCTAGACTAATCAAAGAACCAAGTAAACAAAAAACTACAATTGAAAAAATGTATCTTTTAGCTGAGAAAGGTATAATACAACTCCCCAGTAAAGAAAAAAAAAGTAAATCGGCTGCGCCACTTACAATAAAGTCAAAAATATCAGCATCAGAAATCTTACTTAATGACCGCTAATGTTTTATTATTTAGATTCCAGCGTTCTGGTAAAAAAATACTTTGATGAATATGCTTCAGATACTGTTTTAAATATTTGGAAGGAAAATAGATATCTAGCCATTTCACAAGTTGGATACTCGGAAATACTAGCGACTATAAATAAAAAACAAAAAATTGAAAAGTTCTCTGACAAGGTAAAAGAAAATATCATAAAGCAATTCAAATCTGATTGGGATCAACTTGTCAAAATTAACGTTGATCATACTATAAATTCGGAATTAGAAAGAATTCATTCAAAATACCTACTACGTGGTTTCGATGCTATTCATCTCGTTTCTGCAATTATCCTATTTAATGAATTAGAAGAAAAAACTTTCTTCCTTAGCGCAGACGATAATTTAGCTACTGCCGCAAAAAAAGATGGCTTAAATATTGGAAATTACGCTTGGAAATAAACACGAAACTTCGTATAACAGCAGATACCCGCTTCGGCAATGGCCTCGATTTAGAGTTTGCAAAATTCCTCTCCATCATGCTTTCCTTGCGCTAGAGGAAATACTTATCAGCTAACGCCTATTTCATAGACCCTTCTATTTCACTATCAAAGGTTTCAGATAAGGATAAACTGTTTCTGCCACTAATTTATGGCCTGCTTCCGTAGGGTGGATTCCATCTTTTTGATTGAGTTTTCGAATGGATGCCACTTTTTCTAAGATAAAAGGCACTAATGGCACATCCTCTTCTTTAGAAAGTTCTGGGTATATAGAATTAAAGGCACTCGCATATTTTTTCCCCATATTGGGTGTAGCATACATCCCAACTAACAGTATCTTGGTGTTTGGGTATTGGGATTTAATTTGCCGAATCATAGAACGAAGGTTTTCTTTGGTTACACTTGGACTTATTCCTCTAAGCATATCATTGGCACCTAATTCTAAAACAAAGATAGATGGTTTTTCCGCAAGAACCCATTCCAATCTACCGAGTCCGCCGCTCGTTGTATCGCCAGAAACACCAGCATTGGTCATTTGATAGGAATATCCCTCTGATTGTATTCTTTTGGTTAGGACATGGGGCCATGCGTCCTCGAAATCCATAAGCCCATAACCTGCTGTCAAAGAATCACCAAAAAAAATGATCCGTTTGGTTTCATTTGCTTCCTTTTTCAAAGAGGCATCTGCGTTTGTTTGGTCAGAAGAATTTCCGCAAGTGAGTAAAAGAAAAAAGCTAATAAAAATTACATAAGGCATCACTGATTAGATTGTTCCTAACGAAAGAAAAATCAAAGGAAAAAATAAGAATTCAGTAAATTTTGTCTGCGTCGTAAAAAAAGGAGACTCCAGGCATAATGTAAAATTCTGTAACCGTATGTTTGACTGAGGCAGACATTTCCGAAAATCCAATGTATACACTTCTGGAGGAATAATCACTTCTTGGAACTCCACCCAGTGTATCACCCAAATAGGTTTCGTAACTACGTTTGATATCTTGGCGAATCATTCCAATGTCCAAAGTAAAACGACAATATTGAAAAGAAGATTCTATGTTTAAGATGGTTCCTTTGTCCCTTACCTTTCCACCGTAAGCCGGGATCACTCCTGTTAAGTTGGAACTTCCATCACTAAATGCTTCTTGGATGATTTGAGAACCTAACACAGAAAAGTTTCCCTTTCTGTCTAATAACTCTAACCGGGTCCTTAGTTCCCACCAATCTCTCAGTTTAAACTTAGCAAATATTCCAGGCAAAATCCCTTTCATCGAATATTCCGCGTTTGCGTCCCCGCCTATGGACCAAGTGGCTTTGTTTGGAACTGTTGCTTCTGCTCTACTTGTAGAATAGGAACCATAGGAGATATTATTTCTTTCCGTATAACGATGGAAATTGATAGAAGGACCAATCATCAAAATTTTGGAGAAGGGATGTGTGTAGGAAAAACGAAGGTGTTGGCTTACTCCTTCAAATCGTAGCAAACGGTTTCCTTCAAATACGCTGGCCCAATAAGTATCCGTTCTCGGTGAAAAAAAGTTATTAGAGGCAGGAAGGTCACGACTATAAACACCCAGAGTTGTATCTTCTGCTAATTGGATTTCAAATTTATTTTTGTATCCGTACCGAATGTCCCAATACTGAGAATTTACACCCAAATCTTTTACTGGTTTGTATGGGATAGAAAGAGGAGAGCCTGGTTCCGTGAATTGTCGAAAAAGAGAATTTTGAAACCAAGCAGGTCCTGTTTCATTAAGAATTGCAGGAGAGAGTTTTCCGATTCCCCAACCTGTGCGAAACATAAGTCGGTGTTCATACACATGGTTGAATATATCCATTCGAGTTTGGTTATCTTCTCTATCTTCTAGAGGTACCGATGTTTTTTTTTCGGTCTCCGCACCTTCCTGTTTTATTTCGGTATTAGGAATTTCTTTTTTGGTTTCTTCCGCAAAAGTTGGAAAAACAAACCCTAAAATTATAATTAAAAATAGATAATTGAATACACTAAATAAAAAACAATTACGGATCTTAGTAAACAATGCGAACCGTCCCTACATAAATTTCTGTTCTTCGGTTTTTCTTTTCGGCAAGCATTGTATCTACAATTTTATGTAAATCAGCATAACCATCGACTTCCTTAAACCTTTCCTCTGCAATTTTATGTACTAACTTTAACTCTCGTTTTACGGATTGTGATCGTTCCTTACTAAGTTTTAGGTTCATAGAAAAAGCACCCACACTATCAGTATGTCCGCCAATCCTACAATTTGTTTCTGGATAAGCATCCATAGCATCTCCCACTTTTGCGATCAGTTCTTTTGCTTTGGGAGTAAGAGTCGATTTTCCTGATGGGAAGGCAACGTCTCCATCAATTACGATTAATAGTTCTCGAAGGCGTTTTTCATCATCTTCAATTCGTTTGAGTTCGACACCTTTTCCAACAAGACTCCCTCCGGCTTCTTCAAAGGGAGTTCCTGAATGTTCAAAGTCACTTCTAAGACCTTTGTATAATTTTTCCAAATAATCAGATGTGCCCAATTCTTCTAAAGCACCTTCAGGCAAACTACCTAAGTGGTTGTTGCCTTTTTTTTCTTCTTTGATTGTGACACAACCGCAGAACTTTTGAAAGGTCGCAGACTCTGTCCATTCCGGTTTTTCCATTGAATTACAATGCAAAAGGGTAAAAACGAAACAGATCAAAAATAAAACTTTGTGTACAGATCTATATTTAAGCATAGGGCAACAGTCCTTATCTTTAGAACCAATTGATGAAATCAATTGTTTAATTATAGAAAGTAAAATTAACACCATTCAAAGGCTAAGCCTTTTCCTATAACATAAAGTTGACACATACATTAGGAGAACACACTAAAACAGCTCCTGAGAATCCACTACAAACTGCCTATTTTTTAAGGGGCAGCTAACCCATGTATCATGATATTTCTAAAATTAGATTCTATTAGGATTTTCGTTGCTCCCTTCCGATAAATCGAAACATTTGACTAAGCTAAAACGTCGGTGGCCTGAATTTATATATGAACCATTATCAAAACAATCGATTCTCTTTGATCCTCCTCTTTTCACTTTTAGTTTCTGTCCCAAATTGTAGCGGTCAAGTTTCCGCAGGAGATACTTTCCTCTTTGGACTGAGCGAACAGTTTGATAAATTATTTGGTAAGGAAACGGCGACTGCTGTTTGTTCGACAGACGTAACGATAACGACAAAAAAAATTGATCTAGTGGAAGATGGCAATGTTTCCGCGTCATTTAGTACAACAGAAGATTCTGGAATAACTCCTGCACCTACAGAAAACGATTGGGGATATAGTAGTTTCGAAACCTGCATTTATCCTAACTCTCCCTTTACTGGATCTGTTGAAATACCAGTATCAATTTCCTCAAACTATGGCGCAAGAATCACATCCACACAGTCAGTTCCTGGGCCTGCTGCCTTTCCATCAAAACTTACGTTTACAGGGAACGGATTGACGGCAAGGCAGTGTCTGCGATTTACAGTGGTTAACGATAGTGATAGAAGCGCTGTTGTGGATCCAATGACAGTAGACTTAGGAAAAATGGTTCAAAAGGATGGGGATGGAAAAGTAACATCAGGAACTTATTCCAATAAAGATGCCTGCGATATTTCTGTATCACTAGAAGATGATGAGGCTCCAGGTGTAAGGGTTTCCAATATTCGCGTTATGGAAGAACCTGGCCCGTCGGCGACCACTACTTATGGAACTTTTAAAGTAAAACTTAGAACCGCTCCCTCAGCCAATGTAACCATTCCCATCAATGATGTTTTTGATGCAGTGAATGTTGGGAATCGAGAAGGAACTACGAATCCCAAAACATTAACTTTTACACCTGGAACTTGTCCAGGAACTGGAAATTGGTGTGCAGACCAAACGGTCAGGGTTGATTCTGTCGACGATTTAGAGTTAGATGGTTTAAAATCGTATACGATCGAACTTGGAAAAACAACGAGCACCGATTCCGAGTATAGCGGAATCAAACCTAGAAATGTAGTCGTTTACAATCTTGACCAAAGTGTTCCAGGGTTTAGTGTCCTAAAGTTTAGCGGTGGTTCCACTATCAATTCTGCAAGTACAAGCGTTCCAGCAATAACAGGTTTTGCAACAGATGAAAATAATCAATTCGGAGATAAATATTCCAACTTTCAAATTCGACTCCGATCCAAACCAACAAACAATGTTACATTAAATTTTACATCCGATTGCGGAAATAAATGTACAATCCAAACTCCTTCATTGGTGTTTACACCAAGTGATTGGAATACTTATCAAACTTTTCGTGCTATCGGAAAAACAGATTCGGCAAATTCGGGTAACCAAAATTATACGGTCTCATTTACTGTCAGTTCCTCCGACACAACCTATAGCACGACAGTTTATAAACCCAGTGTTACCATTCGATCTTGTGACAATGATGGAACACATCTCATCCAACCTTGTAATTATTCAGGTTCTCCTTTAGGAACTATGGGCAATCAACTTAGTGCTGCGGAAGGAGGATCGACTCAAATTTGGCTCATCACCCAATCCTCTCCCGGCAGTGCTGTCTCTGTTGGTCTAACGTCCAGTGACACATCAGAAGGAACAGTACCTGCAAGTGTTTCGATCGATGCTAGTAATTATAATACTATGGAAACAGGAGCCACAAACAGAATTGGTTTGGCCCATGTGGATGATGCTGTCGTTGACCTCACACAAAATTGGACAATCACAACGGCAACTTCCTCGGGAGGTTTGACATATGATCCCATTGATATTTACGCAGCTACTACCGACGATGAAAAAGCATTTTATGTTACTCATACAGGTTCACCAAAAGAAGGAACAGGCAATGTAGCCACTGTACATGTTTGTTTGGGTGGAAATAATCCATCCCAAGAAGTGGTTTTAAACATTAGCTGTAAGACCTATTCCTCTACAGAAGCTGCCTATAACGAGTGTGATTTGATCAATCCTACTCAAATCACCTTCCCCGTGAATAGCGAAGTAGAAGGAGCGAAAGCTTCTGATGCTGATTGTGCTACCTCCGCCAAAAGACAATCTTTTACAGTCAGTGGCAAGGATGATTTATTTTCCGATGGGGACCAAACCTTTGATATTCGATTAGTGATGGCTGCAAATACTGATACAAATTATCAAAATGCAACTAGCCCATCTGACCATTCTATTACGAATGAAGACAATGAACCTGCAGGTAAAAAAATATTTACAACTGCCAACTCCTATAAAGGAGAAATGGGAACAGATGGAGTTTTTGGTGCTGATCTAACATGCAATAACAATAAACCGACAGGCGTTTCAGGAACCTACAAAGCTTTAATCATTAGTAATAGTGTTGGTGATTCGTCGATTGCCAACCACCGCGTGCCTAACGGAATCAACTGGGTTCTCTCACCTAACTATCATTATTATCGCTGTACAGGTTCTGGATACAATGTTTGTAGCGATGAATATACAAACCTTTTTGTTGCAGATGGGTCTGCCTTATTCAATCCAACTTCCATGTTTCGTGATTTTTCAACCACTGCATCGGATGAATTTTGGACTGGGATGAAAAGTGACCTAACGCCAGCAACCCAAGCGGCATTAAATCCTGATTCAACGGCTTGTAATGATGCGTCTCTTGTTTATCGACAAAACTGTCATGGCTTTAATTACGAAACGTGCACAACGAATGCCGCTACCTACTTCTACGGCGAGGTATGGGTACGCAATGGCAATGGCTCCGTTTCCAATGCTTCAAGACGCTGTGATTTGCTTAAAAAACTAATTTGCGTGGAACAATAGAAGGATCTTTCCCCTACAGTAACTTTAACTTTTCTTTTAAAACTTTGGCGGCCATCGCAAAGCCGCCGTCAGCTCCGTCCACAAAATGGACTTCTTCGGAAGAGTTTACCTTCAATACGCAGGTCATCAGCGACCGATTGGAAACAAAAATTCCATACCGAATCAAACCTTCCAATTCCAATTGATTTAAAAAACCAACAAGAGACTCCCTATTCTGTTTGGATCCATCTATCACCATTTTTAAGGTTCCATCATATTTGCGAAAGTCAGCGGAAAGAACTTGATAGTCTTTCAAATGATTTAAAGAATAATGACCGGAGCGAATGGGAATCCCAAACCGCATGGCGATTGCCATCAAAGTTCTCTCCAACCATACTTTTGTTAGCTCCAAATAGAATTTAATTCCATTTGATTTTCCAATCCGGGCAAGGGTTTCCTTTCTTAAATAAGGACCCGAATCCAATTCTATATTATCAACTCGTAAAGGATGGTAATCCCCTTCTTCTCCATACTCAGATCGAATGAAATTCAAAACACGAGTGATTGTTTTTTTACAAATATCAAAATCTGGATGAATGGGTTTTACAATGAGAGAAACGATCTCTCCCCTTTCGCTGGGGATATCTTTCCATCGACAGGTAAACCCAGTAAAATCAGCAGGGAAAATCTTTTCATTTTCTCGCACTAAATAAGACTCATCTTTTCCTTCTTTGATCCAAGTTTCAGCAAGTGATAAGGCATCACCAAAAAGGGAACATTGCACATAATGTGCTGATGCACGAAACTTACTTAAAAATAAATCGGCACCGGCGCGGTACAACTCTTGTACGGGAACGATTCCTGCACGCATCTCCAATCCAAAGGCGGAGCGCACTTGAGAAATGGTATCAGCAATTGCCGATCGAATGGGAAAAATTAAATTGACGGGGAGTAAAAATGTTACCCCATCGCCACCAAATACAAAGGGAAAATCCATATGTCCGTAAACATTGGCGACCGCTATCGCCGTAAGTCCACCGGCCGTATTTACATCTTTATAACGACCTTCCTCAATGGCTTTTGTTGATCCAACAATATCTGTAATTAATACAAACCAATCATCCGGAACTTTTGTGGGCTGTTCACCATAAAATAAATTTTGGAATTCAGGACTTGGTTTTAGGTTTTTATAAAAATCATCCACAGAAACTCAGACGAAGGATTCTTATACAAAGTGGATATTTTTCTTGGTTGTCTCGAAAAAGCCGTCAGTAAATCGTACTATCAAACCTTATGAACCAAGTTTTACTTCGCACATCTTTTTCCCTGTTTCTTCTTTTTGGATTTTTCGGCTCTTCCTATTGTTTTGGTTTTTACTTAAATGAACTCGCCGCCAACGAAAGAAAGGTTTGGTTAGAGGATAAAGCTTGGGCCATCACAAATGCTATGTCAGACGCAGAACTGGTTGGCCAAACCATTCACATTGCCATTCCTCAAAAAACAGTCGATGCAATTGCCATCGAAGAAATCAAAGAAACAAAACCAGGTGGGATCATTCTATTTGGAAAAAACTTAGGTAAAAAAGAAGAAATCCTCTCTCTAACAAACAATCTACAAGCAGAAGCAAAAGCCAATGGACTTCCTCCCTTTCTTATCTCCACAGACCAAGAAGGCGGACGTGTGTTTAGAGTCCAAGACGGGATCACACCGTACCCAGGAGCAATGGCAGTAGGCCAAACAGGAAATACCGAATGGGGAGAAACCGTTGGTTTTGTAACTTCCTATGAACTTCGTAATTTAGGTCTCAACTTTTTATTTGCCCCTGTTTTAGATATCAATAACAATCCATTAAATCCTGTGATCAACACACGTTCGTTTGGTTCTGATTCCAAACGAGTTTCAGATGTAGCTGTAGCTTATGAACGAGGAGCTCGTGTTGGTGGATGTTTGCCTGTTATCAAACATTTCCCTGGACATGGAGACACAACGGTAGATAGCCATTTAGGCCTTCCCATCATAAACAAAAGTCTGGAAGAACTAGAACAATTGGAACTGGTTCCTTTCAAAAAATCCATTGCTGGTGGAGCCGAGGCAGTGATGTCCGCACATATTGTTTATCCAAAAATTGATCCACAGTTTCCTGCAACTCTTTCCAAAACCATATTAACCGATGTTTTACGAAAGAATTTAAATTTTGATGGGATCATCATCACTGATGCTATGGAAATGCATGCTATTTCAAAAAATTACGAAAAGGATAGGCCAGGAGTTTTAACTATACTTGCCGGTGCCAATATTGTTCTTTTGACCAGTTGGGGAGAAACTGCTCGCAAATTCAAAGCGCAACTTAGCGAAGCTTATAAAAATGGAGAATTTCGTTATGTGGACAAAGACGGAAAAGAACATGATAAACTAAAAGAAGCGGTACAAAAACAAATCCGTAAAAAACTAGAACTCGGCATTTACGATACAAACTCCATCTTACCAACAATATATGATGAAAACCTAAAACAAAAAGAATTTTTAGCCAATTGGAACGAAGAAAGAAAACAAAGGTATATTAAATTAAACCAATCCAAAAACTTTGTGAAAGAAATCAACGAAGACTCCATTCGTTCTTATCCAAAATCGTTCCCAACTTCTGGAATTTCAAAAACTGAAACAATTTCCTTTGTAAAGAATGGCCGCCTAAAAGAAACTCTTCAAACTAAAAAAATCGATTCATTTCCATTCAAAAACTTCCAGAACCAAATCAAAAATAAAACTATCACAACGTTTGTATTTGATTCCACTTCAGAAAATGAAGTTCTTTCCGTGGTTAACTTAGCAAAAAAGTACCCAAATAAAAAGTTTGTGATTTTGCATGGAGGAACTCCGTTTATCAAACTTCCGGAACTTCCAAACTTAAACTATTTATTATCTTTTTCTTTGACCCAAGGATCTTGGGAGGCATTGGGAGAAAAACTCACCTCGGGGAAAGAAATCCCGGTTGTGGATTTAATTTTATTACCCAAAGGATCCAAGACTCCATCCAGAGGAGCCTTTCCTGAGAGATTATAAAAGAAGTTAACTTATGATAAAACTTCTCTGATACCACCACGTTTGCGGATTTCTTCATACAAAGTTTTCCGCACGGTTTCATCTGCATCCACATAACGTAATAGATACAAATCTGACTTTTGTTTTGTGGGCATCATCTTGGCTCTGATATGAAACATAGGTCCATTCTCAAAACTAAAACTGACTTCCCAAAGATCTTGTTGTTTCCAAATTTCGGAAGAAGTACCCGGCGGGAAAGAAAACAAAATTCCACGATCAGACAATCGATCCGAAAAAGTAACAAAAGGCCTTGGAGTTTCCTTGATATCAAAACGTTTTTCGTTATTTTCCTTTTGGTCTTTGGCGATTCGTTTTAATACTTCTAACTGTTTATCAATATTTTCTTCTGTGAGTAATAGTTTGTTTTTGTCCAACTCGAGAACTTGTTTTTTTTCATCAGGCGGTGGCCAAGGAGAAACGGTTAAGGATACCTTGTCCGTGATCATCAAATGTGATTCTCCTTTCCTTTCAATTTTCCCATTAAAATGGAAAATCACCCCACTCTCATTAGTTCGAATTACTTTCCCTTCTAACAAATAACCGCCGCTACTGGGTCGAAATACATATAATTTTGCTTCTTTTCCTGGAACGAGTAAATCCTTGGAAAGACCTTTTACCGATAAAAGAAGTTCGTCGGTGGTTTTTTGCATCACATAGGTGAGTTCTTCACGCCCATCTGCCTCGAGTGCCGCTACCTCGCCTATTGTTAGTTCGTTTAAGGAAAGAATTTCTTTTTTAAATTCCACACCGGATCGGAATAGTTTATCAAAAAGGTCCACTTCCTTTTCCGTAGTGTTGGCATTCGATTTTAAAAAGTAACGATAAAGTGCATTTTTTAGTTTGTTTCTGTTTTCAGGTAAAAGATAAATTTCACTTTCCTCTTCACTGAGGTGATCATAAAACGCATGAAGGATATTGAGTTCTACTTGGTTACATTTTCTAGCTACAGCATACCGTTGAAACTCAACCCAATGATTGACAACACTGGTTTGTTTGTTTTGCAGATAATTCATAACTTTCACGTAAATAAAGGCAGCAATTCCCATAAGAAAGATGTAAAAGAGGTAGATCGTATCAAATTTGGGAAAAATCCAAACGACTTGTGCTATAAAATTCATAATTTACTTTTCCTCATATCCGTATTGTGTCGAATGGAAGCAAGGTGAGCTCTTCCTACTTTAAAATTATCGGCAAAAATCCTCTCCACGGGACAGTTGTTCCCCAAGGAAATAAAAATGAGGCACTTCCACTTCTCGGAGCCCTCCTACTTTGGGAAGGAGACGTCATCCTTGAAAACCTTCCAGAAATTGCAGACGTTCTAAAACTTATGGAAGTGCTCCGCCAAATTGGAGTAGAAATCACTTCCACAGGTCCAAAAGGATCTTATCTCTTTCAGAAAAAAAATCCAGTGAAATCGGACCTTCCCTACGAACTTTGTTCTCAACTCCGAGGAGCAGTCACTTTAGCTGGACCTATCCTTGCTCGGACTGGTAGGGTTTTTCTTCCTAAACCAGGGGGAGATAAAATTGGCCGACGTCGTATGGACACACATTTATTGGCTCTTGAAGCTCTTGGTGCCAAAATCGAAGTATTTCCCGATGGTTATATGATCACAGCTGACCGATTGGTCGGAAAAGATATTTTACTTGATGAGGCATCTGTCACTGCCACCGAAAATGCGGTGATGGCTGCTGTTTATGCTGAGGGCCTAACAACGATTCGTAATGCTGCATCCGAACCCCATGTACAAGGACTTTGTCGTTTTTTAATCGCTGCCGGTGCCAAAATTGAAGGAGTCGGAACAAACCACTTAACGATCACAGGCGTTAGTTCCCTAAAGTCTCCACCGGGTGGACTCAAACATAGAATTGGTTCGGATTATTTAGAAATTGGATCTTTTATCAGTTTGGCTGCCGTGACAGGCGGGGAGATTCACATTACCGATGTCAATCCAGAAGACATTCGAATGATTCGAATGGTTTATTCTCGCCTGGGAATAGAGGTAAGGCCTACAGAAAATGGAATCCTTGTTCCTTCGGACCAAAAGATGGAAATCATTCCCGACTATCATGGGGCCACACCTAAAATTGATGATGCACCTTGGCCAGGATTTCCAGCAGATATGACCTCTGTAGCTCTTGTCACAGCGACTCAATGTAAAGGAACCGTTCTCATTCACGAAAAACTTTTTGAATCAAGACTCTTCTTTGTCGACAATATCATTGCTATGGGCGCTCAAATCATCCTCTGTGACCCACACAGAGCCATTGTGATCGGAGCCAACCGTTTGTATGGACAAAGGGTCGCAAGCCCCGATATCCGTGCCGGGATGGCTATGATCATTGCCGCACTATGTGCAGAAGGTCAAAGTGAAATTCATAACATTGTTCAGATTGATAGAGGTTTTGAATCGATTGACACCCGCCTGCGGTCCTTGGGTGCTCAAATCGAAAGAGTCTCCGATTAGATGAAACGAAAAGACCTTTTCCGAGAAGGGTTTAAATCCGTATTTCAATTTACCTTTACGAAAGCGGATGAACTGACAGAAGCCATTAAAGAAGTTTGGGAGGAAGAAAAAACTCCCCAAACAAAATCAAAACCAAGGGCAAAATCACCAACTAGCAAAGAAAAGTTGCCTGCAAAACCAACAACTGTCCGGAAACGCAAAACTAAAATGTTCCAGACTTTGTCCCTACCTCCTGGCGCATCTCCCGATTTTTTTTCTCTTTGTACTGGATGTAATGAATGTATTTTTGCCTGTCCTTATGCCGTCTTATTCCCTGTTACAACAGGGGAATCTGGAAAAATATTTCCACATTTAGATCCAAATGCAAAAGCTTGTCATCTCTGCACCGACTGGCCCTGCATTAGTGTTTGTCCTGAAGAGGCCCTCCTACCGTACGAATTGTCCGGTGAAAAACCAAATTTTGGTAAGGCGAAAGCCATCACAGAACATTGTATTAACGAAAAAACAGGTGAATCCACTTGTAATGCCTGTTTTGTTACCTGTCCGATCGAAAAAACTGTCAAATTTAAAGGGAATTTACCAGTTTTTGCCTCATCATCTTGTACGGGCTGCGGACTATGTGTTGAATCTTGCCCAAGTTTTCCGAAAGCAATTCAGATTAAATTCAAAAAACAATAACGATCGCCTATCAATCGTTTTATAAAATAAAATCATCGCAAAACATCAAAAAATTGTTATTCGGTGAAAAAAATATCTTGAATTTTTAAGAGTGCAGAGAGATACCTTTGTTAGGGCAAGGGATTTTCCCTCGTCAAAAAAAAAGATAATATCTAGATTTAAAGGAAAAAGAAAGCTATGGAACCACAAAAAGTAGGCCCAGGACAAATTGACAAAATTGCAGAGGATTTGAAAAAAGATCCTGAAAAATCCATTGGAAATTACCTTTTCAAAGGATTCAGAATTCAAATCTCTAAATACAAAGCTTCTGGTGCAGAAAGAGTACAACAACTCTACAAAAGAAGAAGAGCGCAAGGTCTTTGCATCGTTTGTGGAACTAAAGTAACACGTAAAAATCCTGTAACAGGTATCCTTTACAGACTTTGTGACACTCACAGAGCTGAAATTGATCAAAAAAACAAAGAAAAAGCGAAAGCAAAAAAAGGAAAATAAACCTTTCTTTTCGTTTTTCTAACTAAGAGGGGACTTTGGTCCCCTTTTTTGTTTACAGGCAATTACTAAGTCCTATCCTTTTTTCATGAAATTCCTCCTACCGGTTTTTGCCCTTTCCCTCATTGGATGTTCTCAAATGATCTGGCGCCACGCACAATTGCCAGAGGAAGTGTCTCCGAGTAATGATCCCAATTTTAATTTAATCCTAACAGTGGAATACGAAGAAAAAGATTCATGGAATCCTATGAATGGAACCACGGACAAAAGAAATTATAAAAGCAAAATTGAATTAGTAAAAAATACTCCAACAGGAAGAAAACCTGTAAAGGAATGGACCCTACCTTCTTGGTCTTTAGGAGATGGAATCTTTTATCACACAAGTTCATCCACCTTATTTGTATTATATGGAAAAGATGATGAGTATGGAACTTTAAACCAAACTTTGTCCCTATATCCAGAAACTGGTGGTGCATTTTCTTATCCTGCCACACCCGAAAACCGAATTATCTTTCAAATGGCTCCTTCACCTAATGGAAACTTGGTGGCACTCGTCACAGCAAACCCTAAAAAAGAAGGTGAGTTTTCCGAATTCGAATTAAACATCATCCAACTTTCTGACAAAAAAATCCAAAGTTTCCCAATCAATTTTTGGACAGCTCTCCCACTCTATGGAATTCGTTGGGCCGAGGATGGAAAAAAATTGTATCTCCGAACCCCTGACCGCATTCTTTTATGGACTGGTTCCGAAATTATAGAGACCAAATCCTTTCCCGATTGTTTCACAGTCCCTACCAACTTTGGAAAATGGGCTTATGAAACGGCAAGTATTGGTGAAGGCGGGAATGTGGTTTTAGGAAAAAAACTCCCAGTTCCCCGCCAAATCTCCAATATGGACCAAATTAAACTCTGTCGTTAATGAACGAGTTTTAAACCGCAGAAAGGGCCCTCTTCTCTGATAAAGAGAACGGGGCATCGGAAACCATAACGAAGACTCCGAACCTAAACAGAGAATGGCCCAAAACTTGGGCCGTCTTTCCCAATCGACATTTCATTAGTAATCCAGGTTGACGAACCTATCCCCTTCCTCAATTCGCTTGATTTTATTATGTCACATGATTGGATGAGTGAAAAGCCCCCATGATCGAAAAGAAATTTACGGAACATATCGATGCCATTTCCAAATACCTGAATGTCGTCGAAAAAATAGAACCCATTCGCAAAAGTGGGGTCGTTGTATCCGTTGTGGGCAATGTCATTTATTCGCAGGGACCTCCCGATTCTAAGGTGGGAGAAATTTTAGAAGTAGAACGTGGGTCTGACAAAGGTTATTTGCCATGTGTACTTGTCGGTTTTAAAGATCATCTTTACACCTTAATGCCATTAGGTGATACTCAGCAAATTTTCCCTCATGCATTTGTATTTTCATCGGGAAGACAAATTACTCTGAATGCTGGTCCAGAACTTTTAGGTAGAGTATTAAACGGTCTTGGCAAACCCATTGATAACAAAGGGATTCTCATTACTAAAGAAGAAAGACCATCTGAACCAAGATTTCTAAACCCACTAGACCGCCCTCCCATCACCGATATCTTAGAGACGGGAGTTCGAGCCATTGATGGGATGTTAACCGTAGGTCGTGGACAAAGGATTGGAATTTTTTCCGGTTCCGGTGTGGGTAAATCAAGTTTACTCGGAATGATCGCTCGTTATACGAATGCTGATGTGAACGTTGTTGCTCTCATCGGAGAAAGAGGGCGCGAAGTGAATGAATTTTTACATGTTGAACTTGGCAAAGAAGCTATGACTAAATCTGTAGTTTTTGTAGCCACTTCCGATTCTTCGAAAATGGAACAAGTAAGTTGTGCAAACTTAGCTTGTTCTGCAGCGGAATATTTCCGTGACAAAGGAATGTCCGTCAATTTATATATGGATTCTCTTACACGTTATGCGGAAGCACTACGAGAACTTTCCATTGGAGAACCTGTGGTAACCAAAGGTTATGCGTCTAGTGTCTTTACAAAAATGGCTAAACTTGTGGAAAGAGCAGGAACATCACATAACGGTGGTTCCATTACTGGGTTTTATACAGTTTTGACTGATGCAGAAGATGATATGGATGATATTGTTGCTGATAAGGTTCGCGGATTTATCGACGGACATATTGTTTTAACAAGAAAACTGGCAGAACAAAGTCACTACCCTGCTATCGATGTACCCGCTTCGCTTTCAAGACTAATGCAAAAGATTGTCAACGAAGATCATTATATGCGTTCTTCCATCGTCAGGGAACTTATTTCAAAATACAAAAACTCGGAAGATATTATTTTATTAAATGCTTATGTTCGCGGAGCCGACGAAAAAGTGGATATGGCCATTGATAAAAAATCACAAATTGATGATTATCTTAGACAAAGGATTGAAGAAAAGTCTAGTTACCAAGATGCAACCAACCGATTGGCAAAAATACTGCAATCTTCAACTCGTGTAGAAGATGATTTTTAATCTAAAGATTTAGATATTTTTTTGATAAAACTTCAACGAACCAATTTATGCATATCTTCCAAATATAATTTTAAAAAATTGTTAGTTAGTGACTTTATTCGATTTCTAGAATCACTAAAGTGACATCGTCATCGGGAGAACGATTTCCTGTAAATTCTTTGATCCTTTCGAGTAACAAACGTTTGGATTCTGGAATCGGATATCCACTGTATCTCTGAACAATACTTTCCCAATTTTCCTGACCAATCATTTCCTTATCGGAGTTAGTGGCTTCTGTAATCCCATCCGTATACAATACAATTCGGTCACCAGATCGCAAAGAAACAACATCTTCTTGAATATCTAGTTCAGGAATCCAACCAATCAATTTTCCTTGTGGTAAACTTAAAGTGGGTTTCGAATCCCCCAAACGATTAATAATCAGAGGAGGATGACCACAACGAGCGTGGACCATTTCTTTTGTTTCTAAATTAATATATATATAAGAAGCAGTGAGAAAAGCCCCTTTCATTTTTCCAAGTAAGGTGGAGTTGATTTGTGTCATTAACTGAGCTGGTTCTCTCGATAACCTAACTTGTGTTGAAAAAGCAATTTTTAACATGGCTGAGATAAGGGCAGCTGGAATCCCATGTCCCGAGACATCGGCAACCATTACACCAAGTTCTGTCCCTGAGATCGCATGGAAATCAAAGAAGTCCCCTCCTACGCTGTCCATTGGTTCATAATAAAATTCTGTTTTGATTCCAACGATAGCAGGGGCTTCTTCAGGTAAGATAGAACTTTGGAGTTTTCTTGCGAGTCCCAATTCATTTTGAAATGCAATAAACTTATTTTGTTCTTCCACTGCCTTTTTCAATGTAATTAAATTTTTAGCTCTAGAAATTAACTCTCGTTTGTCGAAAGGTTTTGCTAAATAATCATTTCCTCCAGCTTCTAAAGAGGCAATGATGTCAGTGATTTGGTTTTTGGCAGTCAAAAATAAAATCGGAAGTTGGTATAAAGAATATGATTCACGTAGAACCGTACAAACATCATATCCGCTCATGCCGGGCATCATGATATCAAGTAACATCAACTCAAATGGACCATCATCTCGAACCATTCGAATGGCATCGCCACCATTGGAAGCTTCATGTACATCACAACCAATCAGTGTTAAATGGTTTTTGAGAACTTGCCTATTGATCGGTTCATCGTCTACGACAAGGACTTTGATTTTTTCGCCATCATAATCATCACTTGTTTCTTCTATAGGCTCAAATTCAGGAGACTCACCCCCAAACCATAAATCTGTCTTTTTTTGTGGCGGTTTTTCCATTGGAATTTCGCCTTCTCTCGCCAAAGGAAGCGTAAATCGAAAAATAGAACCTTCCCCTTCTATGGATTCCACCCAAATATTTCCGCCGTGTAACTCCACCAAACGTTTTGTAATGGCAAGGCCTAGTCCAGTCCCACCAAACTTTCGCGTGGTGGAAGAATCCACTTGTTCGAAGGATCTAAAAATATCGGCAAATTTATCTTTGGGAATCCCGATCCCAGTATCTTTTATAGAAAGTACCAACATCTTTTCCAAAATTTCAGCGGAAACATCGATTCGACCTTTCTCTGTAAATTTAATCGCATTTCCAATTAAATTAAAAAGGATTTGTTGGAGCCTTGCTTCATCTCCCAAAATGGGAGGAAAATCCACTGGAACATGATTGCGAACGGTTAGATTTTTGGTAACATAGAGTGGCCTTGAAATCACAAGTACCAAATCACAAATTTGATGTAAATCAATGGCTTTTAGGTCCAAATCCAAGTCTCTGTTTTTCATTTTGGAAAAGTCCAAAATATCATCTACAAGAGAAGACAATCGTTTCCCTGAACTTACTATCATACCTAAATTTTGCCTTTGTTCTTGGTTGAGGCGTCCACCAATTCCATCAAACATAGATTCGGCGATACCAATGATTCCATTTAAAGGTGTTTTTAATTCGTGAGAAGTATTTGCTAAAAACTCGTCTTTGAGTTTATCTAAAGCAAGAAGTCTTTTGGATAGAGATTCTACATCAGAAAAAGCACGACTAAACCTTCTAGAGAGTGTTAAGGACTGTACTAAAATAAATATAAAAATCCCAATAGGAATTGCTTCTACAGTATAAACAATCTGATACGCATTCATTAAATCAATAAAAGCGGCAACCGCTACCGCAATGATACCGATTGAAAATAACAAACTACTTTCCTGGCGATTGACAACCGCACGAAAAACACCTTGTAAAATCATTAAGATTCCAGATAGAAAAACAATTTGGAAATATCCATTTAACTTTGTATAAATGGGAGTTGGTAAAAACAAAAGGAAACTAATGAATATTAAAGTGGGGATAAACAGAACTCGGTCCATCCAACGAGGGTAAAACTTGGGATAAAATTCACGAAAAAAAGCAAAAAATAAATAAGGAGATAAATAAAAAGTAAGGTATTCGATCCTAAGACATAGATTCCAAGTGATATAGGGGGACAATTCGTTAAATACGAATCTTTCTCCAGTGAAAAGGGTTCTTACTGATAACAAAAGGGCAGCTAACCCAAATAACAAATTTCCTTTATCCGATCTTCTAAAATAAAATAATCCAAAATGGTATAAAGCAATGATGAAAACTGCCCCTGCTAAAAACAAAGAGGAGGCTAAATCTTTCTCATTTGCTTTTAATAGTTTATTCCACTCACCAACATAAGGAGGTTCCCACATTCCACCCTTGTCATGATGAAAATTAGATATCTCCACCAATAGTTCGTTAGGTCCCTCTTTCCAAGGTAAAGGATAAAATTGGAATTGGTAAGAAGGTTTTGACTCTTCTGGATTTTTGGAAACTGTCCCAGAAGACCCAAGTAGCTTTCCATTCCAAAACACTCGTGAGGCGGTGGCTGAATCTACAAGTTTGATTCCATAAACTGTCTCTAAATCCGTACCTTCTGGTCTCTCCAAAACCAAACGATAGGTTCCAAATCCATTTCCGGTCCCAAGTTCCGAATTCCAAATTCCAGGTACCTGAACTTGGAGTTTTGACTCAGGCAATTGATTTGTTTCTGAGAGAAAGGTATGAGGATAAAACTCCCATTCGCCTTCCAAATGAACGGGATTTCCTTGGCTTTTTCGCACGATTTCAGCCGGAGACGTGGCATATAAATGAGGAAAACCCAAAAATAAAGGCAACCAGCCCGAAACAATCAAATGTAAGTATTTATAGGACAATATTGCAAGTTTTACTCATTTTTTTAAAAATACGAGTAAAAAAGAGTACAAAAATTATTCAGAACCGAAGAAATAGACAGGTGTGAAACGATTTCGTTTTAGTTTAGAGACAGTTCTAAAGCTAAGGGGTTGGCGGGAAGAAGAAGAAATCCGCAGGCTCTCTTTAGTTGTTTCCAAACTCAATGCGCTCATTGGCGAAAAAGATACCAATGAAAAAGAAATCGAATCTTCCTATGAGGCAATCCTAAATTCTTCCAAAGTAGGAACTAGCCTTTCTGATTATCTTTCCATCGAACAATACATCCAAGGACTAATCAGGCGAAATGAGGAGTTAGAATCTCGAATCGCCACTCAAAATGAAGAAGTGAATTTGGTGCGTAAAGATGTGATGGTGGCTCGAATGAACAAAAAGGTGATCGAAGTTTTAAAAGACAAACGATTTGCTGAGTGGAAGAAAAAAAGAAATCGCGCAGAACGAAGAGAAGTCGAAGAATTTAATCTTCAATTAAGCAAACAATCATTATTCGATTCGACTGATAGTTTCGTACCTTTAAAATCTAAAAAGATACCAAGAACTTTCAAAATTCTCAATAGAGAAGACGGAGGAGATGAACTCACATCTGATTTCAAAACTCTTCGTGATTTTTATGAAAAATACTACCTAGGACAAGGGAAATCATAATGGCAAGTGTAACCGATAGCACAAGATCCTTCTTTTTAATCGTTCTTATTTTTTTCTTAATCGCCATTGGTTTTTTTGTTTTTGATTACTTTCAGGTTATCAACGCAGAGGACTATTTGCCCTTCTTAAAAAAACAAGCAGGACTTGTCAACCAAGACCTACTTTCACCAACAGAACTAGAAAAGTTGGAGATGGAAAAAGCAAAAGAAAGGCTGATTGCTGACCGTGAAGAATTAGAACAGATGAAACGCGAGTTAGAAGAAAAATCTTCTTCTCTACATGCAGATAAAGAACGTTTGGAAGAACTCAAAGAAGGAATCCAACGTAAAGAAAAAGAAATGGCTGACAAATTGAAAAAAGACAATGCTCGCCAAGAAAAGGTGAAGGTACTTGCAAACAAAGTAGCAAATATGCCTCCCGAATCAGCGAGAGATATGTTAATCAATTGGCCTGATTA
This sequence comes from Leptospira montravelensis, assembly GCF_004770045.1. Taxonomy (NCBI): domain Bacteria; kingdom Pseudomonadati; phylum Spirochaetota; class Leptospiria; order Leptospirales; family Leptospiraceae; genus Leptospira; species Leptospira montravelensis. The sequence continues at coordinate 119,399 of NZ_RQFO01000001.1, forward strand.
TGATATCATCGAAGTCTTTGAACAAATGGATAAAGATGCCGAGGAGGAGGGAAGACAAACCATTACCACCTACCTACTCACTTTGTTCCCTGCAGAAAGAAGGTCTGTGATTTCTAACAAATGGTTGGATGCCGGAGCTAAAAACGTTCCCAATTACGGCAAAAGCATTGATGAGGATAACGACGAACCATAAACGTTATACCGTTTTCAAAATATAACCCAAATCTTACAAAAAAAATGAATCCATAACCAGTGAATAGTTTTAATTTTTGATGCCATACAAAATAGATTTTACTTCTCTTATGGCATCTTCTAACTGATCGTTTACTACCACATAATCGAAGCTAGGTGCTTCTTCTAATTCTTTGATTCCATTTTGAATCCTTCGTTCAATACTTGTTTGAGAATCAGTACCTCTGCGGATTAATCTTTCGATCCAAATTTCTCTGCTAGGAGGTTCAATAAAAATCGTAACAGTTTCTGGACGTAGTGCCTTCACTGTTTTGGCACCTTGGACATCCAAATCCAAAAGAGCAACACGATGGTCACGAATGGCATCGAGAATTGGGCCTTTGGGAGTGCCGTAGTAGTTTCCATGTACTTCCGCCCATTCATAAAACTCACCCGCATCGATTCGTTTTTTGAATTCTTCTACCGAAAGAAAGTAATAGGTTTTACCTTCGATATCCCCCGGTCTTGGAGCTCTTGTGGTACAAGAAATGGAAAAATAAAAATCGGGATTTTCTTTGAGAAGAGCGGCAATGATAGTAGATTTCCCACCACCTGCGACAGAGGAAATAATATATAAATTAGGACGAACGTTCAATCTTCCGACTCCTCTTCCCCTTCTGCGAAATGATTATCCCCTGACTCTAAACGTTTGGATAAACTTTCTGGACGAATGGCTGACAGAAGGATATGCCCAGAATCCAAAACAAGAACAGATCGTGTTTTTCGACCACCAGTGGCATCAATCAGGCGACTTTCCGATTTTGCTTCCGAACGAAGGCGTTTGGCGCCTGCAGAGTCCGCTTGGAGGATTGTAAGAATTTTCGAAACGAATACTACGTTTGAAAATCCTACATTGAGTACCGGAAACGAAGACATGGAAACATATTTTTAGATTCTTCTAGATCGATCAAGTCGAATCGTTTCTATTAAATGAATTTCATGAATGCCTATATTCATCACTTCTGAAATTTCTTCGTGTTTATATCCTTTTTTGATAAGATGCACTACTTTATCAATCTTAGTTGCTGAAGGAGCTAGTTCTTCTAGTGCCGATTCAATCGATAGTTCCACTTTATCTAAAGTCATTTTTTGATATGAAGCAAATGCTGGATCATTCGCTTTTGAAACTTCGTTTAAAAATTCTCTTTTTTTAGATCCTTCTGTTAGTTCGTTACGAATCGCTTCCGTTGGTTTTTCTTCAGCAAATGGATTCCCACCTACCGTATAATTCATCTTAGGTTGAAAAGTGGGAACTTCTAGGTTATCAATAGCTTCCGCAGATGGCGATTGAATTTGTTCCATCCCAAAAATCCCTTTGACTGCCTTTCCCAATTTTCCAAAGGCTTGGTTCACTGCACCTTCTGTGGTTTCTACTTCATCACTTGGAACCGGGATTTGATTGGCTTGGTAAATTTTGCCAATCCCAGTTCTTTGTTCTTTCAAATCAAGAATCGGTTCTTCACCTAAGTTTGGTTCTGGAATTAACTCCGATTTCATGGAAAGACCCGTGGACTGGTAATGTTTGAATTCTTTTACCAATACTTCACCTCGTTCCAACATAGTACGAAGAGCCACCATCTTAGATTCGATGACTGACACTGTGGCATCTAACTCCCGTATGGTTTCCTGGGTGGCCATATCAATAGCCCGGTTTAATTTTTTGTCGTAGTATTCGGCTACAGCTTTTTGAACTTTTGCTGAGATAAAAACATACATCATCCCACAAAATAATAGATTAATTAAAACTAGAGAAAAGAGTTCCATGACATTCTCCTACAGAACATTTCCAACAACATTCCGGAGTAAGAACTTTAAGCTTTTAAATCAAAACGAGATCCTCTTTCCAAACTAGGGCGGTCAAAAATGACTCCCTCTTTGGTATAAGCATAAACCGAATTTTCTTTATCTTGTTTCGGTTTCGCCGCCGAACCTTGGTACCCTGATTTTGTATCTGGGACCGTTTGGGCTCGGTTTTGGGTTTGGATCACAACCTTTTGCAATTCTACCACCTGGTTTTGGTGGGTGAAGGGATTCTCTGCCTGGGCCCTACGTGCAAAATCGTAGTGGTGAGCGAGACTCGCGAAGTTTTCGTTGAGAATCATCGAAATCCCTCCTAATTCTTAGACTTACCACGGCCTCTCTTTTTTCTCCAGTCATTTTTCGTTTCGTCTGGATCTTCGTAAGGCATACTGCGAACCTGAGATTCCTCTTCGTAGAATGTCTTTGCTTTTGTCTCGTGGCGAAGTTTGAAATCGGCATTGCGGATGCGAATGGTAACTCCAGGGAAAATGGTCTTCTCAACGGAAATACGCCCGCTAGCAGCCTGTTCATCCATGTATTCAGTAAGTGTCTGGATGTCCTTTCCTGCTTCTGCAATGCGTTTTTCGAGTTTTCTTGTACCTGCGTCCAATTTTTGCAAATGAGCGTCCTGTTCAGCCGTAAAACTGGCAGGATCCGCTTCTTTTCTGGCTTTGAGAGTTCGCATTGTTTTTGTGAGTTGGTCCAGTTTGTCCTGGTTCTCTTTTCGTTTTTCTTCGTATTCCTGGATCTGTTTTAGGATCTTCGGATTATTTCCCACGATGAGGTCGGTTTGTGGGTTGGCTTGTGAGCCAATGATTTTAGCGGAAATAAGTTGGGCCGCTTGGATGGTTCCACCCACAATTTGGCCTCGTTTTCCTTTACAAGAAACCTTTCCACCTGCCATGAGATGGGAATGTAAAATTCCTTCTTGGACAATGATGTCTTTTTCGGTAATACAAGTGGCGTTTTGGATGAACTTAGCAACAATGTTTCCCCCAGTGGATTCCACACGTGCCTCTTCTCTTCCCGTTACCCCTTGGCGGACAATGATGTCTCCATCGGCTTCCACAATGGCTTTTTGGACTGTTCCATAAATTTCAATATTACCCGCGGCTTTCACAGAATAATTGTCTTCTACGTTTCCTGTGATGATGATAGAACCAAGGAAGGTAACGTTTCCTGTACGAACTCCCACGTCGCCATTGATACGATAAACAGTTTCTACAGAAAGTCTACCAGCAGCATATAACACTTGTCCGTTGACCTCTGCTGTGAGACGCATTTTGTCTTCCGACAAAATAGTTCCTTTTCCTTGTTTGAGTTCGGTATCCAAACCATCTTTGGCTGGTAATACCATTCCAAATAAATTGCGCCCGAACTTTCCTTTTTCTGCTGGAAGTTTTTCAGCTAACAGTTGTCCTACGACAACGTTTTCAATCATATCTAAGTCTTTGTAATCGACACGACCCGATTGGTCTTCTTTAAAATTGATTTTCTTTTCGGTGCGAACATAGTATTTGATTTCCGCGTTTTTACCGTTCACAGGGAAATCACCTTCCGCACCAATAAAAGGTTTGTTATGAATGTCTTCATCCAAACACCTTCTAATTTCATCCTCTTTTAATCCGTGAGCCACACCCATCCCTTTGAGGGCCGCCACAACATCAGAAACCTCTAAATCACGACCACCTGGCCTTGCAGGAAACACAGTGACAAAAGCACGCATATTTTCTTGAGCAATTTCTACGTTGCAACTAGAGTCATTTCCTGCTTTTGGTTTCTGATTCGAGATGAGAACCGGTTCCCCCTTCTTCTCTTTGAGAATTTTGTTAATTAGGTTTTGGTCGACACCGGCCACTCCACGAAACGAAAGTTTCTTGGATACATCAGCCATTGTCATTTCCAATCCTTCACCAGTAGGAGGATAAACGGTTAAAAATACACCGGTTCTATATATCTTAACGGCAACACGGCCATCTTTATTTTTAGGAGTGACTAGTTCTTTTAAATCTTTGGAAACTAATTTCCCACTACCACCCGTTAGATGCTCATCCAAAAGACTAAGTTCATCTAATAGCATATCATCGGGAATGATGGAGGCACGAATATGATAGGGTTCAGAAAAGAATAAGGACTTCTTTCCTCTTTTTAAAACAGTATAATCGATCTCATGAACTTTGCGACCCAAGTGCTGCGACGCAATTGCCAGACACTCTTCAATGGTATCGGCAATGACTTCCACTTGTTCTTTTTCCTTACGATCGAACTCTTTCAGTTCCTCTGTAAGAAATTCAGTGAGCGACATATCTATTTACCTTTTCTGGATCGCGGATTTTACTTTAGAGAGTTTGCTGCGAAGTCTTGCGACTGCTTTTGTATGAAGTTGCGAAATTCTTGATTCCGTAACTTCCAAAACTTCACCAATTTCTTTTAAGGTGAGGTCTTCATAATAATAAAGTACGATTACTTTTTTTTCTTTTTCTGGAAGAGACTGGATGGCTTCTACGATTACGTTTTTGATTTCTTCTTTTTCGATGATATTGTCGGGATTCATATTCATCGGAGATTCAAGAGTTTCCATAAAGGAAACTTCATCGTTCTCATCACCGAGAAACCAAATATCATTGAGAGAAACGAGAGAGGTTCCCGATAGTTTTGCAAGAAGTGAATTATACTCTTCCATAGAAACACCGAGTTCTTTGGCGATCTCTTCATCTTCTACTTTTTTGCCTTCCTTGTTCTCAAGCATGGCAATGATGTTTTCGAGTTGTTTTGCCTTTTGACGGATAGAACGAGGGATCCAATCCACACTTCTAAGTTCGTCAAAAATGGACCCGCGAATACGAGTCATGGCATAAGTTTTAAATTTAATTTCGCGAGAAGGGTCAAACTTTTCAATCGCATCTAACAGACCAAAGACGCCATAACTGACAAGGTCCTCAAATTCTACGTTTTGAGGCATACCGATGGCGATTCGTCCTGCCACGTGTTTGACGAGAGGAGAATATTTTTCGACAAGGTAACTTCGGATCTCCGCATCTTTTGTGACGCGGTATTGTTTCCAAAGATCTGTCTCATCAAACTGATTGTATTTGTCTAGCAATCTTGACATAGGGAACCGTAGTACGGAATCTCTTTACTTTATAGAAAAAATCGTATAGAAAGGGAAATTACAAGAGGATTTTTTCTTATGTCCTCTAAAAACGGTAATTTTTCAACCGTCTTGCGGATCATCCTTGGCCATCATGGTGCGAATCGCCTCCGCCATGAGTTTTGGCTCGTTTTTGATCGCAATTTTATCCACAATGATATGGTCTCCGAATTTTCCAGACTTTGCCATAGCAAGTTTTGCATCCATTGCGGCATCCCCCACTGGTTGGACTCCAAAATCATCGGACCCGCCAGACTCAGAACGAGAAGAATCCATTCCGCCATGTTCTTGATCATATTCCTCGGAATGGCCCTCTCCCCCACCGAAACCACCAATGGAAAAGGTACTTATAAATTCTAAAAATTCAGGAACTTTCTTTTGTAAGACTGAAAATACACCAAAACCAAGTCCTCCAAATGCAAATGTGGAGATTAACGAGACAAAAAAGATATAACCAAGGCGGTTTCCCACTAGAAACCCACAAACGGAGCTAATGATGGCTCCGAGTATCGCAAATCCCAGTACAAATCCGATCTGCACTTAGATGTCTTCCTCCATCTTCTCTTCCATTTCTTTCTCTTTGAAATCCACAAAGCTAAAGAATTTTTTAAAGAAACCGGTAAGGCCTTCCTCGTCACTATAACCACCTTCGGTTTGTAAGAGGGTATGTGTGACTCTTGTCAGACAGGCGGCTGCTTTGGAACGTGGTGCCCCGATAATGAATGGTTTTTGTTCCCGAATGGATTTTTCCACCTCTTCATCTTGGAAAATAAATCCTAAGTTTTCCACTTGGACTTCTAAAAATTGACCCGAGATATCAATCACACGATCGGCAACTTTTTTTCCTTCAATCGCAGACCGAACTCGGTTCACGATGATTTTAAGATTTTTGTCTTTGGATTGAGAAACAATGGATTTGATCAGTCCATAAGAGTCGGTGATGGAAGTGGGTTCCGGTGTGGTCACAACAATCACTTCATCGGCAGGCATCACAAGCCCTATGACATTGGCAGAAATTCCTGCACCCGTATCAATGATCATCACATCGTAACGATCGAGCTCAGCAAATCCTTTGATTAAATTGTTTCTTTGTGTTTCATTCAGGTTTGCCAGTTGGGAATACCCAGAAGCTCCTGCAATGATGTCCACACCTTCTGGAGTGGATATCACGATGTCTTTTAGAGATTTATGGCCTTTGACCACATGGTATAAATTATATTTCGGAATGATCCCAAGAAGGACGTTTACATTGGCAAGGCCCAAGTCACCATCGAAGATTAAAACTTTTAGACCTGTTTTGGCAATGGAGATGGCAAGGTTGACAGAAACAGTACTTTTGCCCACTCCCCCTTTCCCGGAGGCTACGGCTATGATTTTCGTTTTTTTGGCTGTATCCTGGGGTTGTACAAGTTTTAATCCAGCACCAGATTCCGTGAGCTTTCTAAGATTTGCAGCTTGGTCCATCGTTACCCCTAGGTCATCAGGATAACGACGCTCGTTACACGGTCTTTTCGAAGACCTCGCCCGCTATCCCTTTCAATTTTTCAGGAAAAATCACACATTCGGCAAGAAGTTTTTTCGAGGCATTTAGGATATCAAATGGAACATCCTGGCCTACACTTAAAAATGCGAATTCCCTGTGAATAGTATCGGCTAATTCCACTACAGAACCTAAAAATTCTGCTTCATCCAGCTTGGTTAATAAAATTCTTTTATAACCTACCGACTCATACGCGTTTGCCACAGCCAGTGCATTGTCTTTGGAAACCGTGGAGGAAAGAACAAGGACGGTTTCAATATAATCCTTTTCCCCAAATACTTGGTAGAATTCCTGAAGTTTTTCTAGGTTTTCGGACTTTCTATGGGAGTATCCTGCGGTATCAACCAAAATGAGTTCGGACCCATCTCGGACAATGGTCTCTTTCATTTTACGAAGATCTTTTGCAGCATAAAATGGTAAACCCATCGCATCCGCATAAAATTTAAGTTGGTCTATGGCAGCAATCCGGTAGTTGTCTGTAGTATAAAGGGAAACTTTTTTTCCCATGTGTAAACTGTACTTTGCAGCTAGCTTTGCAATGGATGTAGTTTTTCCAGATCCAGTCGGTCCTACAAAAAAAATCACCTTTCGTTTCCCACGAGGAGTTCCACTAAACAAATCGGAATCAATTTGGATTCTTTCTTCTAAATAAGTAACGGCTTTGTCTGTCACATTGGCATACCGAGTGAGATCCACAGCCGATAACCGGCGCTCAAGTGCAATGGCCATCTCTTCTAAAAATCCAGAAGACATACCTTCGTTTAACAAACGATCTATGAGTTTTTGGATATGTGGGTGCCGTTCTGGAATTTGTTGTTTAGAAGGAGCGGAAACTTCCAAAAGGGAATCCTTTGCTTCCGAAATCGATAACCCAACCGGTCTTTCTTCTAGAGTTTCCAATTCGTAAACAGGGGGATTTTGTCTACGACGGCGCTCCGAAAATGGACGAACGGCATCGATATTTTTTTTGCGAAGAGGTGTCCCCACTTGTGACGTTTGGTTTGCACCAATACTCACAAGACCTGATTCAGGTAAGGTTTCTGTTCTTTGTTTTTGTTTGATAAGTTCTTTGAGGTCCTTTAACTTACGTTCAATTCTCTCTTTTGAGTTTTGTTTTTCTGGGACACCTACATCAATTTCATACATACGTTGGGCCATAAGCCCCGTACCAAAAAGCCCACCTTCTGTGATGACTCGTTGGTCGTAGAGGTGAGCCTCTGGACCGTATTTCATTTTCATCTGCATGATGCAGTCTTGTAAGTCTTTACCTCGGATTTTTACAAAATCCATAGAATATCCCCCGAACCTGGGAAAAATATGAAGAGTACCCTCCTTTTGGAAAGTCTTTTTTATGAGACATAATAAATTCAGGAAATTTCGTGGTTTTTTAAGAGCAGGAAAGCTTTGTTTTCCTCTTGGTTGTGGCTTCGGGAAAGATTCGGTTTCCAACGAAGGCTAGGACCGGAAAGATGGGGATAGACTCCCGATGGAAAAAGACCCCTCCCCCGAAAATCCGAAAAACGAAATCGAATTCAAAGATGGGGTTCCCGTTTCCCTTTTGTTTGACGATGTGTATTTTTCAAAACAAGGGGGGTATGAAGAATCAAACTATGTATTTTTGGAAGGAAATCAAATTCCATCCAAACTAATACAAAGCCCCCAATCGGTTTTTTGCATTGGGGAATTAGGATTTGGATCTGGACTCAATGTGTTTGTGACACTCAATACTTGGATGTCCTTAACCAACCCAGCTTCCCTTGCGTTTTATAGTCTCGAAGGTTATCCTTTACAAAGAGAAATCCTACTAACACTAAACGCAAGTTATCCGGGAAAAAGGCTTTGGTTCGAAGACTTAATATTCTCTTACGAATCTGCCATAAAACTTTGGCACCAAAATCCGGATAAAAATTCATGGAAATACACCTGGACCCATCCTACTAACGGAAATTCATTCACATTACAAGTGTTTTTTGGAGATGTTGGACTTTGTTTACCTCAGTTTCCAAAAATTCATTCTTGGTATTTAGATGGATTTTCTCCTGGGAAAAATCCTGATATGTGGTCTTCTAATACTCTAAAGGAGATACAAAAAAAATCAGAACCTGGCACAAGTTTTGCCACTTTTTCTTCAGCCGGATTTTTACGTAGGAATCTAAAAGAACTTGGATTTGTTGTGGAAAAGAAAAAAGGCTTTGGTCGAAAACGAGAAATGATCACTGGATATTTAGAATCAAATGCAAAAACCAAATAAAACTGCTGTGGTTGTAGGAGCAGGAATTGCTGGAGCCAGCATTTGTTTAGCGTTAAAACAAAGAAATATAGAAACGATATTACTCGAAGAAGACACGGGCCCTGCAAAACATGCAAGTGGGAACCCCATTGGTGTGGTTTATCCATTTCTCACCAAACATAAACTAGCTGAATCTGAGTTTTCCTACGATGCATTTTTATATTTCCTTTCTGTTTGGGAAAAATTCCATTTAAAAGACCTAGTCCCTCATGTAGATGGGATATACTTTTTACTAGATTCTAATGAAGCTTATGATCGTTATTCGAATGCACTCATCTCTCACCAAATTCCTGATCACTTAGCAAAAGAGAGTCTGGAACCGTTTTCAAACCTCCCTGCCATTTTTTTCCCAGCAGGGAAATCTGTATCCCCAGTTGACCTCACCAAACAAATAATCATTTTATCCGATCCAAAAATCCAATATTCTTCTAAGTTAGTAAATTGGGAAGAATCAGAAAATGGAACAAAGGTTATCTGCCAAACAACAAATGGTCTAATCGAATGTGATTATTTATTTTTAACGCAAGGTTACCACTTTGCAGAAGATCCTCATTTGGCCTGGTTACCTTTAAAAAAAGTGAGAGGACAAATTCTAAAATTCCCAGAACAAAATCCCACCAATCCTCACGGAATTCTTTACGGCGATTATATCACACCAGCCATAAACGGATTCCAAGTATTAGGTGCCACATTTGATGAATTCAAATTAGAAGAAACTCCAAGGGCTGAAGAAACAGAAATTTTGTGGGATGGGTTATCCAAAAAACTTCCAAAACTTTTTTCACAGTGGAAAACACAAAATCCGCAAGAATTTTCACCTAGAGTGAGTTATCGAACGCAATCACAAGATCGCCATCCTGTTGTTGGTAAATTGCCCAATCGATCCAAACTGGATTTATCGATTACGTATCAAAATTCTCTTAAAAATGCAAAAAAAAAGATGGATATCCCCTATTACGAATCCGTGGGCATTTTAAACGGACTTGGTTCCAGAGGTCTCACTCACGGCTTGTATGCGGCAGAGATTTTAGTTTCTTCTCTATTGAAAGAACCAAACTCCATTTCTGATTCGATATTTAATTCACTCAAACCTGATCGATTTTTGATTCGTATGTGGAAACGAGAGCAGCTAACATAGATTTTAGTTCGGCCTCTTCATCTACTGAAACTTGGATTAAAATCAAAAAAACTCTTGTTTTGCGAAAAACAAGCTCTGCCAAAAAAGACTCATCACTTCGCATTTTGATCCAATCTTTTTCTGTTGTGACCAAAATCTCATCTGTTTGTATTTCCTTACATAAGGATAATAAAGAAGTGGTTCCATATTCAAAATGGTCAGGGAAAAATTTAGATCGTATGGACTTGGAACTCAAAGCCGAGCTTGCAGTTTCATAAACACTTTTAGGATTTCCAACACCAGTAACTAAAAAATAATTCGAAGTTGAATCGGGATTTACCGGATTTGTTCGATAAGCCAAATTTCTAGTGATTACTACTTCGTGAACTGACGGTCGAAAGTAGGAATGGAAAATCGGAACATTCACTTCGTTTCGAGTTAATATTTTTTTATATCCATCTAATCGAAATTTGTTTTGAGGGGAAAGTTTCGTAAAAACAATCGCATTGGCCCGTTTGCTATTCCTAACTGGTTCTCTTAAAAAACCCAATGGGAGAGTCATTCCATTCCCAAAAGCGGAATTTGCATCTAACAAAACAAAATCAAAATCTCGATAAACTGCTTTGTGTTGGAACCCGTCATCAAGGATGACAATATGTTTTTTTGAAACCACTTGGTTGTAACGCAGAAATGATGTTTTTCTATCTCTGCCGATGATTACCTGTGCATTTGGAAACATTTCTTTATGTTGGCTTGGTTCATCCCCGTATAACCTAGGTTCTAATCCATTCGGTAAGATGGCACCTTCTTTACTTTTTTCGGCTTTATAACCTCTCGATAAGATGGTAATCGCATAACTAGGATAAGTTTGATTAAAAAAACGAACTAAGTATTGAACAAAAGGTGTTTTGCCAGTTCCTCCCACCGTCAGGTTTCCCACACTAATGACTAAAACATTTGGTAAGTGGAAGGAGGAAACCCCTCTTTGTGACCACCAGAATAGAAGCTGGTAGAGCAAACTCAGAGGGTAAAACAAATATAAAAGTATTTTCATTTAGTTTCCAGTAGGAAACCTACTGGCTTAGCTGTGGCGTTTTTCTAATTCTTTGGCAATGGTAGAAAGACTGATTCCTTTTTCTACCATTAGGACTTCTAAGTGAAAAACCAAATCAGCAATTTCATGAATCAGTTCTTTTTCATTGGGATTTTTTGCAGCAATGATGACCTCACCTGCTTCCTCTCCAATTTTTTTGAGAATTCGGTCAACCCCATCACGAAAGAGTTCAGCAGTATAAGACTTTTCAGGCAATTCTTCCTTACGTTTGCGGAGTAGTTCTTCCAATTTCAGTAAAAATTCCATTTTTTGACCTTCTAGCGACCATAGAAACTGTCCATTCCATTTCGAAAAAGCGAAAATTGACTATTCAAATGGAGAGATTCACAATAGAATTCAATGGATGGTTCGTAAGTTTTTACCTGTTTTTTTTCTTCTTTGCACAAGCTCCATATTTTCCGAATCCCCCTGGGGTAGCTCTATCCAAAAAGGATTTGAGGCCGCCAAACAGGACAAAAAATTTATCGTCGTAGATGTATTTGCCGATTGGTGTACATATTGTTTGGTTTTAGAAAAAGAAATTTTTCCTGATCCAGAAGTCAGTCGTATTTTAGAGAGCTTCGTTAAAGTTCGGTTAGATGGAGAAGAGTTCCCCAACTTACGAAAAAAATACAGTATAGAAGGATACCCTACTATACTATTTTTGGATGGGGATGGAAACTATGTTACAAAAATTTCCGGACTCGCCACAAAAGAAGATATACTTGGTGTATCCAAACGGATCCTGCAAGAACCAAACCTAGAATCTTATCTAAAAACAGAACTTAGACGAAATACCAATAGTCCGGACATCCATTTTCGTTTGGGTTTATTATACTTTCAAAACAAAGAGTTTGAAAAAGCAGAACAACAATTCTCAGATGCTGTCCAAAAATCCAAAAACCAAACCATCCTTAAAGAAAATGCACACTTTAATTTAAGCTTAGTAAGATCCATTCATGGCCCGAAAGAATCTGCGGTAAAATCCTGGAAAGAATTTTTAGATACTTATCCAACTTCCAGTCGCAAAACTACCGCTAAACTATACTATGGACTTACACTGAAAGATGTTGGCGAGACAAAACTTGCAAAAGTTGTACTTATGGAAATCAAACCAAAATTAACAACCGAAACAGATAAATCGATGTGTAACGAAGCTTTGTCGGAAATGGAAAGAGGATTTTAGTCCAACCGAAATTTACTTTCAGTTGGACTCTTAAATTTATCGGTTCCCGATAGAGTAGTAAGTAAAACCTAACTCCTGCATCAAAGTGGGTTTGTATTGGTTTCTACCATCAAAAACCAAAGGAGATTTTAGTAGACTTTTGATTTTATTAAAATCAGGTTCTCTAAACTCTCTCCATTCTGTTAAAAGTAACATGGCATCTGCACCCTGGAGAGCCGAATACGCATCTTTTTTGTATTCCACCTTTCCATCAAAATAGTATTTTGATGTTTCTGCTGCCGCAGGATCAAACACCTGGATTTTGGCTCCGTTTTTATGTAGTTCATAAATCAAAGGAATGGATGGAGCTTCACGCATATCATCTGTCCCTGGTTTGAAAGACAAACCCCAAATGCCAAAAGTTTTTCCTTTCATATCTGTCGATTTGAAATGTTCGAATATTTTGTCTGTTAAACGAGTTTTTTGTTTTTCGTTTACATCCTCAACCGATTGAATGATGTGCATAGGTGCATTCACTTCTTCTGCTGTGCGTAGAAGGGCTCTTACATCTTTTGGAAAACAAGAACCACCGTATCCAATTCCTGCATATAAAAACTGACGACCAATTCTAGAATCAGTTCCCATCCCTTTTCTCACATCATCATAGTTAGCACCGAGTGCATCACAAAGATTTGCAATTTCATTTACGAAAGAAATTTTTGTAGCAAGGAAGGCGTTACATGCATATTTTGTAAGCTCCGCAGAACGGATGCTCATCGTAATGATGGGGTTACCGTTTAATACAAACGGAGAATATAGTTCGCTCATTTTTTTGGCAGCGATTTCAGATTCTGCGCCGATGACAACCCTTTCCGGTCGCATAAAGTCATCAATGGCCGCACCTTCTTTCAAAAATTCAGGATTGGAAACTACATCAAACGGGTGTTTTGTGTGTTGTGAAACAATGGCTTTTACTTTGTCAGCAGTTCCCACAGGAACTGTGGATTTATCTACAATGATTTTATAACCATTCATGGTTTTACCAACTTCTTCAGCCACTGCAAAAACAAATCGTAAGTCCGCAGAGCCATTATCCGAAGTGGGAGTTCCTACAGCGATAAATACAAATTCAGAAGATTCCACACCATCTTTTAGAGAAGTAGAAAAATGGAGTCTTCCCTCTTTGTGATTGCGTTCTACCAGTTCAGAAAGGCCAGGTTCGTAGATGGGAATGATCCCTTTTTTTAGGTCACTGATTTTCTTTTCATCTTTATCAATACAAATTACATCATTGCCATATTCAGCAAAACAGGTTCCTGCAACGAGGCCCACATATCCGGTTCCAACGACACAAACTTTCATAGGATTTCCAGAATTTAGTTTTTTCCTTTGAAGGAAACTGTTTTTCTACTCGGATTTGGGAAGAGTTTGGATTGTAAATTTGGTGGGTAAATGGCAAAGGCCTACGAATTTTTCGATTTTGCCTCGTTCGACTTCGAAGTCAAAAATGGATTCGGCCCAAAAATAACTGCCTTCCAGATGGGACTCTCCTTTGTGGATAGAAACTCCCAAACTGTATTTCCCATCGCTAAACTGGATGGGAAATTGAAATTCGACAACCGATCTTTCGGATTCACGAATTTCTAAACCCTGCCTTCCTAAATGGTGGGAGTTGGTTCCAAAAATGCGAATGCCTTTTTCGCTATCGATGTGAAATCCAATGGTTCCGTCTGTGATTGGTTTTGTAGCCTTAAATTCAATTCGTAAAACAGCCGTTTCCCCTAGGAAATGGTGCTGTGTCTCGAGCCCCTTGGAATTTTTTAAAGAAATGTGAATGTCCTGAATGGATTCAGAAAATTCGGCAGAGCTAGAATTGGCAGTTCCGGCTAACACATGCATATATTCTTCGATGGTTTCTTTTGGGTTACCATCAAATATCAAATGTCCTTTATTTAAAAGAATGGCCCTTGTACAAAAATAAGAAATGAGTCCGAGGTCATGGCTCACAACTAAAATACAAGATCCCGATTGGGAAAACTCTTTGATTCGTTTTAGGCATTTTTGTTGGAAACTCGCGTCTCCCACAGCCAAGGCTTCATCTACGATTAGAATATCGGGGCGTTTGGCAGTAGCAAGACTGAAGCCAAGTCGCATCGCCATTCCTGAGCTATAATTTTTTAAGGGTGAATTTCTAAATTCAGTTAACTCTGCGAATTCAAAAATAGAGTCTGTGAGTTCTTTGATTTCAGATGGTTTGTATCCCCAAACCAGTCCATTATAATAAACATTCTCTTCCCCAGAAAGTTCGGGATTAAAACCAACACTTAGTTCAAGCAGTGCCCGAACCGATCCATTGACATTTAGGTTTCCCTTATCTTTACGGATCACTCCAGTGATTAGTTTAAGAAGAGTTGATTTCCCTGCTCCATTCCTTCCAACGATCCCAAGAATTTCTCCAGAGCCAACTTTTAAATTGATCGATTGTAAGGCGGTAAATTTTGAATCAATTCCAAAGTAACCAAAACTGAGTCCTGTTAAAATTCTTTTCCAAGGTTTCGAAAATCCATGATAGTCTTTCGATAGATTTTCTAATACAACTGAAGCCATAAAGATTAAAGATGATCCAAAATCACCGATTGGAACTTACGTTTTGAAAGTAGATACACTAAAAAGAAAAAAAGTAAAAAAGGTAAAATTTGAATCCAATCAAATTGTGGAGTATACCCTGGTATCACAGATGTGCGAAAAATATCCAAAGGAATAGTAAACGGATTCAAACGATTCCATTCTTTTAAATATCCAGTGGGATAATATAAAACAGGGATCCCCCAGAACACCAACTGACTCACCAAACGTATCAAAGGTGATATATCTTTTAATAAAATATTTAGCCTTGAAAGATAATGGAGAAGTAACATCAAATAAAGCCCTGAAAGAATAAGAATCAGGTATCCCAAAAAAATTCCGGAAAGATTTAATTTTCCTGAATAAGCCAAATACAAAAACACTGGGATGGATGTGACGAGGCTATGAATGAGAAATTGAACATAAGGAATCCATAAAAATAAATCGATTCCTAGGCTAGAGCGTTTGAGTAAACTTCGGTTGTCGGTAAGAATGCCTGTTCCACGAACCAAAAGTTCCTGGATGGGAATCCAATAGAGTAACCCTGTTAAAAGATAAGCGGTGAAGTCTTCTTGTGTGGACGGGTTTTTTAAGTTCAGCACAAGGAAAACCAGTGCGTACAAACTAATAAGGACTAGGTTTTGCAGAAACATCCAGGAGATCCCCAAAAAGGAACCTGCATATTGCAAAGCATAATCTCGCCGAACAAGAGCCCAAAGTATGGATACTTTCTCCATACTTTGATTGTCGGCCTGGCGCTTCCTGTTCTAGAACAAGAAGCCTGTTTTTGGTCTTACATCTTCCTTAGGTTCTTTTGGCCAAGAGTAGAGAGACCTGGGGACACCCACTCTCCATTTTGGACCACTTCCCCTTGGAAGGCTTCCATCAAATAATCTTCAAAGGTCTTCCCTGTTTGGTTTTGGGAAAATCCCTTTTTAGGACCTTGCCCTGTGAGGCCTTGGTCTTTGTGGCGGTTGTAAGCGGGTTGTTGGATGGATCGAACGATCATAGGTTTTTCCTCCCCGTCATCATTTTAGACGACATAAAAACTAAAAATAATACCAATAATATACTAAACGCTTGTTTACACTACTTAACATTTGAGAAGTTAAGTCAATATTTTTTTCGCGTTTTTATCGGTTTCTATAGGTAATTTAGCATTCCCCTGGGACAAAACCCGCCCTCTCTAAGATTTTTTTTAATGGGAGGTTTAGAATATGTCCCTTTTTTAGAAAAAAGCAATCGTACTAAGGGCAAAAAATGGAAATTTTAAACCTCAATCCTGGTGGATTGGCAGAAATTTGGGGTTATTTTATGGATCTTATTCGTACAGACTTTGGTTGCTGTAGAAAAAAAACCAGATCAGGTTTCGGTTCCCCAACTTTTAAAAGCAGGGTTTCCACCCCATTTGGCTGCGGCCTGGAAAGAAAAGTCCAAACAACCTCCTGAAAAATTTTTGGAATGGAAAAAATCGCTCAAAGGAAAGGAAGCAGCCCTTGTTTCCAAGGTTTGGAAAGAACAAAAAATTACACTATACGACAACAAACAAAGATTAGCTTACAACAAGACATATCGAAAAAACGAAAAATCTACAAAGGAAGAAAAAAACCAAAAATCCAAAGAGACACAAACTTCAAAACCTAAAGAAGGATTCGATTCTAGTGATGAATTATTTTTTGGACTGAGTTATCAGAATTTAGATGTAAGGTATCTACCACGAAAAGAAAAAAATCATTCCTCAGTCTTTCTAGGTGGCAAAGGTAAAGGTCAAATTTGGATTTTGGAAAAACGGGATGAAGAATTTTCCTATGGAGTCAACCTTACATACCAAACATTTCGATTCACTTCGGGAAACCGTTACAAACCCATCCCTCATTTTTACTTTGCCAAAGATCCGAATTTTTATTCGCAATTGGAACGAACGGGTTCTCCCCTTCCCCAACCCATTACCTATTCCAATTTTTTAGGTTATCGATTGTTAAATGATGCCAAAGAATATGAACTAGGAATTTACCATGCAAACGCATTTTCTTATTATCCTGGAGTCTATTTTGTATCTCCAAACAAATCCTATTCTGGTGTTTGGTCACCAGGGGATAACAAATCCAGTTTGTACATCAATGATTCTTGGAATCATAAAGAATGGGGTTCTCATAGAATCCAATCCGAATCAATATTCAACAAAAAAGAATCTGTTGGATTTGTTTATTTAAAATCGGAATCACCCGAGTCCAAATTCTTCCTTGATGCCACAGTGTATAGAGACTCACCACTTCTTTATGGAATCGTATCACCAGAAGAAGTCAGACCACAAATCCCGCAAAGTTTAGGTTACTCAAAGATAAGTTTCAAACATTGGATTGGATCGGAGTTTTTAGGTTCTAAGGAAGGACATAGGTATGAAAACGGAAGGTCAGGATTTTTTCCATGTTTCATAAGTGAATGGGGAAACCTAATTTATAGGTATAGGGAATACAATGAATCAGGGAACTATCATTGGAATGAAATTGGAAGAGCTGTATTTTATGAATGGAGAAAAGAAAAAGCGGTAGTGACTTTTGGATTTGAATCCAGAGAAAACGGAGGCCAATGGGAAGGAAAACTAGCCATGCCTTTTGGAACTAGTAACTTACTTGAGTTAAGTGGTATTTTTAGAGAAGGACAACCAAAAACTAGGGCATGGTTTGAAAACTGGACTTATGCGACAGATTTTAATATTAACTTAACTGATAGACAAGAAATCATCAAACTCAAATGGGTAAGTTCCTTTATTTCACTAAACGTAAGTTATTCGGAAAAAGAAAACGATCCCAACCCTATTTTATTCATCAACTTTCAGTTATTACATAAAATTGATCTTTAATAGAGAAGATCATCCGTGCGGACTTCGATGTATTCGATTAACTTAAAGATAGGAACTGATTGTCTGTCGGCAAATTCTTTAGGTTCGGCTGGGAGTTTTTTTGGTGTTGGAAGAGAGGAACGTTTTCCCCTTTCATCTACCGAATAAAAATAATAACCGATCCATTCCCCTTTCACTCGGTAAGGATTTCCAGAAAACAAATCCTTCACAAAAACTTCAGCATCCAAATCAAATTTATTACGTCTGTACCGGTAGTGGATTTCATCTCCGTTTAGGTCATAAAAAACAACAAAATCCCCTTGTTTTCCCTTAAAAAACAGTTTCCATTCCAACGGGAAAGTTCCTGATTTTAGGAATTCAGCTTTTCCATCTAAAATTCTTTTTTCAGAACGAGAAATAGGGCCCGTATAACGACCATTATCTTCAGAATACAGATTTGTTTTTAAAACAATCAATATGCAAATAAAAATAGAAGTAAAAACTTTCCAATTCATTTGGGTTCTTCTTCCGGTTTTTCCTCTGGTGATTTTTCTTCATCGGGAACTGTTTCTTTCCCATTAATCTGGTCGATGGCTTTTTTGGCTGCTTTTTGTACTTTCGGACTTGGGTCTCTGTCCCTTTTATATTCTAATAATTCCAATGCTTTGGGATCTTTCAAATTTCCCATAAATTCAATGGCACGAAGTCGCACCATACTATCATCATCACGTGCAAATTCATTTAGTTCTTGGAATACTTCTTTGTCACCCATAGTCACGAGAGCACCTATGGCATAAATCTTTAAGGATTGTGCTTTTTTCGCATCCAACTTACCTGCCGTTTTCTTTAAAGAATCAAGTAGTTCATAAAACTTTGGTTTTGCTGTTTCCGATTTCAACTTACCTAATGTATTCATCGAATAACATCGCAAAGTGGTAGGTTGGATTTCATCAAACGCAACTTCCATTAGGGCAGACTCTGCATCAACATAAAGAACCGATCCAAAATACAATGCGATTTGACCTCGCATATCGGCATTATTAAACTTTTCACGAAACTTTGTTTCTAAGAAGGGAGCCGCTACCTTTCCCTCTGGCAATTCCCCCAATGCACTGATGTAGAGACTTAGTGAATTGGAATTTTTTGTGAAATCTTCTTTTTTTACTTTTTCGAGTAAGGGGTTTGTGGCTTCCGCTAATTTCATTTTTTTAGCAGAAGTGACTGCCTGTTTGGCAACATCTTCATTAGAATCTTCAAACAAACTAATGATAGTATCTTTGTTTTCTTTTAAATCTAAATCACCAATAGTTTTTAAGAGGACGATTTTCATCCCCATATCTTTTTCTGTTTTTAATTGTTCTCCCACTAGTGTATAAAGTTCACCAGCAGTTTCTTTGGGAAAACGAGTTAGTTCATATAACGCTTGTTTTCTTTCTTGGCTCGTTCCATAACGAACCATTTTAGAAAGTACTTCTTTTTTTTTGGAGATTTGTTCGGGACTAAGTTCTTTCTCCTTCCCCCAAACAGAGGAAAGAGAAATAAATAGGATTAGAAGAAGGAGAAATTGTTTTTTGTTACTGCCCGGATTCCAATTCGATGATGCGACGATTGAGGGCTTGGATGAGATGTTGGTTCTCCAAATTTTGACGGAACTTATCCAGTAAGTCTTTGATGTCTTTGGATAGTTCGTCAATGTTCCAAGGTTTTTCGACATACCGACTGAGTCCCCCGTTGTTGATAGCATAAATTGCGGAATCAAGTCCTGCCTGACCAGTCAGAAGGATTTTGATCGCATCGGGAAGGCGGTGGTGCACCTGTTCCAAAAATCGATCCCCTTTCATTCCAGGCATCACTTGGTCAGAAACAATCAACTCAACAATGTCGTTGCTACTGATGATTTCATCGATGAGGGAAAGTGCTTCTTCGGCACTGCTGGCAGTCTCGATGATATGGGATTCGCCAAATCGAGCCAGAAGTTGTTCCGCAAGCGTCTCCAATACCGATACTTCATCATCGACACATATAATATAACCTTTACTCATTTGGGACCCTTTCCTTGGAACAATACAACTCTGGTTCTTTTATGTCGATTCAGTTTTGTGGCAATTTGTAGATAGTTTTTGGAGGAACTGTGTCAAGGAGAGGGACCTTCCAGATCTCCTTAGCATACTCCCTGATGGTTCTATCCGAAGAAAATTTACCTGACCTGGCCACATTCAAAATGGATTTTTTGGTCCAAGTGGTTTTGTCCAAATAATCTCTCGCAACTAGGTTTTGGGTCTGGTCATAAGCATCAAAATCTGCCATAAGGAGATAATTGTCTGTATAATACAAACTATCATAAATGGGGCCAAAAATTCCCGGCTCAGCCATTGAGAAAAAATTCTCACGAATCATGAGAAGCACACGGTGGAGGTCATCATTTTTTTGGATGTAATCAGCAGGTTGGTATCCGGATTCTTTCAGACGAAAAACTTCTTCTGTATGAAGACCAAAGATATAAATATTTTCTTGTCCCACTTCTTCAAGAATTTCCACATTAGCACCGTCCAAGGTTCCGATAGTCAAAGCACCATTTAACATAAATTTCATGTTACTGGTTCCTGAGGCTTCGGTTCCTGCTGTGGAAATTTGTTCCGAAAGATCACTACCAGGGATAATTTTTTCGGCAAGGCTCACACGGTAGTTGGGTAAAAAAACCACTTTCAGTCGGTCAGCCACATCAGGATCTCGGTTGATGACCCAAGCCACATTGTTTATGAGTTTGATGATGAGTTTGGCCATATAATAACCAGGTGCCGCCTTCCCACCAAAGATCACGGTTCTTGGCGTTAATTCTCGTGTAGGATTTTCTTTGATTCGTCTATACAATGCAATCACACGTAAAATATTAAGAAGTTGGCGTTTGTATTCGTGGAAACGTTTGATTTGAACATCGATTAACGATTTCGAATCGATGGTAATTCCTGTTTCGCTTTTGATGAGTTTGGCCAATTCGTCTTTAGCAGTTTGTTTGACAACTCTCCAATCATTTTGGAAATCGAGATCATCCACAAAGGATTCCAATTTTTTTAAATTGTATAAATCGGTTGTAAAATCATTTCCGATTCGTTTAGAAATCAGGTTCGCCAAACTTGGATTTGATTGTAGTAACCATCGACGAGGAGTAATTCCATTAGTTTTGTTATTAAATTTTTCAGGGAATACTTTCGTAAAAGCTTGGAAAATAGTTTTTTTAATAAGTTCCGAATGTAACTCCGCAACTCCATTCACACGATATGATCCAATGACAGCTAAGTTTGCCATACGAATCCGTTTTTCCTTTCCTTCCTCAATGATACTCACTCTTTGGATTTCTTCATCCGATAAAATCCCTTTGTTTCGAACCTCAGATAGAAACCTATGGTTGATTTCATAAATGATCTCTAAATGCCTTGGCAAAAGTTTTTCAAAAAGTTCCACTCGCCATGTTTCCAAAGCTTCTGGCAAAACCGTATGGTTAGTATAAGAAAAAACTTTCGTGACAATCTCCCATGCGGGTTCCCAATCCATCTCTTCGTTATCGAGAAAAATTCGCATTAGTTCTGCAATCCCAATGCTTGGGTGAGTATCATTCAATTGGATGGCAACATAGTTAGGAAGTTCTTTCAGATTTTGTGTTGATTCACGATACTGAATTAAAATATCTTGGAGAGAAGCACAAACCATAAAGTATTGTTGTTTGAGTCTTAGCACCTTTCCTTGTTCGGTGGTGTCATTGGGATACAATACTTTGGAAATATTTTCGGAAATGGATTTGTCTTGAACGGCTTTCATATAATCGCCGTGGTTAAAATAATCTAAATTAAATTCTTCTGAAGATTTTGCAGCCCAAAGCCTTAAATAGTTCACCGTACTCGTGTTAAATCCTGGAATCGGATAATCATGTGCAGAAGCTAGAACCGTTTCATCGGGAACCCAATCGTGTTGGATTTTTCCTTTCCCTGAAACCCTAGTTTCTGTATGACCAAAAAAACCAACCGAAAAAGAAATATCGGAACGCACTACTTCATAAGGAACCCCATCCGCATCCCAGTGGTCGGGCATTTCCAATTGACTTCCATTGGCGATGATTTGGTTAAAAATTCCATAGTCATAACGAATTCCATAACCAAATCCAGGGACATTCAGAGTGGCCATCGAATCTAAAAAACAAGCAGCAAGCCTACCAAGGCCACCGTTGCCAAGTCCCGCATCGGTTTCAAATTCTAAAACATCCGTGAGTTCAAAACCAATTCCTCGAAGCATCACTTGGATTGTTTCGTATAACCCAAGATTGATGAGAGCATTCATAAGAGTGCGACCCATTAAAAATTCTAAAGAAAAATAAAACACACGTTTTGGATTTTCATTCCTGTAACGTTCATGTGTGACATTCAATCGATCGATTAAAAAGTCTCTGATGGTATGTCCCAGTGCTTTGTAGATATCTTCGTTTTTAAGATTAAATCTGTTTTTGCCAATGGTATATTCCAAATGGTGGGCAAATTGTTTTTCCATCGAAGCCAGATCGGCTTTTTGTTCTTCTGATAAGAGGGTAATTAAACGAGGATTATTGACAACCATGCTAAAGGATGGTAAGGAACCTCAGAAATAGATTCAAGTAAAAAGAGAAAATTTAGTCGCGGGCGCTGATCTTTCTTTCCAAAGTAAGAACTGCATCTTTTCCAATTTTATGTTTGGCGAACCAACCTTGGTTGACTTCCAAAGCATACATTGCCGGTTTCCTTGCATTATATACTTCTTCGGTTTGGTTGGGTTTCATATCGAATGATTCTAAAAGTCGCATATCTTCTGAAAAATAACCAATCGACAAAGGGATGAGAGTGTTCTTCATCCAAAAACTTAAATAATCAGGACGAGGAAAAACAAATAACATCCCTTCGTCTTCCCCAAGTTTTGTGCGATACATAAGTCCTGTCGCTCTTGTTGAAGGAGTGTTGGCAATTTCTAATTTTAAAACGCGATCAGCCACACTCCCAAAAAGAACCTCGGGAGTGTTTGTTTGCGACGGATAGGATTCTGCTTGTTTACAAACAGAAAAACTAAGTAAAACGAGTAGAATTCCTATCCGTGTTTTCATAGATTAACCTTTGAAATTTGGTTTCCTTTTTTCGAGGAAAGCCGAAAGACCTTCTTTCGTTTCTTCGTCGGCAAACCTTCCGCCAAAAAGTTGTTTTTCCCATTCCAATCCACGTTCCATATTGGTTTCTAAACCTTGGCGAATAGCAGTTTTTGCCGCCTTGATTGCGTTAGGTCCACGAGATAAAATGGTAGAAAGAGTTTTTTCCGATTCGTTTAATAATTCGGCTGGGTCGACCACCTTATTGATTAGGCCAAGCCTATATCCTTCATCGGCAGAAATCATATCCCCAGATAAAATCAGTTCGGTGGCTCTTCCCACTCCAATGAGTCTTGGAAGTCTTTGGGACCCACCAAATCCAGGTAACAAACCAAGTGTCACTTCTGGTAAACCTAACTTGGCCGAGGCTACCGCATAACGAATATCACATGCCATAGCTAATTCCATTCCCCCACCTAAACAAAATCCATTGATGGCAGCGATAGAAATTAGATTTGATAACTCCATTTTTCTAAAAACAGTTTGTCCAAGCTCTGAAAATGCCTGTCCTTCGCGGACATTGAACTCTTTCATTTTAGCAATGTCTGCACCGGCAACAAAAGCTTTTCCTTCTCCGGTAAGAATGAATCCTCGCACTGCTGGATTGGATTCCAATTCTTCCACCATTTCACCAATTTGGGTGATCACTACGTCGTTCAGTGCATTCAGGGCTTCTGGCCTTTTGATGGTAACAAGAGCAAAATTGGATTTAATTTGAATCTCTAAAAAAGACAAATGATTTCTCCTTATTCTTCTACTTCTAATATAAGAAACATAGTGTCATCAGAAAAACTATCGAGTCCGTAGTTGGTTTTCAATTCTGTGAGTAAACTTAGTTCCAGTTCTTTGATATTAGAACTTTGTCTATGTCGATTGAGAAGGGCAAGTAGGCCTTCTGTTCCTAAAGAGTTTCCTTCTGGATCTGTTGATTCAATAAGCCCGTCTGTATAAATAAAAAAGCGATCTCCTGGGGCAATGGGCATTGTTTTTTCCGCGATGGGCGGGATTTTAATATTGAAACCTAGAATCGCACCTTGCGTTTCTAACTCTTGAAAGTCCTCCCCTTTGTGCGCCAAAATTAAATAGGGATGGCCTGCATTTCCTAGGGTTAATTTTTTTTCGATAAAATCAAAAAATAAATAAATGGCTGAGGCATGGTATTTGTTTAAGTCATGTGCCAAACGATCATCTAAATAATCCATAAGTTTGGCTGGCGCTGTTTTAAAACGATAAGGAATGGTGGAAACAAGAACCTTCATGATGGACGCAACCATCGCAGAAGAAATCCCGTGACCCGCCACATCCGTTAAAAAAACTCCAACGTTTCCTTCCCTAAGTTGTACAAAATCAAAGAAGTCACCACCAATGACATTGGGACTTTTTCGATAATAGGTAAAAGCCAAACTCGGAATTTTGATATTCCCAGGAAAGAGTGCATCTTGTACTTTTTTTGCCAGTTCCAATTCGTGTAACATAAATCTTCTTTCTTCCGAAAGATTGTACATGTCTGTTGTGTCTTTTCGTTTGTTTAAAACAAAAATGGTTCCGAGAGTGGCACTGCCCCAATACACTAAAATCAAAAAGTATTTACTAAAAAAAGAAAACTGATCGGAAACAGAAGGAGGTAAATTATAAATATAAATAATATGTAATATAGAAAAATAAGAAGCACTCAAAATACATGCCTTGGGATCAAGTCTTGTGCTATACAATAGAATGGGAAAAATAAATGACATAAGATACGCATTTAATAAATAAAAACTCCCAAGGGATGGGAAGGAATGCATACCCAAAATAAAAACTATATAAACTAAACCATCACCTACAAATCCGCTAAAGTAAATCACTCGCTGGATGGGAATACTCTTCGTATAAAATTGCAAAAGTAAGACCAACCTAGCAATTGTTACACCAAGCAAATAAGGCAAAATTTGCATTTTAATTTCAGAAAACGGTGGGGCTATTAGTAAAGAGTAAACAATGAGATGGGTGATAAAAATATAATAAGTATATTCTTTATCATAACGGGCTTCTACTAACTTTAAAATTTCCCATTCTGATCTTGTTGGTTTTCGAAAGATTTCTTTAAAGTATAAATAAAAGGAACGTGTCAATCAGGGTTCTCCCCATACCAAAGTTTGGATCTCAGATCCATTCAAGGTGATGGTGAAAGCTTTTCCGGAATCCAAATACTTGTCCATTTGATTCGCAAGTTCGAATGCTTTTTTCTCATCTTCCATTCGGAAGAAAAAAGGGTGAGAAAGGGCTTTATAATTGTAGGGAAATCGTTCAGATACGATAAGATTCACCCTGTAATGGTCAGGCCTTCTCTCCATCACAATATGAGACACTTCTTTTCTAGTTAAAATCCGAACATCAGGTCGTAAATTCCACGGGTTGATTTCGGCGAAAAGGATTCCTGGTAAAAAAAAGCATAGACCAACAAATCCTTTCATATAGAAATACAATCGGCAAATGCGATCGAATCCTTACCTCATATCCCTCTTTCTTTTCCTTTTTTGGGTCTGTACACCCACATCGTTTTCCCTTCCAGAAAATCCTTACGCCGATTGGGCAAAGGATAATATCGGCTTACAGGAAAAGAACCTTCCTGCCTTAGATGGCAATTGGAATACAAGAGTTTATCCTTTGGATTCAAATCGATTGGACACACTCATTGCGATCAATGCCATCGACGAAATCACAGATGTTCCCAAACCTACCAAAGATTTATCCCCTTGGGAAAAAGAATTAAACCAAATCTTCCAATTAATGCCAAAAGAATTGAATGCACTTACCAACTCTCTTGTGTACGGAATATATTTTGTCACCGATTTAGGTTCTACCGGACTTACGGGAATCGTGAGAAATAAAGAAGGAAAACCCATTGGAGGAATTATTTTCTTAGATTCCAATTTGTTAATGGATGGTAGTAATGATTGGGCAACAAAAAAAGAAGCTACGGCTTTTTTACCTTCCAAAGATCATTCTATTCGAGTCCATTTAGATGATACGAATTCCAAACAAATAACTCTACGTTTTATCATCTTACACGAATTAGGTCATATTGTATCAATTGTCCAAGGACAGGCACCTGATTTTTCGGAAACCCAAAGAGATTTTAGAAAATTTCCTCTCTACGATGGAATCTGGTGGTCGGAAACCTATTCACCCTATGAAGCCACTTTTTTTCCCGAAAGATACAAAATTAAATTTTACCAAAGTGCCCCGACTCTTTCTTTATTTCCAGAAGGAAAACTCATCTATAAAAAACTAACCAATACCGGGTTTGTATCTTTATATGCTGCCACAAATGCAGATGATACCTATGCAGAAGCCTTTGCACAGTATGCACATGTTTATTTATACAAAAATGAATATAAGGTAATTCTCACTTCCAATGGAATTTCGGAAACTTTATTACATGATCCAATTCGAAAAGAAGGAGGAAGAAGGTTTCGTGAAACATTCCAAACTATTTTTGCAAATCAAAATCTTTAGTTTTTTATTTTTGATTTGTACTGTTTTTTTTCCTCTTAGTTCGGAACCTATTTCCAACGATACAAAACCACTCCTCATTGAAACCAATACAGAAATTGTTTCTGACTTTTTATGGCGTGGAAATTCTTTTGCAGGGGAAGCTGAAAACAGAAGGAATGGTGCCACATACCAAAGTTTTACTTATGCCCCAGCTCTCCAACCTAGTATCAATGTTTGGTCGCCAGAAAAAAAATTCCAATGGTCTCTATTTGGAAATTTTCAATTAACAAATAGAAACGATATAGACTCTGATAAAAGAATTTTTCAATCCAAGCCAGGTGGTGTTGGTCCTTCGTACTTGGGTGAAGACACAATTTTCTATGATCCTTATGGCCAAGATCCATGTGTTCGTTCCGTCCAAGAAAGAATCTCAAACGCTGGGGAAGGAACCGATCCGTGTATGGGTTATAGCCCAAGTGGCGGTTATGGTCCCAAAAAAGAACCAAATGGAAATAAAAGATCCGATGGAATGTTTTTTTCCATGAGTTATCATTTTGATCCCAGCAAGTTTGGTGATTTCGCAGTGGGAATTTGGTTTTATAATACATTTCAAAAAACACCCAGCTCACTACTTTCGCCAAACACACAAAAACAAAATCCGTATGTTTCCGGTGGACCAAATAACACACAGAATGCGAATAATCCAGATGCCATCACTAGACTTGTTTGGCATGAGTATTTTTTACAATGGAAACTCCCTTTTCTAAAAATAGTGAAACCCACCCTTTCCTACTACACCCAATACTCTACCGAAAATGGGGGACTGCTTGCAGGCAAAAATTATCTTTCGTTAAGTGCCTATTATACTTTTCGAGAAGAAGAATTTTTTAGAATTATGCCTCATTTCAATTTAGGTTATGCAATGAGTAATAATGCCGTTGATAATAGAAACGGAATCCAAGATATTACAACCTCTACTTCTTTTTTCTTTGGGGACTTTTTTATCAAACTATCACATATCTTTCGTCCCGATCTCTACCTTTGGGATACAAATAATTACTATGGATATGCGGGAGGAGATCCAAACAAAGCAAATTGGAACCGAAGTTCTGAAGATGGGAAGGTAACCAATCCTTCACGGATTTATGGTGCGTACAATACCTCAATCTTAAACACCATCGAACAGATAAACACTGGGAATTCCCTAGCTGACGCAATTGCAAAAACTTGGCTGAGAGAAGCCTATACCTTACAAAAAATCCCAGCTCATTTATTCTATGTTAGCTTAGGTTATTCTAAAACTTTTTAGTTCTTTTTTGACTGTTTTGTTTTTTATAATTTAATATTAGGAAAGACTTGACTAAGCCAATTCATGAATTAGAATTCCGTCCACCTCTAGGGGAAAACTATGAAATGGATTCATGATCTTAAAATTCGAGTCAAATTACTTTTGGCTTTTATGGTAACGATTCTTTTGATGATTGTTGTAGCAAGTGCCAGTTTTTATTCAGCACGTCAAATTTTAGCATCGCTTCACACAGTCTTTGAAGATCGTGTTGTGCCAATCAGCCAAATCAAAGAAGTATCAGATGCTTACCTGATTGGAATTGTAGATTCAGCCAATAAAGTCCGGGCCAAAAAGATCACCGTCGAGGAAGCTCTCGGATCCATTCGAGAATCCGAAACAAAGGCAGATGAAATATGGAAGGTATATTTAGGAACCTATCTTGTCCCTGAAGAAAAAGCGATCATTGATCAGATGGAAAAAGAATTTCCACCACTCAAAGCTGGCGTCAAACAACTTCGCATCCTATTAGAAACACGAAACGAAGCAGAATTAGAAAAGTTTGTTACCGTTGATATGTATCCTATCTTTGAGCCACTCACCAATCACTTAGATGATTTGATCCGAGTGCAATTAAAAGTGGCAAAAGAAGAATATCATAAATCTGAGGCACATTTCGAAAGCTCTCTAGCGATAGTCACCACCGTAGTGATCATTTCATTTATATTGGTATTTGTCATCGCTATCTTTTTTTCAGACTCAATCGCTGCTCCTATGAAAAAAATTGTAGAAGTGGCACAAACAGTTTCCATTGGAGATCTTGATGTCAATTTAGAAACAAAACATAGAACTCAGAATACAAAAAACTTAGAAGGCAATGAAATCCAACAGCTCTCTCAAGCTTTTATGGAACTTGTTTCTTTTATCAAAGAACGTGCTGAACACTTAGAAAGAATCGCTAATTCAGATCTCAGTGCCGATGTCACACTTAAATCAGAACGTGACCAATTGGGGTTAAGTTTACGAAGAATGCTGATCAATTTATCCGATGTTGTGGAAAAATTATTTTTTACTTCGCAAGAGGTGGATTTAGGTGCCCAACAATTAGCTGATGCAAGCACTTCGCTTTCGGAAGCAGCTAGCGAACAAGCAAGTGCGGTAGAAGAAATTTCAGCTACTCTCACAGAAATCAGCAATAGTTTTCTTTCCAATGCTGAAAATGCTGAAAGAATGACAGAATTTTCAGAATCGACCGCAAAACAAGCATTAGAAGGTAATACCAAAATGAAGGATTTGGTCTCAGCAATGGGAGAAATCAGTTACTCTTTTGATCAAATTTCAAAAATCAACAAAGTCATTAACGATATTGCATTCCAAACCAACATCCTAGCACTCAATGCAGCAGTCGAAGCAGCAAGAGCAGGACAACATGGAAAAGGATTTGCAGTGGTTGCGGAAGAAGTAAGAAATCTGGCTCAAAAAAGTGCAAATGCGGCCGACGAAACAACATTACTGATCGAATCTTCGATGAAAAAAGTAAAACTTGGAAATGAAGCCACCGAAAAAACTGCAGAAGTTCTTGGTAAAATCTCTGACAGCGCAGAAAATGTAAGTAATCTTACAAAAGAATTAGCATTGTCCATCCACGAACAAAAATCGGCAGTTTTACAAATCACTCAAGGAATAGACCAGGTAACGACCGTAACATCAACAACAGCTGCATCGGCAGAAGAAGTAGCTGCTTCCAGCGAAACTTTGAAACGCCAAGTGGAAATTATGCGATCTATCATCATGAGTTTTAAGTTAAAGGAAGATACTTCTAAATCGACAGCCCTCACTCGGGTGGAAAGGCCAAGAATCATTTTATAGGTCTATTATGAGCCAGAATTTAAATTCATGGGACATGAACGCAGACGAAGATACAATGAAGGATCTGTATCTTTGTTTTAGCTTGGAGGATAGGGACTATGCTTTTGAAGTCCGCCATCTAACAGAGATACTTGCCCTTCCTACAATAACTACAATTCCAGGCACGGCTCTTTTTTTAAAAGGTGTCATCAATATTCGAGGTAAAATTATCCCAGTTATGGATGTTCGTCTTCGTTTTGATATGTCTTTTAAACCTTATCACGAAAGAACCTGTGTATTACTTGTAGAACTAGATGGACTTCCCCTTGGTTTGATTGTTGATAAAGTAAACGATGTCTTACGAATCCCAACAGAAAATATAGACTTAGCACCGAAAATCGGCGAATCAAAATCTTCAAGATTTATTTATGCAACGGGAAGAGTTGGTGATTCAGTTAAAATTCTCATTAACTTACAAAGGTTACTCACAGAAGAAGAAACCGTCTTAATTAAGGACATTCCGGGAAATTAATTTCATGGAAAGAGATGATGTATTAGAATACTTACTGGAAGCCAGAGAAACTCTTGAAAGTATCGAAAAGGAACTACTCCATTTCGAAAAATCAACGTTAGATGGCAGCCTAGTAGATCGTGAACTTCTTGATACTTTATTTCGACATTTTCATACCATCAAAGGAAGTTCTGGTTTCTTTGGATTAACGGCAATTGTGAAAATAGCCCATGCAGCAGAAAATCTTTTAGATTATTTAAGAAACAATCCTGATGCGCAGGATGAAGACACCTTAGAATATTTAATCACAGCCCTTGACCATTTAAATGAACTCGTTGAACACGAAGAGAATTCTCCGACAGGAGGTGGTTTTTTCAATGTTTTACAAACTCAATTTTTAGAGAAATTAAACGAAAAAAATGAAGTGATTCGTGTAAGGCAAACGCAAACAACAGAAACAGCAAAGACAAACCAATCGGAACCCGAATTTGGTTTGTTTCAAAATACGACAAGTCACAATAACCAAAAAGTAGAAGAGTTTGGTTTATTTATAGAAAAATCAGAAACAGATGGCAAAGAGGAGTTTGGATTATTTACGGATGATTCAATTTCAACACCAAATGAAGAGTTTGGTTTATTCATTAAATCTGATGTAATCTTTAAAAAAAATATAATTCAAAAACCAGAAGAGAATCTCAAAACAGAAAAAAAATCTATCATCAAAAAAGACATCCGCATTGATACAGATAAACTAGATTCTCTCCTCGACATCGTCGGCGAAATTGTGATCACAGAACCTATGGTAACGGATCATCCCGATATCACAAAACTGAAACTGGAGAACTTTCAAAAGACAGCCCTCCAATTAAAAAAATTAATTAGGAACCTTCAAGAAATTACACTGAGCTTACGTATGGTTCCTATTGCAGGAATCTTCTCTCGTATGGAACGCCTTGTAAGAGATACTGCAAAAAAAACAGGGAAACAGGTAAACCTGGTTATTTCTGGCGAAGATACAGAAATTGATAAATCCATCATCGAAGAAATGTATGATCCCCTCGTCCATATTTTACGAAATGCCATTGATCATGGATTAGAAACTCCCGAAGAAAGGAAAGAGGCCGGCAAACAGCCGCAAGGTACAATTCAACTAACAGCAACACAGTCTGGAAAAGAAGTTTGGATTGAAGTTCGAGATGATGGAAAAGGTCTGAGTCGAGAAAAGATATTGAATAAAGCAATTTCTCTAGGACTACTTAGTCGTTCTGATTCAGAAATTTTGGAAGATAAAGAAATTTGGGAGTTTTTATTTCACCCTGGATTTTCAACAGCTAAAGAAGTAACTGACCTTTCAGGAAGAGGAGTTGGATTGGATGTTGTTAGAAAAAATGTAACAACTCTCAAAGGATTTGTAGATGTATTTTCTATCTATGGCCAAGGAACTACATTTCTTATTCGAGTGCCATTAACACTCGCTATTATTGAAGGGTTAGTGGTTCGCAAATCTGATACATATTTCATTTTACCTTCAATTGATGTGAAAGAATCTATGTATCTGGTTAACGAACCTATCAACGAGTTATATAATAACAATCATAGTATACAGTACAGAACGAATCAAATTTCAATAGTAGACATAAACTTATTGTTTGGAAAAGATTCAGAATTAAATAATCAAAGATCTCTTAAAGAAAAATACTTGATCGTTACAGAATCACACGAAAAACAATTGGGTATTGTTTTTGATGAAATCCTTGGGAACCAATCCATTGTGATTAAACCTATTTCCCCTATTTTCAAAAACATCAATGGCCTTGCTGGTTGCACAATTCTCGGGAATGGACATGCAGGTCTTATTTTGGATGTGAGAAAATTAATTAGCCAACATTTATCTTCGGTTACTATATGAAAAAACACACTGTCATCGTTGTGGATGACCAAAAGTCTGTGCGAAGTATGATCAAACGTTGGATTGAATCCGATCCAAACTGGGAAGTTATAGGAGAAGCTAACAATCCCTACGAGGCAAGGGATTTAATTATAGAAAAACAGCCGGAGGTAATGACATTAGATGTTCATATGCCGGGTATGGACGGCATTGTTTTTCTTAAAAAACTCCTACCACAATACCCAATGCCAGTCATTATGTTTAGTTCTTCCACAACTGAAGGAGCGGGAATTACATTAGAAGCTTTAGAAGCTGGGGCATTTGATTATGTAACTAAACCAATAGGTACACAAGAAAGTTTAGTAGAAGCAAAAGAAGACTTAATTTCAAAACTATATGAAAGTTTAAATTACAATGTTTCGCCATCGGCTAATTCCCAAAAAACAAATTCATTTGATTCAAATTACAAAAGATCAAAACCAACATTTAAACGAAAATTTATATTGATAGGCTCTTCAACAGGTGGAACCACCGCTTTACGAAAATTATTGGATGAGGTAGATGAAACTTTTCCACCAATACTCATAGCACAACACATGCCAGAAAATTTCACCGCTTTATTTGCACAAAGACTCAATTCTGATTTGAAGGTTCATGTTAAAGAAGCTAAAGACAAAGAAATTTTACAAAAAGGAAATGTCTATATCGCCCCAGGAAACTACCATTTAGGAATTCAAAAACTTGGCAATGACCACTACACTCGCATTTTTCAAACTGACAAAAAAAATGGGCACCGACCCTCAGTGGATGTTTTGTTTGAATCAGCCGCAGAACAAGACTTAGCTTGTGAATGTATAGGAATCATACTTACCGGAATGGGCAGTGATGGTGCAACTGGACTATTAAAGCTCAAAAACAAAGGTTGCCTTACTATAGGTCAGAACAAAGAGTCATGTGTGGTTTATGGAATGCCTAAGGTAGCCTATGAATTAGGAGCGGTTACCTACCAGGTTCCGCTCGAAGAAATGATAGAAAAAATCAAGGAAATAGCATCATTATGATTCCGCATTGTCTATTATTAGAAAGCAAAAACACTAAACCAATTGCGGACTTGCTAAAAGAAATTAGCTACACCTTTGAAAGAGTAAACCAATTTGAAGAAATCTCCAAAACCTTAGAACAAGGAAAATTTCATTTTTTAATTTTCCATGCTAATGATCTAATCAACGAAAATGACCCAAAAAAGCTTTCCGAGTTAACAACAGACTTTCCACAAACCTTAATTATTTTAATTACCGATACATCCCAATGGGACCTAACTGCTTCTCTTTTAAAAAGACATTCAGTTTATGATTTTATTCAAACACCAGTTGATGCAGACCTCCTTAAATTTACATTGGATCGTTCATTTTTATACCTATCAACCAAACTGAAATCTCAATTTTTAAACGATGCAGAAAACAATTTGTACAAACGGATGGTTGAAATCTTCGATTGGAAAAAATCGATTTCTCACAAAGAAAACGAAAACATTGCGGCAGACATTATTCACCAAATGAATATTAACTTATTTCAAGGAAGTGGAATTGGCACATTAATGAGTGTAGTTAGTATTTTGATTTCCAAAAGTAAATTAGACCAAGAAGAAAAAAATTACACAATCCCCAAACCAGTAATGGACTTACTTTCGGAAAACTACGAAGCGGCCAAGAGTATGTTTGATAGTATGTCAATTTCACAGTCAATAATAGACGATGAAGGAAAAGTAAATAGAAAAGAATCTCCAACAAAACTTCTTCCCATTATAGAAAGTGAACTGAAAAACTTAAGCGAAGCGCTCAGTATCAAAGCTCAGAAAATCAATTTAAGCCAGATTCCAATTTCAGCCGCTGGAAAAAAAATTTGGTTAGATGAAACAAAACTCTCTTATGTTATTCGCGAAGTATTATTGAATGCAATTAAATATTCTAAAGAACAAGATATAATTTATTTAATTTTCTTTCAAAAAGAAAATTTCTTAGAATTAAAAGTAATTAACCCAGCTTACCAAAATGATGACGGTACAAACGGTATACCAGAAAAATTCGAATCCTTCGTTTTCGAACCATTTTTTAGAATTTCATCTGTAGTAGATGATAGTTATGCGAAATTTGAACAATTTAGATTTGGACTAGGATTACCTCTGGTCAAAAAAATTATGGACCAACACCAAGCCAATGTACAAATTTATAATATAGAAAATAACTTTAGAAACGAAAACACAAATGATATATGTTTAACAATTCGATTTCCATTACTAGAAGAGGAGAATTAAAATGGCAAAAATACTCACAGTGGACGACGCACCAGCTGTATTAAAAATATTAAACTTGGTGTTAACAACAGAAGGTCACGAAGTAACCGCGGCAACTAACGGAACTGAAGCACTTCAAAAGATTGAAAATTCAAGTTTCGACATAGGGATTTTTGATGTTAATATGCCTGGAATGACAGGGATTGAATTAACGGAAAAAACTTTAAAAACTGAAAATGGGAAATCCATGAAAATCGTAATGTTAACTACTGAATCTAGCGAAGAAATGAAAAATAAAGGTAAAGCCGCTGGAGCCGTAGGATGGCTAGTGAAACCTTTTGCCAACGAATCACTGATCAAATTAATTTCTCAATTAGTTTAAATGAAAAATGGCTTCAATTCTTGTAGTAGATGACTCTCCGGCTGTCCTAAAGATTGTTAGGTTAGCTTTAATTAGCCAGGGTCACAAAGTTAACACTTGTAGTAATGGAGAAAAAGCATTAGAAATATTAAATTCTGATGTTTCGATTCAGCTAGGTATCTTCGATTTTAATATGCCTGGCATTAGTGGGATAGAACTAATTAAAGAAACAAAGAAAGTGAGAAAAGACAAAGGTTTCAAATTCCTTGTTCTTTCCGTTGAGGATAAACCTGAAATTATATCCAATGCCTTATTGCATGGTGCCGACGCATGGATGATAAAGCCATTTAACAACGAACAGTTAATTAACCAAGTCACGGAGCTAATCGAAAAAGATGCTTCCCTTTGAAGTAAATGTAATTTTTGCGGTGACTGTCATCTCAGTAGTATTTAATACTTCAATGGCATTTATCATTTACTTCCTTTCAAAACATTCAAAGTCAGAGATAAAATTAGTTTACACTGCCATTTTTCTAACCGTTCTTGTTTTTAGAAACTTTGCACTTTTTCTATTTGGAGAAAGTAGTGAAAAAATATTTTTTTTCATTTCTGAAAGTTTCGCAATCTTTGGATCCTATCTTTTAATTGCAGCAGTTGCGCCAATTATTACAAAGAAAATAAGAATATCTTTTCTCTATTTTATTTCAATATTTATTTATGTATTATTTAGCTCCCTCCTCCTAATCGATATTAGTTTCTTTTGGACAGCCTTACCTTCTGCGATTTTCAATGCTTGCGCCCTTGTTTTATTTGGCCTCATCGTATTCCAATTAAAAACCTTTCCGCAAGCATTTCGAATTTTCTTCTTTGCAATTTGTCTAATCATTGCATTCCAAAGAATCACATTCCCATATCTTTTTGGTTTAGAGTGGTATAGGCCTCTAGGTTATATCATCAGTACACTTTTTATTTTTTTATTTGGAGTTGGATGTATACTTTTTAACTTTAATGTCCAAACTAAAAAATTAAATCTTTCCTTAGAGGAACTAGAGTTATTACAAAAAACAATTAAAGATGTAAACGTTCGTCTTCTCATAATGTATAACCAACTTCCTGCGATCATTTATAATATTGAATTTTTGCCAGAACCAAGGACATCTTATATAAGCCCAAAAATGGAAGAAATTACTGGATATGGATTGAATTTTTTTTATGAAAACCCAGATTTTTTCAAAGATATTGTTATTCCTGAGGATCAATATAAAATTTCAGATTTGTATGCGGGCCATTCACCCATCATACTTCGTATGATCCATGCAAATGGATCGTTAATTTGGACAGAACATTATGTAAATGTTTCTTTCGATATATTAGGAATTGAAAAACGTATTGATGTAGTTGCACTTGATATTACAAAATCCAAAAAAACCGAAATTTCACTCTTACAAGAAAAAAACCTTAATAATACAGTTTTTGATAATGCAGCAAACTTAATTTTATTAACGAATGCACATGGATTGATTGAAAACATAAACTCTGCAGCTTTAACCATTTTACAAATTAAAAAAAATGATGTAATCGGAAAATACATTCAGGATGTAATTCTTCTTCCAGAAGATCGTGAGTATTTAAAAGATGTTTTGGACGATGTTAACGAAATTCAAAACATTGCAGAGAGTCTGATTTTAAGATGTGTAACCAACTCTAACCAAATTTTATTCTTAGATTGGAGACTTGGGATTATCCGCGACAATAAAAACGAACCTTCAAAGATTATTTGGATTGGGATAGACCAAACTTCAAAACGAGCAGCAGAAATTGA
Source organism: Leptospira montravelensis (assembly GCF_004770045.1). Lineage (NCBI taxonomy): Bacteria > Pseudomonadati > Spirochaetota > Leptospiria > Leptospirales > Leptospiraceae > Leptospira > Leptospira montravelensis. The sequence continues at coordinate 155,902 of NZ_RQFO01000001.1, forward strand.
ACTTAAAGAATTAAATAAATCTTTGGAAGAAAAAGTAAAAGCGAGAACCAAAGAACTTCAATCTAGCAATTTCGAATTAAACTCTGCTCTTTATGCATTACGGGAAGCTCAACAAAAGTTAATTCAAAATGAGAAAATGGTTTCACTGGGACAATTGGTTTCTGGCCTTTCACATGAAATCAATAATCCTATTGGAATGATTAAATCCTCGGTGGAAACACTTGTATCAGAATGGCAAGAAGGAAATCAAAGAGACCCTAGCTCACAAATCAACGAATTAGTGCAATCAATACTAGATTCCGATACGGATGGACTTCGTATTTTAACTGGGTTATCAAACAGGCAAGCACGTAAATCTTTAACAGAAACCTTAATTAAACACGAGCTTACATTTGCGGAAGAACTTGCCGAACTTCTTGTTGATTCCGGCATACGCAATTTATCAACATCTTCGATAAATAAAATTAAATCGTTAATTCAAAATAGAGAAAATTTTCAAACTTTAAGAAAGTTATTATTAGTTAAACAATCTTCCGAACACATTTTATATTCTGTTAGGAGGCTTTCAAAAATTACTTATACATTAAAAAACTTTGCTGGATTACAATCCAATTTAGAACTTACAGATTATTCGTTAAACGATACAATCCATTCTGCCATTTCTCTTTATAAGGAACATTTTTTAAGAGATATCAATTTAATACTTAATTTAGACTATAGTGGGAATATTCGCTGTATTCAAGGTGACCTAGTTCAACTTTGGAGCCAAATAATATGGAATTCTATTCAGGCTGTTGATTCGAAAGGAACAATACAAATTAGAAGTTTTAAAAAGTTAGATACGGTCTATGTCGAGATTGAAGACTCCGGGACAGGGATACCAACAGACAACCATACAAAAATCTTTATGCCATTTTTTTCAACAAAAACAACAGGAGATGGTTTGGGATTAGGACTATATCTCGTAAAAGAAATTGCAAATCGTCACAATGCAAACGTTGATTTCGAATCTAGAGAAGGAAGAACTGTTTTTAAAGTTGGGTTTCCCTTAACTACTTAATCGAAATTTTTCCAGTAGAATCAGTTTTACCAATTAAATGCGCATTTTCACCAAGTGTTTTTAGTTCAGACATGACCATCTCAACATGAGACGGATCAACAACTAAGATATATCCAATCCCCATGTTAAACGTACCATACATATCATGTCGATCTAATGAATGGTCTTTTTCTAATTTGGAAAAAACATAACTTTCTGGAATAAAATCAATCTCTGCTCCAATCCCTATTGGCAAAACTCGGGGGATATTTTCATAGAACCCACCACCTGTTATATGAACCATTCCTTTGATAGAAAACTTTTCAATTAAAGATAAAATTGTTTTAACATAAATTTTCGTTGGTTTAAAGACATGATCTCTTAAAAAATCCAATTCCGCAGAGCTTGTTGGCAACTTACCATCCTTTAACAACAATCTCCTAATGAGCGAAAAACCGTTGCTATGCGGACCTGAAGAACCAAGCCCGATAATAGAATCACCAGGTTTAATGGTGCGCCCATCGATCATTTTTTGTTTTTCTACTACACCAACAACAAAACCTGCTAAATCATATTCATCATCTGGCATTACCCCTGGATGTTCCGCAGTTTCCCCACCTACAAGTGAACAATCTGCCAACTTACAACCGTTAACGATTCCGGAAACAATAGCTTCCATTCTTGGCAAATAGAGTTTACCACAGGCAATGTAATCTTGGAAGAACAAGGGTTTCCCGCCATTCACAAGAATATCATTCACACACATTGCTACTAAGTCTATTCCCACAGTGTTGTGAATATCAAGTAGCCTTGCAATTTGTAATTTGGTGCCAACTCCATCAGTTCCAGAAAGTAAAATTGGCTCTTGGTAAGACTTTAAAAAACTAACATCATAACATGCTGCAAAACCACCCAACCCACCTAAAACATTTTTATTATGGGTGGATGCGACGTTAGTTTTGATTCGTTTTACAAACTCTTGTCCTTTTTCGGTATCAACACCTGCTTCTTTATATGTAACTTTGTTTGAATCAGACATGGAGTTTTCCTGTAGTAGTATTAATAAGGGAAAGAGTATGGTTAGGTGTTATTGTTTTGGCAATTCTTCCAGCCAAATGTACATAATCAGAATCCGAAGTGTTTAACAAAATATCTAATTGGTTTTTATTCTCTGGAAAGTCAGGTAAATTCAAAACTCTTTTTATATGTAAAGTTGTGCCCAAATTTCCATCATATACTTTTACTAAAGGATAATTATAAAGAATCCTTTCCTTTAGAAAAACATAGTGAGTACAACCCAATACAAAAACGTTACAATCTTTGATCACAGTTTTAATTTTTGAATCAAACAATTCCCAAGCCTCTTCCCATAGATCTTTATCTATAAGTTTTGCCAAACCTTCACAGGCAACGGGAAGAATCTCTGTGCCAATTGGAAATCCAGAAACTAAAGTTTTAAATTTATCTTCTTTTAACGTGAGCTCTGTAGCAAAAACGGCAATTTTAACACCAGGGTTTTGATTTACGGCAGGTTTTAACGCAGGTTCCATTCCAAAGATAGGAATGGAATGTTTGGCACGTAAAAAATCAGCTGCCGCCGATGTTGCTGTATTACATGCAAACAAAATGGCATCACAATCTTTTTCTAATAAATATTCAAAAGCATTTTTCGAAAGTTCCAATACTTCTGCTTTAGATTTTTGACCGTAAGGAGAATTTACTAAATCACCAAAGTAGATATAATCAATATGGGAAGTTTCTTTCCAGAGTGTTCGAAGTACAGAAAGTCCTCCAAGGCCTGAATCAAAAATTCCTATTTTATATCTACCGCGAGAATTCATTTAGGATGCTAAATACTTCCTGATGTTTTCTGCGAGAGTATTATAAATCCATTCAAATTTTGCCTCATCTTCTTCTAACAATGTGACTCGAAATCCATTCCGATTACAACAAAAGGAACTGAGTGGAACCACACAAATTCCCGCAGAAGCTAACAGATGTAATACAAATCTGCGGTCTAATGCAGCTTTTTCCATTAATGGAGAAACAAAATCTCGAACCTTTGTATTATCTATGGGGAGTGTCATATGTGGTTTCAATGCCCCATCTTCAAAAAGAACTGTGAGATAAAACGCACCCTTAGGTTGAATGACTTTTACACCTGGAATCCCTGTCAGAATGTTCGTTGCTTTCTCGGCTCTCTTTTTGAACTTCTGATTTCTGAATTTTAAATGATTTAAGAATTCGGGATGGGAATATACAAGTGGAATCGAAAGTTGCGGTAAAGTTGTTGAACATACTTCCAACATTTTTGCATCTAACAATGATTTGATATATCTTTCAAACGTTGGATCGTTTTTTCGATTAAAAACTTCTAACCAACCGCAACGAGCTCCTGGCCAAGGAAATTCTTTAGAAATGGATCTGAGTGCAAACCCACAAACTTTATCTCCAATGACTTCAGATAAATGAATACTTCCCCATTCTGAATAATTTACATGGGCATAAGTTTCATCGCAGATTAATATAATATCATACTTTTCGCAGATTTTAACAATCTCCCGCATGACTTCCTTGGGATACACTGCTCCCGTTGGATTGTCAGGATTGATGAGTAAAATTCCCGCAATGGAATCATTGTATTTTACTTTATTTTCAATGTCCTCTAAATCAGGCATCCAATCATTATTAGGATTTAATTCATAAGTTAAGTGTTCGTATCCTGAGTGAGCAGCTTCGGCAGATGATAACGTAGAGTAGGCGGGGGAAGGACCTAGAATCCTTGCTTCCCTTCTCATAAATCCAAAAATTTTTGCAACAGCATCCCCAAGACCGTTAAAAAATAAAATGTCCTCAGATGTGATTTGTGCACCACCTCGTTCATTCACTTTGGAGGCTAAAAATTTACGAGTCGTTTCGTCCCCTTGTGTTGCCGTATAGGCCCATGATTTATTTTGGGACACAAGTCCACTGACAATGTCTTTCATCCAAGTAGGAACAGATTCTCCCTTTTGGATGGGATCTCCAATATTTTCCCAAGTGATGGTGACACCCATTGCCTCTATTTGTTTAGCAAGAGCGACAATCTGGCGGATTTCATAAATGAGTGCATCAGCACCCGAGTGGACAATGTTTCTTCTCATAAAATTTACTGGCCTTTTTTATAGGCGGCCTCGACCAAAGGGATCGATAATTCCATCTCTTGGGTATCCCGTAATATCTTCAACCGTAAGACGCCTCCGAGACCCACAAGTCCCACTTGTTCGCGTAAATCATTAATATGACGGATTTGGAGACCATTTGCCCCCTCAATAAAGTCATAACGCCTAAGCCCCCCTTTTTCTGCAGAAGAATTTGGTTCTATATCATAAACCAAAACTCCCACTGTCTCCCCAGGGATTCCTAACGACTTCCGGTGGTCCGGCAGCGGCGCGGTTGCCATAACTCCGAGCGTTGCCGGGCGTATATTTTGTCCTACATTTTGTTCGATTTGGCGAAGTACTCGTTTGGCATAATTGATAGGGATAGCAAACCCAATCCCGGCACTGGCCCCAGAGGAAGAACGAATCATACGGTTGATCCCCACCACTTCTCCGTAAATATTGAGAAGAGGTCCACCACTGGATCCAGGATTGATGGCCGTGTCTGTTTGGATATGGGTCTGGCCGGTTTCATCTAGGTCTTCACGGGACTTGGCGGAAACCACTCCCACAGTGAAAGTTTTTTCGAGTCCATAAGGTGAACCGACAGCAATGGCCCAGTCCCCAACTTCGATTTCATCAGAATTTCCTAAAAAAGCGGGAGTAAAACGGTCGTTACTTGGGATTTTCAAAAGTGCGATGTCTGCCCTTTCATGGCTACCTATATAACGAGCGGGAAAAATACGCCCATCGGACATGATAATTTCGATGATCTCTGCATTTTTGATGACATGGTAGTTTGTGACAACAAACCCCCTCTCATCAATGATAAACCCACTTCCAATGGAAGAGATTCGGTCTTCTCTACTTTCACCAAAAGCATAAGGATGAAAAATCATCTCGGTTTTTTTAGTCCGTATAGAGACTACAAATTGTTGGGCTTCGCGGTAAACATTACGGAAACTGGATTGGATCTGAATGGCCTGGCTTTGTTTGCTTGAGGAGATTGGTTTTGGGGACGCAAACAGTTTTGTGACAGCCATCCGAATTTCAGGAAAGAAGATAGCGAACAAAAGTACAAAAACTAAGGCAAAGTTAATGTAGACGACTGGCGGAATCGAAGTTTTTCTTTCCATAGAATGCCAAAACCCTTTCCACTTTTGTCGATTCCCCTTCCTTGTCGAACCAAAAAGATTCCAAGAATTTTTACGATTTTATTCTTCCCCATTTTTCTTTCTGGGTGTTTACCGTATTTATTTCATTTAGGTAAGGAACAATCTTCCATCATCCTGGGTCGTGAAAAAATCGAAGATATTCTAAAACTACCAGGATTGGATTTAAAAACAAAACAAAAATTAAATTTAATTCAGGAAGCCAGAAATTTTGCCATCGGGGAACTAGCGCTAAATGAAAAAGGTGGTTTCGAATACTATACTAAATTAGATAGAGAAGAGATAGGTTGGAACGTAAGTGCTTCCGAAGCCTTAGAGCTAAAAGCTTACACATGGTGGTTCCCCATAGCAGGAACCGTTCCCTACAAAGGATTCTTTGATAAACAAATGGCAATCTCTCTTGAAAAAGAATTACAAGCGGAAGGTTACGATACCCGTATACGAGTCATAGGCGGATACTCGACACTTGGTTGGTTTTCGGATCCAGTCCTTTCACCACAACTTAGCTGGCCAGACCATAGGCTTGTTGGTCTAGTTTTCCATGAAATGGCACATGCAACTGTTTATTTACCGGGAGATTCAACTTTAAATGAATCATACGCAAGTTATGTGGAAGAAAAAGGGATAGAAAGATACTACACAGAAAAAGAAGGAGAAAGTAGTACAAACTTACAAAAATTTAAAAAAGAGAAACTAAAGAGAGAAGTTACCATAAAACTTTTACAAAAATATGCAGACGAATTAAAAACTCTTTATGGTTCCGATGTAAACACGGATAATAAAAGGATTCAAAAACGATCTATTATTGCTAAATTCAAAGAAGAAGTGATCCAAAAAAAACTGGTTCCAGAGGAAAAAGCAAAAGAGTTTTTGTCACGTGAATGGAATAACGAAGATTTTTTAGGTGCCTTACGATACCATTCAGGAGAGGTGAGTTTTGAATCTTTATTTATAAATACTGGCGGGGATTTTCGACAATTTCATAAAGAAGTAAAAAAACTCTTTGAAATGCCAGAAGAAACCCGCCAACAGTTTCTTAATGAAACACTTTAATCTTCGATCATAGCCGATGTATATAGCTTATAACCCATCCAATAACGATCATCGATTGCGGAATTCCTAGCGGCTTCTTTGCCTTCTGATAATCGAACATACAACGGTTTTGGCAAATCACCAGCTTTCAAAAATTCTTTAAGGAAAAACAAGTTATGAACTCCTGTTTGTATTCCTGAATGTAACACAAATAAACCGGTATTCCCCTTGGCTAAATAATATGCCACTCCGCCAAAATCATTCGTGTATTGTGTGGAGTTTCCAATTCTTTGGTTCGCATAAATTCTTGCAGTATTAACGTTCTTGCCCGTTACCTCAAATAGTGGCGTTTCAGAAATGCAAAGATAATTAATTTGGCACCAGCCAATCTCGGTAAAATCAACTTGAAACGGTGATAAACCATCCCGTTTACCATTTGTCTCCCACAATGTGAGACCTGCACTTATTTCATTTTCTAATGAAGACTTCCAACTAAATACTGATACCTCAGGCTTTTTGGGTGCAATTGAATTAAATTTTATTGCAGGGTTGGATAGAAAATCGGAAACAGAAGCAACAGAATAGTATTCAGTATCAGGCAAAACCATTGGAACAACTGCATGGAGTCCAGAGCTATAAATGTAATGCCGGTTAGCCTTATTGAATCGCAAACTAGTCCGGTATTTATCGGCTAAAGATTCACGTAATATCACTTCCTGGCCATCTGATTCTGCAGATCGGAAATATTTTACTGACTCTCTATATATGGATTTATTATCAGAAAACATCTCTCGACCGAGCGACTTGCCAGAAGCAAAACTTAATAAATAAGTTTTTTTACCGAGATCAAAAATTCCATGAAACTCCTGCTTCCCAACCATTTTCTTTTTTAATTTTTCCGAATAAACTTCGAAATTTGGGATATGTTTCACATATAGTTCGTTATTCGAAAAACGAGTAGAAGTATAACGAAAGATTTCCCGAGCCAGAGCTAAATCAAAAAAACTTTCCGAACTATTCTTTTCTAAACTTTGTTGGAGTAGGAAATGAAATAAAAACTCATACTCTTCCTTCAGTTCAGGACTTAAATATTCAGCTTTATTTCTTTTATTAAATTCATTTAAAATAGATACAAACTCTTCAGGTTTCTTAGATTTAGCTTCGTGGAATACTTTCAAAAACGGACTAGAAAGAGAAACCGTTGAAGTTTGATTTTTAAGAAAATCACGTTTCCACTTAAAGTCGTTCCACCTTTCTTGCCAAAATTGATTACCTGCACCTAATTCTTTGTCCATAGAATGGATTTTTGCGACGAGAGAATCTGCCATTTCCCATTCACCACGAAGTAACAAAGCTTTTGCCAGCTCCAATCTAAAAAACAAAGTACGATAATTTCGTCCTTCGTTTAATTCCTCGGAAATTAAAAGTTCTACCAAAGAACTCACTTCCTTATTTTTTTGGAAAGGCACTGAACTTAAAAGTAAATGAAAAAAAAGTGTCCTATTTAAATGAGAAAGTTTGGTAAGAACCGATTCACCACTAGTTAGGTATTCAGGAGTCAATGACATGACCTCAAAGTATCCACTTTGAAGTTGATCTTTCCAAGCCGAATATAATTTCAATCTATATGAATCATAAATCGAATCAGAATATCCGAATTTAGTAAAATCACGTGAAAGGATTTTCTCATCAAAATTTTTCCAATCCTTTTTAAATCCATAGTTATAGGCAGATGTTGAGTTAAGAGGCGTTAAGTAAATATCCTTATCACCTAAGAAAAAACCCTTATGAAAGTATATTTCCAAAATACGATTTTTAACAACGGACTTTTCCTTGGTTGTTTTCGCAAGCAGGCCCAATTTTTTAGTTTCTGATTCTGCTTCATAAAACATATAGTTTTGGATGTATAATGTCCCTAACCTGTAGGCTTGTAAAAAAGGATCTTCTGTAGATTCCATTTTGGATCTAAGTTCATTTTTTTCAGCAAGGTCTTTTACCGATCCAATTCGAAGATTAACATAAAAATCTAACGCACCCAAATAAGAATCTTTATCCTTACCTATAAAATCTGATGAGCTGTATTTACAATCTTCCTTGTCTTTTGAAGAAAGACAGGAAACTAAATATTCATATCGGATCTGGTTTTGAAAAGTAGACTTGGCATATTTGATCCAAAGTGGCTGAAAAATTGAATGCCTTGAAACATTGGCAAATATTTCGGTTTTTATTTTTGCCAACTTCAGTTCAAGAGAAGGCAAAACCATATCTCCGTCATCTAACAGAGTAGATGCGGTATAATAATTTTCATATGCATCAGCAAATTCTTTGGATTTTTCTTTTTGAAAACCAAGACGAATAAACTCCTTTGCTCTTTCACTTAAACCATCCTGCGGAATAAAAAACTCTTTCCAGTTTCCAATCAACAAACGATTCGGATCTTTAGCGAAAAGGTCTAATCTCATCGAAGAATAATCTTCTTTTTTTTGCGAATGATACGAAACTAAATTCTGAATTCTTTTAGAACGTAAAACTTCATATATTTTACTGATTAAATTCCATTGTTTTTGAGTTTGGAAATTGGAATCTTCCAGCCCTATGACTGAAATTTCAGTTCCACTCCCTTGGAAAATCTCACGTAACGGAAACACATGGGATTTTTCATCGCCAAATAAACTTGTTTGTTTCTCAATTGAACGTTTTGTAACTAAATAATCCGTATCATAAAGATATACACCTAAGTTTCCAGAAGGTAAATTCCGCACATTTTTATCTTGTTTATTTTTTTCTGTATCTCCATAAGTAGTAACCCATTTCAGGCGCCGTTCATTTCTTTCCGAAAATATATCATTATGGCTTCGATCAAATATAAGCACAGGAAAGGAATTTACTTTATGATATTCTTTTGCAATACCTCGAATCAAGTCTCCATTCGATTTTGGGCCAAGGATTTGAATTTTCGGAATGGATTCAGTTTGTTTGGGTATACAATCGCTAATTTGAGAAATTGAATTACAAATTGTTGTTTGCAGTTTTCCTTGTTGCGTTTGAAAAAAATATAAAGCAGTTTCCGTTGGATAAAAACCAATCCAACCATTAAAAAATTCATCTTTTCCTAAACGTTTTGGTTCTAAAAATGCGGAACGTTCTGGTGATACATTCTTTAGTTTATCAATGATGTTATCTAAATTCTGAATTTCAGTAACTTGTTGTTTTAGAGAATTGACAACCGGCTCTCGTTTTAATGCCTTTTCGGAAATGGTATTTGTAAGTTTTCTATATCCTTTTACCCACTTGATTAAATCTTGATAGTATAAATTGGATTTAGAATCCTCAAACTCAAATTGAGCTGAAATTAAATCTCTAAACAATTCCAAACTTCTAAAATTTTCCCAATGATTTACTAGGTTTTTAGTTTGGCGGGATTCTAATTGGGATTCCGAATATGACTCCAAAAAATCAACCAATCTATGTTTTGGAGAAAAAAGCCGAACACCAAGGTTTAATTGGTAAGTTTGAAAGGCCTCTTTACCGTATGACAAATAATTCGTATTTCTAACTGTATTATTTTGGAGTTGTTCCCACTTAAATCTTTGCACATTGGCCCAAAACATTTCTTCGTCCAAACGAAATTCATATGCAAGTTCAGATGCTTCTTTCCATTTTTTTTCAGCCAGAAGAGAATCACCTAACTTCATATAAATGGAATATAAATTTAACTGGATACGAACTCTAGTATGTCTAGAAATTGGATCATTCGTTAAACCAATAACTCGAGGATCAACAAGGCCTGGAGTTTCCAATACTTCTGAAGCTTTTGCTAAGATTGTTTGATAGTCTTTTCCTTCTTTTTCTAAAAGAAGTGATTCATAATAAAGTGCAGTACCAAAAACTATATCAAATTGGGGATTATCAATTCTAAAACGATTTACACAAGAATCTTGGATTTCAGCACAATTTGAAACTTCCTTTTTTTTCCAAGAATCAAGATGATTAAAAAACTGGTTTAATAATCTACGTTTGGTTCGTAATGAAAACTCGGCGGATTCTTGTAAGGAGAAAATGGAATAACCATAATTTTGAAATAATTTTTCAAAACCTTTGTTTGAAGGATTATCCAAAAGGATCGCTACCAATTCTTGATAATGATTTACTGCCTCTTCCTGCAACTCACTTCTTTGAAATATTTGCGCCTCAACTTGCCTTGATTTTGCAAGAATATTTTTTCCGATGATCGTATCATCTAAACTCTTAGAAGTAATCAATTCATTTCTAGCTTTTATTTCAGATAACGCAGCTGTATATTCTTCTTGTTCAATATGATTCTCTATTCGTATTCCCAGTGTTAGAAGGTATTTAAAATCATTAGGAAATTCTCCGGGAAATCTGCCATCTCCAATGACTCTTAGATTATCACCGAAAATAACGTTCCAAAAGCTCCATTTTTTGTATCTTTGCAAAAAGGATTCTTGGTTAGATTTATATTCATTTTCAGCCACATTTAACATTTGGTAGGAGTCACGAAAACGGCCACTTTTCTGAAATGCGATTGCTAAATAATTAGCCAAATTGACAGGACTAATAAATCGTACATCTTTATTATAAGCGATTGCGGTCTGAAACGAAGCAATGGACTCCTCATAACTTCCGAATTCTAATTCGGACAATCCTTTCAAAGAAAATAATAATGCCAATTTAGAACGTATTGCATTTAATTTGCTTAATGTAATCGAATTCGGATCCGAAGCATGATCGTTAATCGATTGATAATATTCATTTTTGAAATATATATCTATAGATTTGGAAAATTGTTCAGATGCTTTTTTATACTGACCTTGGTAAATCAAAGATTTACCATAATTAAAACGATAAATAGCTTCCTGTTTGTATCCTTCAAATTGGTTTTTTACTGAAAGAAAAAGAGAAACATCTTCTACCTTTTTATAACTTTCATTAGCTTTAGGAAAGTTACTCAATAGAAAATAATTATTACCCAAATTTAAATTGAGATCAGAAATAACTTTTCGGTCCCGATAATCTTCACCTAAGAAAACTAATATTTGATTATATAGTTCAATGTTTGCTTCTAAATTTTTATCAGGAAAATACTTTTTATAAAGGTTCTCATAAACTTCAGAATCAATTTCCCCAGACTTAGGATTTTTCTGCATTTTAATTAAATCAACATATTGATATAACCATCCAAGTAATTGGTATGCATCATAATGTGTTGGATCCGCATAAATGATCCAACGAAGTTCTAACTCTGCTCGCTTAAAATTTTCTAAAATTTCCGTTTTACGAACATCCGTCATTGTTCCTGTCGAATAATAATAGGACTCGAAAGTTACATATTTGTTAATTAGATAATAAGAATATCCGTAAAGAGTTGCTAAATCTAAATATGGTCTCGCTCTCGGGACTGCCTGTTTGTAGTATAACTCTGTCCAACTAAGAGCTTTTTCGGATAAAACTTCTATTTTTTCGAAGTCTTTAATATCAACGACTCCTCGAAGGAGTTCATTATCAGTTAAGATAGAAGTTACACCAGATAAATTTCCAACAACATTCAACTTGTCCTTACTTAAAATATTTAATTGGTTTAAAAGGGCTCTTTCTTCTTCTTCACGAATCTTTTTTCCAAAACGAAAAATGGTATCAACCATCTTACGTTGGTAATAAATTGCATATTCCTTATATAAAGAATCTAAATACAAATTTCTTGTTTTAACGAGGAACATGTTTTGGTTGTTGAAAAAATAATGAAAAGAGGATTGCAAAAGATCCCCTATTCTTTCAAACTCAACTGCTTTATTTTCAAAATAGAAGAAAGCACTCTGTATATCTTCTTCCCCTAAATCAACACCCAAAATTGGATCATAGAATTCCAAATATATTTTCAAATTACGAAGTGCATCTGTCGTATTACCAGCAGCTTTTTGGTTATAATACTTCAATAAATTTGCACGCAACAAAATAGGGGTTTTATATTCAGCTATATATGTTGGAGTTTCAAAAACTGAAGGTTTCCCAGGAGGTTCCAAATCAATGTTTACAGGAATTGGAATAATTGAATCCAAAATTGCATTGGATTCATTAAACATACGTACATCTGAAAGTGCTTTTGCTTTTAAATACTTCAATGCAACTAAATATTGCGATATATTTTTAGTTTCAGGTTCAGAAAGAATTAAATCTAAATGTGAAATCAGAGTTTCGCTATTTCGATTTTCAGATATTTTTTGAATTACATCTTCCAATAGAAAACGAAGATCCCTTTTTTTATCGTTTGAAAAGGTTGCAGAAGGATCAGATAAGTATCTGGCTTTTTCCTTTTCCCATTCTAAAATCATCTCTTGATATAATGTAGATAACTTTAATGAATTTGGTTTAAACTCATACCCACCTAACCTTCGCTTAATTTCGTCGATTTGATGATAGTCAGGGAATTTATCAAAAATCAACTTTAAGGATTCAAATGCCTGTGAGTATTTTTTATCCTTTTCCAATTCATCTGCATATATATGATACAAAGTCGGCTCTGCATCTTTGGTCCATTTTGTATGCGGGACCGAATTTATCTCATTAATTAAATTAAATTTTCTATCTGAACGTTTTGATTCTTCCCAATTTAAGAGTAAATGTGCAAAATAATTCTTGTTAGGTTCTATTTTCAAACGATTGCGATAGGTATCTAAAAAAGTTTTTGCTTCGTCCCTTTTCCCAACTCTAAGAAGAGAAGTATATTTCAAAACAGCTACTCGAACGGAATAAAGCGGAAACAAAACATCATCTGAATAAAACAACTCAACTGAATCCAAAGCAAGAAAGTAAGCTTCTAAACTTTGTCCACTAGTAAAAGTTTTTGCATACTGGTACTGTTCAGTAATGTTTTGTTGTTTGGGAATAGAGCCGTTTTCTGGAATAAAATAAATATTAATAGCATTAAAATAGGATGCCGAAAAGAGAATGGATCCACCATTAAAATTAGAATAACGAACATCAAAATTGGATGTTTCACCAGAAGACAAAATACGTTCTTCCCCTGTCTTTAGATTCATCATTACCAATACACTATGGTCTCTTTCATCTAGTTTTCCATTTTGATTTGTATCCTTTCGAATGGAAGCGTAGTATAAATTCTTTGATTTAGAATCTACTGTAGGCGAGAAATCGAGATATGCATTAGTAGTAATTCTTTGGATGATAGAGTTATTAAGATTAATACTGTAAATTTCACCCTTTGGATCTTCAAAATACGATATAAAATAAATAATATTACCATCTGAAGAGACGTAAGGAGAACTTGCACCGTTGGATGTAATTTGAATCACTTGGTTTGGATTTTTCAATTTTAAGGCGCAAAGATTTGGCAAACCAGGCGTAAATCTATCCGAAATAAAATAGATAGTCTCACCATCAGAAGACCAAACAGGATCTGTATCAATAATCCCTTTTGTATATTCACCTTTTTTATTTGGTTGGTTTGTTAAGTTAACAAAGTTATCATCAATGAAACGATTTCCCTTGAGTAACTCGCGGGTCCACTCCTCAATGTCGATTGGCAAAAGTATCAAATCCCCCTCTGAATCAAACTCTTCAGAAACAAATACTAAGTATTTACCATTTGGGGAAATCGAAGGTTTAGTTTCAGAAAATGGATGATTAGTTACAGGTACGACAATAGAACTTTTTAAATCCCGAAACCAAATATCAAAATTACCTTTCTGATCCGTAGCATAAAATAAATACCTCCCATCTTTTGTGGTCGAATTATATATGTTATTTCCACGTTGAACTGTCAAAGGAAATGGTTTTGATTGTGTAGGAGAAAAATAGTTTTTCGAAATAGCCGAATAGTCAAAATCAACATTCGTCATTTTAACAGTTTTTTGAAACAAAACACAATGAACGAAAACGATTGGGAAAAGAAGTATTAATAGAAAAAGAAACCGCCTCAAAGGTTTCATTGCAATTTCTCCCATCTACCAGAAATAGTTTCAAAATACTCACCTGCTGATACAGATTTATAATATTCTTCCATTAGCGACTGTTTGTATTTGATTAATTCTTCTTCCTTTTTCCCTCTTTTCTTTTGATTCTGAACTTCTTTTTCCCAGATAGCCTTTCTAGACTCATTCAAAAAAACAATCACATCCTCTACGCGCTTACGTTTTGCCGGAATTTCATATTGAGAATATGTAGGTAAATTCAAACCCAAAGGATTTAATTTAATAAATCCAGCAGGAGTTTCCCCAACAATACCGTGCAGTTTGTACTGCTTAACTTCAGGCAATAAATAATTCAATCGAATTCTATGTGCTTTAATTTCAGGATCTGAATCATCATTTGCAGACTTCTCGCGATTAGACCTTCCATTCGATGAAGACTGAATGGAAGCAATCATCCAACCTTCTTTTTCCAGCTCACGATCCTCACCTACCATTTGTTTTTCGGCAGCAGTTTGCGCATTAGTAATTGTGATAGGTGGAACTTTTAAATCAACTATGGACTTACAGCCCAACATTAAAAAAAGAAAAACAAGACGTTTCATAAATACCTCACTCTTGGTATGTTTGGATTTCGCTTTGTGCACGTTTCAAAAAGTTTGCAAGCGGCATTCGTTGCTGAGAAATTTTACCATCTTCAAGATTAATTAATAAAGACAAAAATGACCGATTGAAGTATACATCCGCATAGACAAGTCCCTTAGATAGGGAAACATCAATCTTATTTATTGAATAACTATCTGTTATACGATCTATTAGAAAGTTTTGTGGAGAGATAACATTTAAAGCACTTTTACCGAAATCACGACCAATTTGAAAGATGGAAAAAAATAAATCCAAATTGGCAACAGGCTCACTCAAATCTCTGACAGAAATATTAAGATCGGCCTTTAATTTACCATCGTCAATTTTATCTCGAACTTTCGGAGCCATCAATTGTTTTAAATCAATATCTCTAATCAGAAAGTTACCACGAAATTCCATTGATTTAGGGTCCAAATTGCCCAAATTAAAAACCATATTTTTCCCTAACACCAATCCATCTAAAGAATAGGAACGTAAGGATTCTATGTTTGCATAATTTTCTTTGTATTCTATAAATGCAGAAAGCCCGGGACCATCTTTTTGTCTTTTGATATATTCAAATGGCAAATTGGGAATATTTGGATGAGTTCCAAGCACCTGTCCCACGGTTAAGTTAGGTGGATTGTTTCGACCATAATTTTTTATGAATATAGATTTATCACCAACGATCAAACTATCTTCATTATTTCTCGCTAAATTATGTTGGATTGGTATTTTCGCAATGACTTCCTCTAATACATAAGCCTTACAATTTTCACCAGGACATTTTTGATTGGTATACGATAAAATTGGAATTTTTGAATGAAATTCTCCATTAATGTCATAATCACGAATTGATAAATTTAAACCTAAATCACCTTGGAAACTGAGACCTTTGGCAAGGTATTGTTGGCTTGCTGATACCAAGCCTAACTTTAAATCTAAATTTCCGAAATAAGGACCTAACGGCGGTTTTGGTTTCGAATTTTTATTTAACTTACCATTTACAGCAAAGTTAAATATCCCACCGAATGCATTCATTTTTAAAGTATTGATAATGATTTCGTTAGTTTCATTACCCGATAAGGCCAAATCTGCTTTTAAATTAAGATCTTTAATTTCCAATCCTGGCAATTCGGCGCGTATACCTGCATTAATTTTTTTTGTAGAACCAGATGCATAGTAACGAGCATTAAGCTTTAAGATTGGATGGTTTCCAAGAAAGTTCTGAATAGGTGAGATTTTTTCTTTTAATACTAATGGTAACACCAAAAGTAAATTGGGAGTATAAACGTGCAAACCTAACGGCTGCAAACTGACATTCAGATTTTGCCCTGTTTGTAAATTTCCTTTTAAATCTAACTCTAATGCTTTATTACCAGAGATGGTTTTTTGTTCCAAGTTTAAATCAGAAATTTTAACCAGAGATAATCCAAAAGGACGATCAAATATTAATGTAGCATTTAAACCTAGACCAAGGTAAGAAGAAGGAGACCTGGAACGGTCTATTTGATATCGAAACCCATCTATTTTCGCTTTTGTTTGCAGTGATAAAGAATGAAATGATTCTCCAGTCAATCCTAGGTCCATTTGCAGTTTTCCACCAAGACCTGAAACATATTCACCTAACTGTAATTTATCTATATTTACCTTAAAATCTAATCCTTTAGAATCAAAATATTCGCCAAATAATGATATTGTAGCTCCATTATAATCAATATGTGAAGGCGAAATTTTTATAGATTTTATATAAGGGAAAGGTTTTTCCGCAGATAATGGTTTTGTCTCCGCCAAGTTTAATTGAGAACTAATATCTAGAAAAGCAGAAGGTAAAGAATGTGCCTTTGATTTTCCAATTTTTAAATATAGTAGCGAAGTTTTTAATTTTAAATTTGCATTCGCATTTTTCCAATCCCCTCGAATCCCAGTTCCTTCCAAAGAAAGGTCTCCCGATAATTTCATTTCAGGAACAATGCCATTCAATTGGTCAATGGACTTCTGGAACGAAGTCAATTGCATATTAGATTTTCCAACAACAATATTTACTTTAGGCGTATCCTTTGATACATCTTTGACAGTACCGGACAAACTCATCCAAGATTGTCCTAAAACTCTAAGATCAAACTGATTTATCCCTACTTGGTCCAATAGATTGTCATAATGAATATCAGATAACAGGCGTAATCCTAACTGTACTGGTTTACCACGAACTTCTAACAAAAGATCATCTTTTCCAATATCAGTAGTAAATAAAAACATCTCAGGAGAAACAGTTCGATCCCATTCAAACCTTAAAGATAGAGGAATGGTTTGTTTCCACCTAAGTTGTGCTGAATCTAAATCGATAGGGATGGGATTGGTTGCATTCAAAGATAACAAAATATGATCGATTTGGTTTAGTGCAGAAAGATCAAAAGGGATTTTCGTAAACCGATTGGACTCTAATTCCGTTTGTAAGGAAAGATCTTGGATGGAGAAAAAATGGAGAGAACCCGTATCACGTTTTATTTGGAAGGAAAGTTTATCTATATTAATTGTAACACTGGCTTGTAGCGGAAGATAGGTTTTGATTTCCGTAAGCGGTGGTTTTGGGTCTTCTGGCGGAACCTGTGTTGGAGTTTCCGAAGGTTTGACTATGGAAGCAAAGTTCCATTTCCCTGAACGCTCTTCCAAAGAGATTTTGGCATTTTGGAGTCCAATTTCTGTGATTTTAATTTTTCCAAAAAACAAAAGAGGGAGATTGTAACGTAGACGAATCCGTCCTGCTTCCATCAAATGAGTTTTTTCAAAAGGGAACCCTGGAGACAGACGGAAATCTTCGATTTCAATTCCAAAAAAAAGGGAGAAACAACGGAAGTTACCCTCCATTTTTCCCATTGTAAAATGGGAAAAAAGTCGCGGGACTAACAGGTCAGCCGTAAAGACATTGAATATAGATTTGTAGAGGAGAAAAAGAACGAGAAACCAACGAAAGGTTTTTGTTTTGGCGACTCCTAAACTTACCTTCAGGATTGGATTCATCAGTAGAATCGCCTCGTGCGATTAGTATTCGAAGGAGTCTTCGGCCTCTTCCAGAGTTTTATAGATTTCGAAAACACTAGAAAGTTTTGTGATTTCCATGAGGTTCTCGATATCGGAATTTAAGTTCGCAAATACAAGTCTACCATTCAGGCCATCAATATGTTTGTAAATATTGAGAAACGTTCCTAAACCAGCAGAGTTGATAAAAGGAACCTTTTTCAAATCGATGATAAATTTAGGGACTTGGCCTTTTTTGATGTACTGTTCAATCTTTTCAGATAGTTCGAACTCATTTCCGGCTTTGATGGCACCTTCAATTTTAATGATGTGCACGTCGTTTTTGCTAGTAACTTTGATTTTCATAACCCTTCGGAAGGTGGTGTTGCCATTAAATTCCTTCGATTTTACCGAATGTAAAGCAAATTTTTATGCATAGTGCAATAATTCTTTACCAGCTTTGCGGAGTTCATGTTTTCCCTGAGACAAATGATTGCGAACTGCCTTCCTAGAAATTCCTAATAACTTTGCAATCTCACGTTCGGATAAAAAACTACGATCACAAGCTCTTACCCTTCTTAAAATCCAAATTTTCTTTTGTTTGAGATACCAATTTCTGCGATTTGGATCGGAAACTTCGTAAAGTTTTCTGGTATACCGAGTGATCATTCCAGAGAGTCGAGCTAACAGTTGGCGTTGTCGAAATCGTTTTTCTTCTAACTCACGAAAGAATGTTTCCACATCTTGATTGGTTTCGCGTAATTTCCAATGAAGGAGTTGGTTTAAATTTTGTTTCATCGGTAAATCAAATTGTAAGGACAAAACTAAGGCGGTTAACGTTGGCAATTTTTCCAATTCCGCTTTTATTGGATTTGATCCTTCCCAAGTTTCCGAAGGAATTTCCTCATTTGCAGGTTGGTCGTAGTTCCACAATTGCAAATAAAGTTCCCCTGTCTCAGAAATCTCTGTCCTACGAAATCGATTTCGGTATTGATTAAAGGCGTATGTCACAAAAAAACCAAGAACATTCGTTATATGATAATTTAAACTAAGAGTCCACATTTTTGAGAATACTTCTAATATTGTAACTACCATTTCACAGCTTTCATCTTCCGTAATTTTTCTTTTTTTGGCCAGACGATCCACCATCCAAATAGGTAATTGTGTTTTTACAATGTTAGGGTCGTTAGAAACACGAGCTTCTTCGATTAAAGGTAAAATTTTTTCATCTAATATTTTTGGCAACATGAGAGGAATTTATAATTCATCCGAAAAATAATGATACTACATTACTTATGATTTGTAGCATTGATTATCTGTTATGTGAACTTCGTAAGTTCAACTATGAACTTTTAGTTTTTTTTTGGAAATGATTAAGAGTGATACAGATAGAACGATATGAAATAAGTTAAAGAAAACAAATGGGAAAAAAGAAAACACCGAAACCCCAAGCGATGTAGACATAAAAGCACCGCAACTATTCCAAGGGATAAGTGGGGAAGTTATGGTTCCAGAATCTTCCAAAGAACGTGAGATATCCTTTTCTGGGATTCCATTTTCTTCCGCAAGACTACGGAAAGCGCGAGCAGGAATCACTAATGATAAATATTGGTCTGCAGTCACCATATTTAAAAGAAAAGCGGTGCCCATTGTAGATAATAAAATATCCGAGCGATCTTTGGCCCAGTTTTTAATCTGAATTAAAATTTCCGCTAAATATCCGTAACCTTCCACTACAGCACCAAACCAAACAGCAGCGAAGATTAAAATTTCGGTCGGTAAAATGGCAACAACTCCCCCTCCACTTAAAAACCGGTCCAATACATCATTTCCTGAATGAGATTCAAATCCAAACACTAATGTCCTAACAATATCTAAATGGAAACCGGATTCCATTACACTAAATGTAATGGCAGATACAATTCCAAGTGCCAATGAAATTCTAATATGTAACTTAAATAATGCGGATCCAAATACCAAAATGACCGGAATGAATTTTAACCAGGAAATTTGGTGAGTAACCTCAGGTAATAAATGATTTGATTGCAAAGTGGAATCATAAACCCGATTCACATCCCAAACATACAGATTCAGAATATAAAATCCAAAAATAGCCACTCCAAAACTAATACAAGTTGTCTTTAGCATATGCCTTATATGTGACCAAATAGGAACATGTGTTAGACTCGAAGCCAAATTGGTTGTATCCGATAGAGGAGATAGTTTATCGCCAAAATAACATCCGCTCACAATGGCTCCTGCGGCCATTGCCTGAGGAAAAGATATTACTTCTGCTACACCCATAAGTGCAACACCAAGAGTACCCGCAGTAGTCCAAGAAGAACCTGAAACCATAGCAGCTATGGCAGAAACGATTGCCAAGGAAGGTAAAAAATAATCAGGTTGTAGAAACAGTATTCCTGTTTGTATCATAACTAGCAATACTCCCGCATAAGCCCAAGATGCAATGAGCATCCCTACAAAGAAAAGAATTTCCATTGCAGGTAATACAGAGAGAAAATTTTTACGGAAGGCTGATTTTAGAAAAAGTAGTTTTCGATCTCTTCTTTGCAGAAAAGATAAAACCCCCGCAACTAACAATGCCATTGGATGAGGGAATGGAACCACCCAAACAAATCGAAAAAATAGAATCGAAAGAGTTAAATAAAGGAGTGGAGAAAGAGAGAAAAAAATGGAATGTGTTTTTTCTCTCTTCATATTTTAAAGAAAGGTGATATTGATATAATAAATGGAAAAACCAAAAAGAAATAAAATTCCAAACCAAGATAATAAATTCATCCAAGGTTTTGGTCTCTCTTCTTTAGGAATTTCTTTTCCAAATAAAATCAAATGATGGATCAGGGCAAGAACAGGTGCATTTAAAAAAGAAACTGTAGTGGCAAAATCCACCAAACTCTTCATATTCGTTCTAAAAAACATTAAAATTAAAATAGCACCCACACCCACGATGGTAATCCAATACCAGTAAAGTTTCTCTTTCGGAATTTTTTCTAGCGGTTTAAATAAACGCCGACTTGCATTTGAGACCACTCGCGGATAGGCATCAAAACAAGTAAGCGTAGTGGAGAACATAGTGAAAAATGCGGCGATAAGAATGATAGGATAAGACCAAGATCCAATTGCGGTAGTATATAATTTTACTAACTCGGATGCAAAACTAACAGCTTGAGAAGAAAACTCTGCTCCAGTATTATACATCATGTTTGCACCTAATGCCAAAAAACAAACTGCTAGTAATGTAGTACCAATATAACCAATGTTAAAATCAATCATCGCATATTTCATTGGCGGAAGTTTACCATCGGGAGTTTTTTTGGCAAGTGTCCAATCAGATTGCCATACTGCTGCTTCGATTGGGATTGGCATCCAACCCATTAGCGCAATTAAGAAAGCAACGTCACCTAATTCAGAAATAGAAAATGTTTTTCCTACAGTTTCCAATTTAGGGATAGCTGCATAAAAAGATAAAATCATCGCAACAATGGTAGAGACGGTTAAAAGAACCACAATCCACTTCATGAGTCCGTCGAGAGCTGCAAATTTTCCGATGGCAAGTAATAAAAAACAGAAAACCAATATGATGGCACATAATATCCACGGTTCTAAGGTAATACCAAGTAGATTAGAAAATAATCCTGAAGTAACAAGAGTTACAGTAGCCACAATGATACACATTGTTCCGATTGAAATAAAGAAAAAAATCCAAACAGGCAATCGACCTAAGGCTTCGTATCCATCTAACAACGATTTTCCCGTTATAATCGTATACCTGGTTCCAACTACAAAAAACGGATACTTAATCAAATTGGCAAAGATCACAACAAAGAGGAGTCCATAACCATAGACTGCTCCCGCCCGAGTGGATTGCACAAGATGAGAAACACCAACGGCGGCACCGGCATACAAAAGTCCAGGTCCAAGATAAGCTAAAAAGGGAAATCGTCTCATTTTGGACAAAGTGTAGTGGTTCGAAAGTTTTTGCTACTCTATTCGAGTGTGGATCGATTCAAATAATGGAATAGAATTTCATTGAGTGCTAAAATATCAATCGGTTTGGGCAAAAATTGATCCATTCCAACTTCAAAACATTTTTTCCGTTCCTCATACAAAGCACCGGCAGTCAGGGCAATGATGGGAACCTTTGAACCTGAAGGTTGTTTACGAATCTCAGTAGCTGCTTCCAAACCATCCATGTTAGGCATTTGGACATCCATAAATACTAAATTGGGTATCAATTCGCGAAAGAATCGAACTCCCTCCAAACCGTCCACAGCCTCGATGATTTTAGCATTGGGAATGTATTTTTGAATCATCCGTTTTAAGAGTTCACGGTTCATCTTATTATCTTCCACGATTAATATATGGGGAGAGATATCAGTCAAAACAGATTCTCGGTATTGCGCCAACTCTTCGTTTGGCACATTATTGTTAGCTCCCGAATCAAGGTCTGAATTTTCTTTGCCAAAATTACATTCGATAGAGAAATGAAATTCTGATCCCACACCGACCTGTGATTTAACCTCAATAACCCCACCCATCAAATCTAACAAAGATTTGGTGATTTTTAGTCCTAACCCAGATCCACCATATCTTCTCTTGGAATTAGTTTCTCCTTGCCAGAAGGATTGGAATAAATGCGACTTCTGTTCTTCCGAGATTCCAATTCCGGTGTCTTTGATCACGAATTCTAATTTTGTTTTTTGAAAAGAGATTTCGGATGCATTTACTTTCAGTATTACGTCACCGACTTCTGTGAATTTTACTGCATTCCCTAAAAGGTTAATTAGGATTTGGCGTAACCTGGTTGCATCTACCAATATAATCTCAGGAATACCTTCTCCCGCTTCCAACCTCAAATTAATTCCTTTTTCATTTGCCTTCCAACGCAAAACACCTAACGAATCATTAATGATTTGTTTTAAATTAGAAGTCACTTCATTTAAAACTAACTTTCCCGCTTCTATTTTAGAGATGTCCAAAACATCATTGATAATTCCAAGAAGACCATGTGCACTACTAATTGCGTTCCTCACAAATTCTCGTTGGTCCGTGTCTAAGTTTGTAGTTAATAACAACTCATTAAAACCGATTACACCATTCAACGGAGTTCGAATTTCATGGCTCATATTGGCAACAAATTCTGATTTTGCTTGATTCGCTCTTTCCGCCTCTTTAATTGCATTACGCAAATGAAATTCCGCATTTTTGCGACCAGAAATATCGTTCACATGTACAACAAAATAAGATGGTTCGCCGTCTCTATTTTTCACTAAGGTGTTGGAGATTTCAAACCAAAGGATTCTTTTATCTTTTGAAAAAAATCTCTTTTCATATATTATATTTTCTTTGGATCCGCTGAGCGCTAAATCCCGAAACGAATCAAACAGTATTTTATCATCTTCATATGCAAACTCGTTTGTCTTTTTTCCCAGGAGTTCCGCTTCTTCATAACCTAACATCGCTATTAGTTTTTTATTAACACGTATAAATTGTCCGTTTAGGTCTAAAATACAAACGCCCACACCAGCGTTATCAAAACTCATCCGAAATCTTTCTTCACTATCGACAAGTTCTTCTTTGATTTTGATTTCTTCCGTAATATCGCGATTGATTGCAATGATCCCAATTGTTTGGTCAGATTTGTCTTTCAAGAGACTTACGGCTGAGCGGATAGTTAATCTTTCTGAACGCTTAGTGTATTGGAATACTTCACCTTGCCAAATTCCGTTTGTCTGAAGTTCTACGATACGATTATCTCTGGTAGAATTACTTTGTACAGTTTTTAAAATAGTCATTGCAGATTTGCCTATGACTTCTTTGGCAGAGTATCCATATATACGTTCTGCAGCCAAATTCCAACTAGTGATACGAAATTCAAGATCTGTAACGATTACAGCATCATATAAGTATTGAAGAATCAGCGAAGAATAAACTTCACTTGGAATCAAATTATGCATCGCTTCGCAATACTTAAATGGAAGCAAATAAAAACGCAAGCGAATACCTAGGCCAAAAAGGGAGGTCCGAAAAAATCATTTCCTATAAATAATTACACTCCTATCCGAATTTAGGAATTATACTTACTAATCTTTAAATTTTCTATGCCATAATAATAAAATTCTTCATTAGGAATCTATATTAACTAACCGTAATCATTACGGTTCACTGTATAAATCTATCATTCATTTCTAAACGATTAGGAACAAACGATACTAACTTTTTAATGGAAAATCGCAAGTGCTCATCGGCTTTTTACGAAAAGCCTCACCCATTTCGCGAACGATTGGTTACCGACTGTAAATTGATAAAAAGAATTATATTATTAGATAGAAAAAGATTTTAACCCGCAATGCTGCGCAGTGACCCGTAGGGAACGAGCAGCTAATTGTTTCATAGAAATGTTGGTTTTGTGATAAATCCACCCGGCAACAATGCCGGAAAAAATAGAGCAAGACACCTTGCTCTATTTTTGAGGCAGCGACCGCTACTGCGAGTCGCGGACGGCAGCCGGACCAAACAGCGCGGCCACATATAAAAAAAGCGTGAACCTAAGTCCACGCTTTCCTATCGTTTATGAGTGCTAACAGAGGCAACGTCCTACTTCCACCCCCACTCGCTTTTCCGCTCCGCGGGCGAGTGTCCGAGCCTTGCTCCCTATGGGTCGCAAGTCTGTCATTTCGCGAACAATTGGTGACTAGCGGTACTATTGGGTTTGCTCAATGGGAGAGTAGGACGTTGCCGGGTTAGCACTTATAACTCAATAAAAAAAGCCAGCCGCAAGGTTGGCTTTTTTTATGTACAAAATAAAATCCATTGAGCAAACCCAATAGTACCGCTAGTCACCAATTGTTCGCGAAATGACAGACTTGCGACCCATAGGGAGCA
>NZ_RQFO01000002.1 GCF_004770045.1 Leptospira montravelensis
TCTTATCAAATTGTTTATATAGAACTTGTTGGAATTCGTTCATAGTATAGATTTTTAGGGCATTGCATATAACGAACTAGGGGAGACGACGTTCCCTGACCCTGAGTCCCGACGGGACGTTAGGGACTGGCACGTAGCTTGCGTATGCGAGCGAGTGACAGAAAGGGAATGTGTCGCAGACCAAGCGAGGCCGTAGTGCCGAAGCGCAGCGTTTCCCCGATGTTATGCGTAGTCCCCTTTTTTAGAGGGAATCAAACCACTCTTTCTTTATCTCTATTTTTTCTACGATTTTTATATCCAATCCAAGTTTTAATTCCTTTAATTTATCGAGTAACGCATCTCCATCAATTAAATCAATAGGAGGTGCACCATCTCTTGTTGCTTCTTTTACCGCATCTCTAGTGAAGGAACTTGTTGTTACAAATAATCCTTTGTCTGCTCTTCCTTGTAATGCCCCTCTAAAATCTCTGATTTCAGAAGCTGTGATAGAATTTTCCCTATATCTTTTACATTGAAATAAAACATTAAAGCTAATGAATCCAGCTATTCTAAATATTCCTTTTCCATCAATTCCTCCATCTCCACTTTTTCCTGTAACTTCAACTTGGTGAAATCCAGATTCTCTAAGAATTCTTTTAAAAAGTCTTTCAAAGGCATCTGGCTTAATATCGAAGAGAATATTCTTTAAGGTTATTCTCCAATCTTGAAATTCTTCTGGAGCATCAAGATCATTGCTATCAAATTCTGATATTTCATTTTTTTCTTTTTTCTCTGATTTTGAAATAGATCTGACTAGATTTACTACGTCTTTCGGGTTTAATTCATTTATATCTTTGCTGGCTTTTGTAAGAGACCAAATCCCTCTAGAGGAATTTTCTAAAAATCCTGCTCTTTTGAGATAAGTCCTTGTCCATGCCAGTCGATACTCAACTTCACTTCTAGATCCTTTGTCTCCATGAGGTATCTCGAGAATATTATTGGGAAGTTGCATCAAATTGAAGACTTTTTCATTAATTTCATCAATTGTGCCTGATCCTCCAAGTTCCTTTAAGGAATTTAATAGAGGATTCATCATTTCATCATATGTTGGTAATTTCATAATATTTATTCAGTTTGGTTTTTGGGGATTACGCATAACGAACTAGGGGAGACGACGTTCCCTGACCCTGAGTCCCGACGGGACGTTAGGGACTGGCACGTAGCTTGCGTATGCGAGCGAGTGACAGAAAGGGAATGTGGCGTAGCCCAAGCAAGGCCGTAGTGCCGCAGCGCAGCGTTTCCCCGTTGTTATACGACGTGACAATTAGAATACGGTAGAGGCTGAAATATAGAATCCTCTAATGATTTCTTTTCCATTCGATAACTTACTACTTTGGATACCATAAGAATTTCTAAAAGAAGAATACGAATAATAAGTATCATTTAAATCTTCGTATTTAAAATATGAATAATTGTAATTGAATCCGAAAGCAAGATTAAAGTTTTCTAAGAAATTGTATTTCAATGAAATGTTCGCTTCATACCCTTGAAAAATGCCCTTTGTTTTTCCATTTCCTTTTATAATTCCAAAATCAGCAACAGTTCCAGACGGAAAGTAGTAAAGGTTGGAATCAAGGTAATAGTAATCTCTTTTACCTTGGGTATGATACAAATCTAATCCAAGATTAAGGGAAAGATTATCTGTAATAGGAATTTTTGATTTTAGAACAATTTGAGGGCCTAAGGCAATTATTTTTTCTTCAGCAGTAAAATTGTCTTTTGAAATATTTCTGATTCCCCCACCAATTGCAAAATATTCTTTTGATTCTGGAGAAAGATAAAAGAAGAAATTTAATTTATAATCATTTCTTTCATTATTTCTTAAATATTCTTTATAACGTTCATATTGTAAAGTATTGTTTATTCTATATACATTATCAATGTCATAATTAGCTTTTTCAATTTGAATTTTGGAGTATTCAAATTCAAACCCAAAACCTTTATCAAGATTTTTATAAATAAAGAAAAAAGGATTAATTGTTTTATTATTGCTTCTTAAATTATTTATTTTAAATCCCCAATAGGGTTCAGCATCGGTTTTGTCTCTACTATATTCATATGGAATGAATTCAGCTTTTTGTGCCTTGATTCCAGTTTCTATAGTTGGTTTTGACGACTGCGAAAACAATGCAGAGTTTAATAGGATTAGGCTTAAGATTGTTGTTTTTATAGTTTTATGCATTTTAATGATTCAGGTTTTGTCATGTCGTATAACGAACCAGGCTACCCGAAGTTCCTCGGAGCTGAGCCTGCAAGGCAGGCGTTAGCGTCGGCGCGAATCTTGCGGAAGCAAGAGACGTGACGGAGAGGAATTTGCCGCAGGCCAAGCGAGGGCGAAGTCCCGAAGCGAAGTGGGTAGCCGATGTTAGTCGCAGTCCCGTTATATTGATTTCTTTTTTAATTTTAAATAAGCGTAGATAGTTGAAAGAAAAATATAAAATTGCCAATTATTCCATATAGATTCATCGATATTTTCCTTTTGTCTTTGATTCATGTGTCTAATTGAAAAATTGTTAATAATATTAAATAGGTCTGATTCATCCTGTTCAGATATTAAATCGTTTATGTTTGGTCTTATGTATTCTAGGATATCCGCTAATTCCCGAACTGAATCTTTTCTGTCTTTTTCGTTTGAATGTCTGTTTCTGAATTTTTTGATTGAATCGCTTAGCTTTATTAGAATCTTTTCGTCATTAGTCGGTGGTTCAGCATCAAATATTTCTTGCACTCCAAATTCGGATTTTTTATATATCATCCCGTCTTTTTCAAGTATATAATCTTTATTGTAATCTATAAGTTGAGCATTAATTTGATCTGAAAATTCTTTCCTGCCTAGTTCAATATCAAAGCTTTCAAAAATATCAAAACCATAGAGTTGTTCAATTCTTTCTTGAGTATATACAGGTTTTCTCACTATATCCCAAAGGAATTCAATTATATCAAAAAGATCCTCTTCGGAGTAATATTCATAATGATTGTATATAGGCCAAAGATTTCTTTTTCGAACTTTTAAGAATAGTTTCCTTGCGATATCTTCGTCATTACCCAACTTTCCATTATACCAGCGTCCTGGTAAAGAATAACTATCATAAAAACCTAGAGATTCAGCAAAATAGAAATTTTTAGAAAATTCACTAATGACTTCATTGATTAATTCACATAAATTTCTTAAATTTAATTTTTGATTTCGATTTCTATTGTTTCTAATTGAAAAGTATTCTTTAGACATATTATTTTAGGGATTGCGACTAACGAACTAGTGGAGACGACGTTCCCTGACCCTGAGTCCCGAACGGGACGTTAGGGACTGGCACGGAGTTTGCGGATGCAAACGAGTGACAGAAAGGGAATGTGCCGCAGGCCAAGCGAGGCCGTAAGTGCCGAAGCGCAGCGTTTCCATGCTGTTATGCGCAGTAAATTAGTTATCAAAACTTATTTCTACGGGACTTTCTATTTTAAATTTTCTAGTTTTCAAATCAATCCCATAAATTATTGCTGAAGCTGCGTTAAGTCTCGCATTTGTTTGATATTCAGAGGTTACGGTTATTCCGTCGTAAGTTGAATATTCTACAATGATAAAACTACTTATAATTTGTCCTATTTGAGGTAGGGACCAAATTTGTGAAATGTGTTTTCTTTCTTTTGGTGCTAGTAATTCAAAATCCTTACTTTTTAATTCGTCTTTGTATCCGAAAGATTTAATGAAAATAGTATACTCAGATGTATTCGTAAATTCTGACTTTAAAACAACATCATTACCTTCAATGTTCGTAATCATCTGTGCTTCTAGGATCGGTATTTCGCCTTCTGCAATTTTTCTTGCTAGATTCATTTTTAGATAAGGAATTTTTAGTTTTTTCTCAAGGCTTGCTTTTATATCTATTGAATTCCTAAAAGGAATTATCCAATTATTGTCTGTTTTATCTGAACTTTCTCCGTGAGTCGAAATCAATGAAAAAATACCAAATTCTTTTTCATGAATCCAATTTGGTTTGAAACCATTTGGATTTGATTTATAAACTTTATACTCACCGTAAGTTTTATCTCTTATATAAAACAAGATTGGTTTTGAATTTTTTTTTGCCTCTAAGTATTCTAAATGAGTAACACTTAATTTTGGATAGCCAAGATTTTCTACTGTATTACCGTATCTTTTATCGATTATAAAAATAACATAGTCTGATCTTCGTAGGTTTTCTAAACATGTTTCAATAGCTGATTTATCAGGAAAGAGTTCAAAATCTGAACTATCTATTTCACTTAATCTAACGGTAAAGCCTGTTTGTATTAAATGGTGAAAAATCTCGGCGCGTAAGTCTATAAGATCAAAAATTGTTGAGGATATAAATATATTCATAATATTTTTAATTTATTGCGCATAACGAACTAGGGGAGACGACGTTCCCTGACCCTGAGTCCCTGATGGGACGTTAGGGACTGGCACGGAGTTTGCGGATGCAAACGAGTGACAGAAAGGGAATGTGGCGCAGCCCAAGCGAGGCCGGCAGTGCCGAAGCGCAGCGTTTCCCCGATGTTATACGCTGTCCTAGAGGTCACTTATGGATTTATCTTCGTAAATTACTTCTTTGATACTTCCATCGAGATTAGCGATCCATTTTTTTTGAAAAGTATATGACTCGTTTTTATAGCTTTTGCTACAAACTGGACAAGAATTATTTATTCCATCCTTATTGGAACAAATGGTTTTGCTATTGTAATTTGTTTCTCCCATTAAAGAGTTTGATATGTATGCATATTCGTAGTTTTCTGTTTGAACATATTCATCACATTCCGTTGCGCAGCCAAAAGATTTTTGAAACACTACTTTATATTTAATGAAAGATTTTGGTAAACCTAAAGAAAACATATTCATATCTGAAAAGATTAATTTATTTTCTTTAAAAATAAAATTGTAATTATTAAATTCATCTTCACTGTCTCCTGGTGAAATAGATATTACACGGTAGATTCCGATTGTTGAATCAAAGGTTACTGTGCCAGTATTTTCGGTTAACTTAAATGTTCTTTTATCTTTCTCAGAATTATAATCGATTTTCTCAAAGGAAGGGATTAGTTTTCTGAATCCACTTATCGTTTTTTCATTTTCTATTGGATTTGTAAATGCATCCTCATGTATAAGAAAACCGGAAAATGAATAACCAACTATATCGTAATGTTTAATTTTCATCCACTTACCATTTTTTCCATCAATTGTCATTTCTTGTAAAACATCACCATAGGATTCAATTACGGAGCCGTCAGGAATTAGTCCAATTTTTTCACTATTGATATCAGGTAATTTTCTAATTCGCAAACCTCCATTCGCATTTACGATCATTTTAATAGGCTTTATAACAGTAAGATTCTTTTCATTATTTGATTTTTTACAATAGTTGAAGAAGAAAGTTGTCCCAATAATAATTATTAATATTTTTTTCATTTTTTTATCTCCATTTTTTAGGATAGCGTATAACGAACTAGGGGAGACGACGTTCCCTGACCCTGAGTCCCTGGAGGGGACGTTAGGGACTGGCACGGAGTTTGCGGATGCAAACGAGTGACAGAAAGGGAATGTGGCGCAGCCCAAGCAAGGCCGTAAGTGCCGCAGCGCAGCGTTTCCCCGCTGTTATGCGACGTTGATTAGATGTCAATTTTTGTTTTTTGATTTAGGAATTGGTTAATTGAGAAAAGAGTGAAAAGTAGTTGTAGCATAAAGAAAGCTAGTATGGCGAAAAGATGTGTTTTACTAATTGAGTTATTGTATATTTTATCACCCAAAGTAAGTTTTTTTTCATCCTGTAAAACATCGCATATGGTATTTTCTTTCTGTTTTCTGATTGCGGTTATTGATTCAGCTAAGCGATTTATAGTATAAATAACATTAGAGCAGTTATTTTCTAAATTAGCAATAATTGTGTATTTATCCCATTTTATGATATTTGGATAACTAGTTGTTAATAGTAAATTATTATTTCCTTTCGAACCACCTTTGGTTATTTTAATGTTTGTGACGTTGCAATAATTATAAAGTTTTATGCACGTGAAATCATTATAATCGTAACTTTCTTCGAGTTCTAAGTGATCATTTGCGATCCAAGTACCTTTGAAATTGATTACGCCTTCATCCCAAGAGTTAATAGAGTATGAATAAGACGGTAATTCAATTGGATTGGAGATTAGTTTTGAATTCATTGTCATGAATAGAGTGAAGAAAAAAATGGTTAGAATTTGGAGAATTATTATCAGTTTTATTTGATTTAATTGTAATTTTACATTAAATTTCATTAGGTTTGCCTGTTTATTATTTTATTTGTGGTGGGTTATTTTTGGATTATTGACTATGGAAAATTCTCAATGTCGCATAACGAACTAGACTAACCGACGTAGGCTGGCCCTGAGTTCCGGAACGGGACGTTAGGGACTGGAACGACGCTTG
>NZ_RQFO01000003.1 GCF_004770045.1 Leptospira montravelensis
TCGTTATATGCAATGCCCTAAAAATCTATACTATGAACGAATTCCAACAAGTTCTATATAAACAATTTGATAAGATTCAAGCTTCTAACTTGCCAAGCCATGTTAAGAAGGTGGTTTCTGCTGTTTCTCTTTGTAGAACTAATGCTATGAAGGGAAGAGTTTTCTCTTGTCCAACGGGACACTTCTCTGTATTCATGAGAGAATCTTGTAATAATAGGGCTTGTCCTACTTGCCAATCGGAAAACAAAAGAATTTGGAACATCAATACAAAAGAAAAAGTTACAAACTCTCCACATTATCATTTGGTTTTCAAGTTACCTTCTTTTCTATATCCTTACATCTTAACTCATTACAAAGTTTTTATAGAAATTCTCTTCGAAGCTTCTTCAAAAACTATACATAAGTTAATCAAATATTCATTCGATCTTACTCCTACTCCCGCCTTTATTTCTGTT
>NZ_RQFO01000004.1:1047500-1175000 GCF_004770045.1 Leptospira montravelensis
CTCACTAAGTAATTTTTCAGAAGTATGTAGGGCTTCGATTGCTTTATTCTTTTCGAACACTTGTTTTCTGAGTAATTTAGTTCGATCAAAGACCTTTTTTTCCAACTCAAATCGATAGGTTATCAGCCTTTGGTATTGTAAAGTAATGAACTCAGATAAAATAGAAAACGGGATCAGAAACGAAATTAAATAAATATAAGAGTCAAATGCTCCAGAATATACAAACGGACCAACACCAAGTCGGGTCATAAGAATACTAGAAAGATATAATAAAAATACTCCTAAGGTAACCCCTCTAATTTGAAACCGGTAACCCAAGTAAATTAAAATCAAAAAGGATAAAAAGAATAAATAAGGAAAGTGATAAACAATAACGAGTTGGACTAAGATAAAAGTGGTGGTCCAAAGGATCAGTTTAATCGACAAATCTCCAAACCGGAATTTTCTCCATGCCATAAAAAAAGGCACTGTGATGAAAATTCCAATCGTATCTCCAAAGGTAATTACGATTAATGTCCGGACCATATCGGAAAGATCTAACCGATAAAAATACCCAAAGTAATAAAGAATTCCACCAAGACATAAAATGGAAATCAAACTAGAAAGAAAACAAACATAAGTAACAAAAAAGAAATTATCTTTTGCAGAATTTAAACTTTTGCGAATTTTTTGAATCCAGAAAGTATAAGCTAAAGTGGATTGTAAGGTATCAATTCCGGCAGTCAGACAGATACTCAAATATAAGTTGAATTGGTCCAAACCATGTTGGCTTTGAATAAGCCCGTCTTTATTCGCGAGGAAACTCGCAAGCCAAATCACAGGAAGAAATCGAAACCCAAAATACAAACATCCAATCAGCCCAATCCCTGAAGGAATCCAAAGAACCGCAAGGTTCACTGGCTGGAAGGAAAAGAACTCCATTCCTAATTTAGCAGTCCCTATATACAATAGAAACAAAACGAATCCCTTTAGGAATTGTTTCCAGATCATGAAGGATAGATTAACGGAAGGACAGTAGGAGAAAAGCGAAAATATCTTTGGATTTTTGAGGGTTATACGGGTTACCCTAAAAAGGGTCAAGTTTTCTAAACAGAAAAAGGCTTAGAATGTAATAAAAAACCGTAGATTAGTTTCCTGACAAGAGGGCGCGGAAGTCTTTTGCAATGTCCTTACTTTTCATAAAGTAAGTTCCGACTAACATAGAGTCAACGATTCCTCTGTATTTTTGCCAATCTGAATAACTTTCTATCCCTGATTCAGCCACACGGATGATGGAATCATCTAATTCAGGAGCAATCTCTTCAATTAGGTTTTTATGAATTTCAAATGTGTCAAGATCGCGGGTATTGATTCCTATGGTTGTGGCTCCAGCATCAAGTGCAATTTTTACCTCTTCTCGGTTGTGGGTTTCCACAAGGACAGAAAGACCTAAATTTTTCGCAAAACTATGTAAAGATGATAATTCCTTTGGAGTTAGAATCCTTACAATGAGCAAAATGGCGGAAGCACCGTATGCATAAGCTTCATCGATTTGAATCGGATCAATGATAAAGTCTTTTCGAATCACAGGAATAGAAACGGACTCAGAAACCGAGGTTAAGTCAGATAAGGATCCAAAAAAATACTGTGAGTCCGTGAGAACAGAAATCGCACCAGCACCAGCGGATTCGTAAATAGAGGCAATGTTTACGGGATCGTAGTCAGGGCGAAGAATCCCAGAACTAGGGCTTCCTTTTTTACATTCGGCAATAACAGAAATGGAGTTCGTTTTGAGATTTGATTCCCAAGGTCGAATAGGAATCTTTCGAGGTGGAAGAGTTTTCCCTTTTCCTAAGAGAATCTCTTCCTGTTTGGTCTCGACAATTTTATGTAATACAGGATTCAAGAACCCCGCTTAAAACGCTTTTAACGCAGCGTCTTCTGAATCGTAAATATCAAAAAGAGAAGTAAGTTCGATCACGTCAAAGATACGTTTGACCGCAGGTTTGATATTAGAAATTTTTAAAGCACCCTCTTTCGAATTAAGTTTTCTGAGAGTAGATATACAAGCTCGGAAACCAGAGGATGACATATATTCAACGTCTTTCATATTCAGAAGGACTTTTCTATGCCCCGCATTATCGATGAGTTCCATAAGGCCCTCTTCCACTTCATTTGCCACAGAAACGTCCAATCGACCTTCCAGATAAACGACTAGTTTTCCGTCTTTCACTTCGTGTTTCAGCACCGATTTACCCAACCTGATATGATTTTACAAAATCATCCTATTTTAGCGCAGTGTCAATCAATGTTTTCACAATCCATTCCTAAGGCTTCTGACCTAGACAAATTCAAAAAATTCCTGATTTTAGGTGGTGGGTCCTCCGGGGACTCCTCTGCCCAATTACTAACTTCCCTAGGAAAAATCTGTATATTAGCCGACAAGTTTCCAGAGAAAGCCAACTCCACTTTGTATGAGGAAGTTTTGTCAGACAATCAACCACAGGAAATTTTAAGAGAGGTTGACTGTATTATCAAAAGTCCAGGAATCCTACCGAACCATCCCATCTTGGAAGAAGCAAAAGAAAGGCAAATTCCCGTTTTAAGTGAAATTGGTTTGGGTAGAGTTTTTTACAAAGGCCCTATCATTGGAATCACAGGCACGGATGGAAAATCAACCACCACTGCCCTCACCTATCATATTTTAAAATCAAAATTTCCCAATTCCAAAATGGGAGGAAATATCGGAGTTCCCTTCACATCTTTTTGTTTAGAACCACTTGATTTAGTTGTATTGGAACTTTCTAGTTACCAACTAGACGACTCACCTAACTTACATATAACGTCTTCTGCCATTTTAAATTTGGCATCCGATCATTTGGAACGACATAAAACAATGGAGTCCTATGCAAAAGCGAAATGGAAAATCCAAGATTTGGAAAACCCAAATCATAAATTATTTGTGAACCCAAATTTTTTTCAGTATTTCCCACCTCTTTCTCAAAAAAAAGACAACTTACATCCGATAGGTGAAAACCAAAAATATTTTCTCAGTTTAGAACCAAATCTTGTGCACACCCCAAATTTTGTTTATGATGTTTCTTTGTTTCCACTAAAAGGAAAACACAACCTTATGAATTTATGTTTTGCCATTGCACTCAGTGAATCAATGGGAATGAAAAAAGAGGAAATCCAAACCACGTTCGAAACTTTTTTGGGCCTGCCACATAGGTTCCGAAAGATAGAAAATTCTGGGTTTCAAAACCCATATAAATCGATTCAGTTTATCAATGATTCAAAATCCACAAACCTTCATTCCATGCTTTCAGGTATTTCTGGATTTAAAAAAGGAGATGGATTGTTTTTGATTTTAGGAGGAATTCCCAAACAAGAACCCATCGAACCATTTTTAGCACGATGGAAAGAATTAGAATGTCCTATCTGGGTTTATGGAAAGGCTGTAGAAGTTTGGAAACCAGAGTTTGAAAAAACAGGATTACCCGTTTATTATTTTCCCAATCTTTCCTCTCTCCTCGAAGATCTGAAAAATAAAATCGATTCGCATCTTAATACAAATACATTCGATTCCTCAATGGTTCGTAAATCAGGAAATGAGTCCAACTCCCTATCGGTGATTTTTTCACCGGCAGGAGCAAGTTTTGATTTGTATAAAAATTTTGAAGAGAGAGGAAACCATTTCGAAAGTTTGGTTACGCAACTCTTTTCGTGAATTTAGCCGCGAATGTGATAACCGCCATCCACATGGCGTATTTCACCAGTGATCCGGTTCCCTGGTCGGAATAAATAAGCTACTTCTTCAGCTAAGTCCTTTGCCTTAGCATTTCCCAAAGGAGACAGTTCTTCACAACTGCTCTCCGCTTGTTCTAATCCTTCAATCGCCGAACCAGCCTTACTTGCCCGGTAAGGAGAAAATCGAATGGCATTCACTTGAATTTGTTTTTCCTTTCCTAATTCCATTGCCATTTCTTTTACCAATCGCTCTAATGCCGATTTAGCAACACCAATGTTTTTGTAAGGATGGGAAACAACCTTTTCTGCACCTAAATAACTCAAAGCAACAATAGAACCACCTTCTACCAACAAATTCCTTTGGTACAAACTTTGGGTTAGAGCAAGAAGAGAAAAGGCTGATACATTCATAGCATCCATAAACTCCTCACGGGAGATTGTCATAATGGGTTTTACTTTTCCTTGACGAATGGTTTTATCCATTGCAATGGAATGTAAAAAGGAATGGATTTTGATTTTATTTGTTTGTAAAAAATCGGCAAAAGCATCTATATTTGCCTGAATGGTCACATCTAATGGATAAGTAATTACATCATCACCTAACTCTTCCTTTACGGTTTTGGTGAAATCTGAGTATGTACGTTCTAAAAAAGAAAGTCCAGCTTCTGAAAGATTTTTGTGGAACTCAGTTTTTCCAAGACCCGTACAAATCAAATTGGCACCTAGCTGTTTACATTCTTTGGCGATCACTAAAGCAAGCGATGACGAATCCGTAATTCCCGTAACGATTACAGTTCTACCAGACAAATTATAGTTCATTTTTACCCTCACCGATTAGACAAAAAGGAGGAAAAAGGAAATCAAAAATACGAAGTTTTTTTCACGTTTATTTCATCGTTTATGAGAAATTTTTTCGTATGCCTTACTGCCAATAAAAATATCCAAAAGATCCCCATCAATGTGTTGGTCACGAACTTCCATTTTTAGAATGTCAAAAGCGCGTTCCAAGGGGACAGCTTTTTTGTATGGGCGATCTTGATCGGTAAGCGCATCAAAGATATCGGCAATGGCCATCATTTTCGCTTGGACAGGGATCTCCACCGCAGAAAGGCCTCGCGGGTAACCGGAACCATTCAATTTTTCGTGATGTCCGTGCGCAATGGCTGGAACCATTTTTAATTCTCTTGTCCAAGGAATTTTGGAAAGAAACTGAAATGTATGTTCCACATGAGATTCAATTTCTCTACGTTCTTCAAAATCTAAGGAACCACGACGAATGGATAAAAATCCAAATTCTTTTGGCATTAGTAAGTTTAGTTGGTTCCCGTCAGTTGTATGATAACTCATTTTGGAAATCTCTTCTAAAAAGTTGGAATTTCCTTCTTCTAAAATGGAAGGTTCATTGGATTCCGAAATCACGCGAACCATTTCTTCTAATTTTTCTTTTTCCAAAGTGTATTCGAGTTGGATTGACTTCTCAAACTCCGCATAACCACTGTTCCCATGTTTTTTTAGATATTCGATTTTCTTTTGTGATAGTTTTGCTTCTACATCTTTTAAAATAAACTGAAAACGCCATCGAATTAAATCTAATTCGTAATCTTCTAGTTTTTTGGCTTTGACAAGAACCTTTTCCCGAACTCCTACTTTTCCAAAATCATGTAAGAGTGATGCATAACGAATTTCCTTTACTTGTGATTCATTAAAGTGTATATCTTTAAATCTTCCCGTTTGAATTGCATTGACAGACTCTGCTAAACCCACTGTATACTGTGCCACTCGAAACGAATGACCCGAAGTTGTTGGATCCCTAGATTCAATCGCAGAAACACTAGCAGTTACAAATCCTTCAAATAGGGTTTCTATATCATGAACCAAATTGTTATTTTGGATGGCCACTGCCGCTTGGCCTGCCACTGCCATCACCAATTCTTCGGAATACTTATCGTAATCTAAAATGGAATTGGATTTCATTTCCTCTAAAGTAAGTTTGGTTTGAAAATTTTTCTTTCGATTGATGAGTTGAATGACACCTACCACTTCATCATGATGGTCCTTCATTGGAACAACTAACATCGATTTTGAATAATAATTACTCATTTTATCAAAATCACTGTTAAATTTATATTCTTCCTTTCCAGACAATTCGTAAACGTTAGGAATATTTAGTTGTTTTCCAGTAAATGCTACGTAACCCGCAATACTCTTTTTATTAATTGGTAAAATAAATTCATCAGAATTCAAATCAAGAGCAGAGATTTTAAATCTAAGGTTTCTAGGATTTCCCCTTTCATCCTTTTCTACCAAATATAAAGATCCCGAATCTGAATTAGAAATTTCGCGGGCAGAATTTAAAATATCACGAAGCAATTTCGTAAAATCTTTTTCATTGGCAAGGCTAATTCCAATCTTTGTAAGTTTGGAAATTTCATTTGTAGATACATTGATTCGTTTTTGAAGTTCAAATTTATCCACAACCATCTGAAGGCTTGTGAACGCATTGACAAATGCCTTTACCAAAAAAACTAGAGGAGCATCATCAGGCACATTTGTAAAAAATAAATCTTCTTCAATGTCTAGTGCTATGTATCCGGTGTAATCAATGGGAGCTCGAACAATAAAGTTCGACATAATGGTCGGATGATCCTTTAAAAATTGGTGGATCTCCTTATGTTTCGATTCCAATTCATACCGAGAGATATAAAATAATACTTTGGCGATTCTGCCTTGCGAATCTGATTCTATTTGGTCTAACTCGGCTAAGGTCAAAACCTTAGCTTTGATTTTTTTGGAATAATCGGCTATTTTGCCTTCAAAAAAAGGGTCGTCCGTGATGATGAATTGCGAATCCGAAGATTTGGTCACAGGCATACTATCGACATGAAAAAAACGACTGTCGATTGTTTTTTACAAAAATAATCTTACTTTTGTTTGTTTAAGAGGATGAGACCAAAACTAAAAGCGCCGGCCAAATAAAAACTTAAAAAATACAATGTTTGAACCCCTAACAATACGTAGGGTGAGTGGACCCAATCCTTTGGTTCTGTCAGTAAAAATGGAAGAAAAATTCCTAAAAAAGATGGAAAGAGGAATGAGACCACTCCCCGGATGCTTGGCTCAGACCAGGAAAGGGAAGAAAGGTAGGAATACAACAACCTACCAAATATTCCAGAAAGGATGGCTAAAGGAAGAACAACGAGAATTTCTGTTCCTAAACAGGAAGAAAAGGTTATGGCCCCGATCCATATTCCTATTTCTGATTCCGCGGGAACTGATTCTTTCTTAAATTTCGAAACAAATTGAAATCCAATTTGGGATGATATTCCATACAGTAGAATGTTTGCCACTTTTGTGTAAAAACTGACTTCAAACTTCCAAGGAGATAAAACCAAAAACGTTGCTGGCAAAAAACACAAATATACCAATCGAGAAGAATCCTCACCTAACTTAGGAGAATTTTCTTCAAAACTCCAAAACATTTCCCGAGACCAAATAAAAGCACCGAGAGAGATTGCAAATGGTAAAATAAAAGTATTATCTTGGACAAAAATAGTTTTTTGGAAAAACTGAATCCCAAAAAGAACACCTACCCAAAAAAGGTATAAAAACACAGAAACAAAAAACCTTCTCGATGGTTTTAAAGTAAATATCCTTTCTTCCAAGGTTACATAAGATAAAAATAGTAATAAATTACTTCTAGTGATATAACCGAAAATGGAATCTGTGTTCCAAAGATCCGAGTGAATTCCCCATTTTAATAGTGATTCTGTAATGATAAATCCAAAACCAGTGATGTTAGTCCAAAGGAAAACTAATTCTCTTCTTTTCCACTCATCAGATAATCTTTCGATCGAATGAAACAAAAAGAAACCAGATAAAATACAAAAGAGGAATTCTGTTTCAAATAAATTCATAGGTTTACTTCCTCACAAACAGTAAACGGAAGGATGGAATACGGCGGTTCTCCGTTACGATCTAAACTTTGAAAGTTATGATGAAATCCTCTGATGGATTGATTTCCAATGAGGATAAATTTTTCACTTCCAGCAGGTTTTAATAAAATACTCCGATTGAAAAAATAAAGGATAGGGTTATTTTTCAGTTCCTTTCCAATGTTTTGGAAATGGGGGAGAATTTTTGTATATGGCTCATAGATATCAATCGAGTTTGCTGCACGAATGATGATGGTTTTTCCTTTTAAATTGGGAACTGGACGGTTCCTTAAAATCCAATTGTTAGGGTTGGAATAAACTGTTTGGAATTCACCCACTCCATCCGCAGAAAGAATCCGAATGTTTGGAAAAGCATAAAGCCTATCTTTTAATTCCGGTTTTACCTTTTTCAAAAACAAATCCACTTCCCCAGGTAACTCCCATAAGACAACTTCCATTCCTGAAAAATGTTTGGCCACAGCAAGTGAGGTAACTCCAGGATATTCGGGATGGTTTAATGCAGGACCAATATCAAAAAATACAATTTGATTTCCTTTATCAAAACGCTTCAGATCACCAAACAAAGTTTTTCGGAGCGCTGACATAGGTTTAGAAAGAAACGCCTTTGCATTTAATAAATCATCCAAAAATAAATTAGTGTCTTCCAATCTATTTTCATAGGTCCTTGCACGAATTTCTTCATCTTGGCTATTAAACAAATAACGTCCAGTATACGACCTTATTGTTTTTTCTTCTAATTCAGTAAAGGAGTTGGGATTTAAAGTTTCCCAAGTATAAGGATAAATAGTTTTTCCAATTTCAAAACGATCCGTTGTAGGTAAATCGACTATTTGACCATAAGGAGATAATCTTACGTATTGTTTGTAATAAGTTTCTGTTTGTTCTGGATTGTTTCGAAGTTTAGAAAGAACTGCAAGGTTATAAAGCGCAAATCTATGATATGGCTTTTCTTCAATTCCATAGATGGATTTGGCAGAAACAAGAGCTTCCCAAACTGAATTTGCAACACTCCATTTTCCCGATTTATAAAGAGTGGCCGCATATAAATTATAAGAATACAATGCTATGTCATGATTGGCATAACTTTCATCCATAATCACTTTTCTTTGGTCTTGTAACAATGACAAGGCAGCATCATACCTACCTAAATCATAATAAACCTTTGCCAAATTAAAATCCAGATAAAGGGAATCAATACCTTTGTATTTATTTCGAATTGAGGAAAGTTCATACGAAGCAAGTTCGGCTTGCGAAAGATCATAAAGTAGAAGTCCATAAAAATATGAATTTTCTACTGAGTTTGGATCAGACAAAAGACCCAAAGTGTCATAAAGTTTTCTGGCAGAAGTTAAATAGTAAACAGCTTCTTCTTTTTTTCCGTCCAGAACCAAAGCTTTTCCGAGTAAAGAAAGTGTATCTGCATAATCGCTATGAAATACGGATTTAAGAAGTTCTCTTTCTTTTTTTGCGGCGTTTGCATACTCAATGGTTTTACTAAATTCTTGTTTTGTGAAATAGTAATCAGCAATAGTTTTTGCAACATAGAACCTCGTGTAGGCTGAGAAATTTAAATTCCCACCCACATTCCGCCAAGTTTCCTTGAATGATTCTTCTGTTCTTTTTTCTAAACTAAGACCAATTTTAATGAACTGTAAATACTCGGATGGAAATTCCAAAGATTTCAAAAGGACATTTTTTTCTTCCAGAGATAACTTGGGATCATATTCAGACAAACGAACAAACTCGGATTCAGAAAGAAATACCACTTCGGAAGGAAATTTCCATTCTGGTGTTCGTTTCATCAAACGATGCAAACGAATGGTTTCATCCAAAAGATGAGAAAGTGATCGATAAACAAGAGAAACCAATTTCCCACGTTCTTCATAAGGCAGAAACACCGACTTACCCGTGTAAGTTGATTTAAGTTCTAATGATTTTAATTTAGGTATGAATTCAATTCCCTTTTCTTTCCACTCGAAAACTCCGGTAAAAACAAAATTGGACCTTAGTTTCTTTGCAAGTGTGAGCGAATTTTCTTTTCCAAGATACACTCCCCCAGTCACTTTTTGAAATTCAAAATCAATCAACTCAGAAAGTAGATGTAAGGTTTTGGGATCAGATTCTTTTCCTGAAATTTCAAAGTCGCCTAAACTAAAAAAGGAAACTGTTTCGGCGGATTCATAAGTTACCGGTAAGGTTTCTTTTTGGATCGCATTTCGAATCGAATAGTATAACGGAGCATAGGCGACAAAGGCCAAAAGGGAAAAGGTGAGTAGGGTATTTTTTTGAAAGCGGGACAAGTTTTGTTAATTCTAAAAAGTTTAGTTTGACCTATTTTTCTTAGAATTTTGCAGAACTCAAGGAAAAAACGGGGTTTCCCCCGTTAGGAATCGAATCTTATCGTTTGAGACCTAGAACTTCCTGGATCATTTGGTCAGAAGTCACAATGGTTCGGGAGTTGGCTTGGAATCCCCTTTGGGTCACAATCATATCAGTGAACTGGTCAGAAAGATCCACGTTTGACATCTCTAGGAGTCCCGCATTGATTTTTCCACGGCCTTGGCTTCCTGCTTCCCCAATGTTTGCATCCCCTGAGTTGAGAGAGTAACTATACATTGTGTCCCCTTCTTTATTGAGACCGGCTGGGTTTGTAAAGTTGGCAAGTGCAATCCTTGCGAGTGGTTGGCGCACTCCATTAGAAAATACTCCCGTTACGGTTCCTGTGTTATCTATGGAAAAAGATTCCATATATCCCATTGGGTATCCGTCTTGTTTCACAGCTTTCGTTGTAAAATCAGAAGAGAACTGAGTGATCCCACCCACAAGACCTGCTTCTCCTAAATTCAAACTGAATTTTTGAGCGGTTGGGTTTCCAGGAATGCGGAAAGAAATATCTGCTTTGAGTTTTCCAGTCGTTTGGGAATCCACTCCATCAGAGACCGAGATGATTTTCCCGTCTGGTGTGAAAGATACTTCAAGCTCTTGGTTTCCAGAAACTTTTGTGTTTTCTCCACCTGTTCCACTGACGTCTACAGAAACTTGGCTTGCATCTTCCAATTTGAAACGCATCTTCCAAACGTTCTCTCTCATTTTGTAAAACTCCACTCCCATTTGGCGAGTGTTTCCGAGTTCATCATATACATTAATGGATGTTACATGGCCTCTTCTTTGGCGAGGATCTGGATCATTGATATAACGTTGGATGTCTTCTTCTGTTGCATCAGAGGGAACTGCGGCAACACTTGCATTGAGGTTGGATTGAAAATCTACGTTTTGAGTCGCACGAGCCGGTTCTTTGGAATAAAGAGGAATCATGATGTCTTCCAAAGATCCTGCGGAGTTGATGTATTTGTTTCCACCATCATCCAAACGAGAATTCCAACCTTGTACTTTTAAGCCGTTGGCAGGGTTTACATAAAATCCGTTTTTATCTACGTTGAAAGCACCAGCGCGAGTATAAAATTGTTTGTCGCCGTCTTTTACAACGAAGAAACCTTCACCTGAGACTGCAACATCAGTATTTTTTCCTGTAGTTTGCAAAGCACCTTGTGTCATAATTTTATCGATAGCAGCGATGAGAGAACCAAGACCAACTTGTTTCGGGTTTGTTCCCCCGATCCTTTCGTTTGGTTCTGACGCACCTTGTAACTCTTGCGAGATCATATCTTGGAAGGTAACTCGTTCCGTTTTAAAACCGTGTGTGTTCACGTTGGAAATGTTGTTACCAATAACATCCATTCTTACTTGGTGGTTTTTCAATCCGGAAACTCCGGAGTAAAGTGATCTCATCATAACGTTATATCCTCTCTTTTTCTATCGACCATTTTTGATTAATCCTGATAAGCTTCTTGTTTTTTTAATGTATTATTCGGAACGTTTGTCGCGTTCTGTGGGCGTTGGAATTCTGGTTCTGCTTTGAGTAGTGATGGATCAGAAATCAAATTGATTTTTGCAACATCAAGCATCCTACCATTGACACGCACATATGTTTTCCCTTCGTTATCAAAAAGAATAGCACCCGCAAGTCCTGTCACATCTTCACCTGTGACTAAATCTGGCCCGGACACAATTTTACCCACTACCGAATAACTTTGTTTAGATTCCATTCTAGCAATTCCAGAAGAAATATTTTTCATTTGTTCGAGAGATGAGAACTGAGCCATTTGAGCAATGAAGTCTTTGTCTTGCACTGGGTTTGTTGGATCTTGGTGAGAAAGTTGCGTGAGAAGGAGTTTTAGAAAATCATCCTTTCCTAGTTCCTTTTGTTTCTCACGAATTTCGATTCCCTTCAAACCACTTGTTTCTTCTTTTTCTAACTGATCCAAATGTTTACGAATATTGAAAGTTCTATCCCCTTCAAAGTATTTGGTTCTAGCTGAATTTTGAGTCGATATATCTGACATTCCTTCTGGCATGGGATCCTCTATTTTTCTATATTGATTGGCGTTTATGCGAAAAATTCCAATGTTTTGGATTCTTCTATGTCTTGCAGTAAGTCCGCCGATTCTTCTAAACCTAAATTGTTTTCAGTATTGCGAAACCGGGCCGCACCTACCATCGTTTGGTAGAGTTCATTTTGTTCTCTTCGATCAGTAAGGCCACTTCCATCATCCCATAAATCAATGATGAGCGCTTGTAAGTCGAGACCAGATTCTTTTAAGTTTTCTTTAATAGTTTGAATTTCGTTTTGAAGAGATTTCTGAAGTTCTTCCGATTCCACAAGGATTCGGCCTTCCACTTTATCCCCATCTACAGTGACTTTCAAAGTAAGCCTACCGTATTCTTTGGGATTCATTACGATTTCTGCACTGGACTTTCCGTTTTGAACAATATCAAACCGAGCTTGTTTGATGAGTTCGTCGATATTTTGTTTGAGGTTGGACTCTTTTGGTTTTGCAGTTTTTTCCGCAGAACGAATGTCTTCAGTTTTTTGCGTAGATTTAGATTCTAAAGAGGAAAATGAAAAACCTTGTTTGGATCCACGCTCTTCAAAAGAACGACCACCCTCTTCTCCCGATTTAGAGGATG
Organism: Leptospira montravelensis; assembly: GCF_004770045.1. Taxonomy (NCBI): domain Bacteria; kingdom Pseudomonadati; phylum Spirochaetota; class Leptospiria; order Leptospirales; family Leptospiraceae; genus Leptospira; species Leptospira montravelensis. The sequence continues at coordinate 1,060,211 of NZ_RQFO01000004.1, forward strand.
AGGAATTTTGAATATTAGAGATAAAAGAAACCTCTGTCTGTTTTTGTTTTTCAGAAGGAGTTTGTACTTTCGAATCTTGTTTTTGAAACTCTTTATCTTTGATACCGAGCGAACGAATCATCTTATCTGAATTAACAGATTGGTTTGATTTTTCTGGTTCCGATGATACTTCCAAGTTTTCAGATCCGTTTTTAGTTTGTTTGTTTGGTTTGATTTTTCCGTCATTCTTACGAACAGAATGTTCCGTCGGAATTTCTTTTCCTTCCACTTTTACTTCTTTGCCTTTGGCAAAGACTAAATCAGATATTACCGAACCAGAATGGATAGGCTCTTTTTTAATATTTAAAGATTCTAATTTATCATTGCCTCTTTTATTTTCTAAGGTTTTTTTTTCCGACTTAGGAAAATGAACTAAGTTAGAATCTTTCTCTAAATTGATTTGTGGTTTTAGGATAGTTGGTTCGTTCTGTTTGGTTCCCTTTTCTGATTGGAAAAGTTGCATTGCTAATTTTTTTGCTTCATCGATAAAACCAGATCCTTCTTTAGGGGAAGAGGAATAAGCTGTAGTTTTTTCAGCAGATTTTTGTAAGGAGAGTAAGACAGTTTTTTCTTTATTTACAATTTCCGTCATTTGGTTTGCTGAAACCAAAGACCGGTCCCAATCCGCATAAGAAGTCACCAAATCAATGCTATACTCCAATGCATCACGGTCCAAATCTTCCTCTTCCGTATTTTCTTCTGATTCATCCGCTTCTTCCGATAAATTTGTCTCTTTAGAAATAGTTTTTTCATTGGATGATTCTGATACAGCAGTTAACTCTTGTTTTTTGATTTCATCTGATTTAGATGGTTCGGAAAAAGAACTTACTTCTTCATTTTCGCGTGTTTTGGTTTTGAATTCAGAATTAGGTTGTTTTTTTTCTGTGTGCACCTGGAACTCTCGTTCCAAAATTTCCCCAAAACTTTCCCTCACTGCCGCTGCATGGTTTTCGAAACCGGTGGGCTGGGAAGACTTCCCTTCGACTTTCGGGAATGGGATTACGTTTTGGTTTGGGGCTTTTACGTTCATAGGGTGCCTTCTCCCTTTAGGATCGAACTTCCCGAGATTTCCTTTAGAGAATTATCTTCTTCCTTTTCCGGTTTATGTCGGAAAGGGTAAATGACAGAGTTTTACGAAATAAATTTCGTTTGACAAATTTCCGCTAAATTGGAGGATGAGTTTGATTTATTAAACAAAAGGGCGCAAAAATGAAAATAGATACCCGTAATCCGAACCTAAAATCAACAATTTCTGCCATATTGTGCATTTTTTTGAGCGTGATGAGCTTTTCCTCTCTCGCAAGCGAAGGCACTTTCCTCCATGTGTCCTTTGACCCTACAAGAGAATTGTATGAGGAAATTAACAAAGCTTTCTTAAAAGAATGGAAATCCAAAAAAGGAAACGATTTTGCCATCCAACAATCTCACGGCGGATCCGGGAAACAAGCACGTGCAGTAATCGATGGACTGGATGCTGACGTAGTGAGCCTTGCTCTTTCTTATGATATTGATAGTATCTCCACCAAATCAGGGTTAATCGAAGCAAATTGGCAAAAAAAACTCCCAAACAATAGTGTTCCTTACTACTCAACCATAGTTTTTTTAGTCCGTAAATCCAATCCGAAAAAAATCAAAGATTGGGATGATATCGTAAAACCAGGAGTTGCAATCATTACACCTAATCCAAAAACCAGTGGTGGTGCTCGTTGGAATTATTTGGCAGCTTACGGATTTGCAAAACGCAAATACAAATCAGATGAAAAAGCCACTGAGTTTGTCAAAGCACTTTTCAAAAATACATCCGTCCTTGATACAGGGGCCCGCGGGTCCACAACTACGTTTGTCCAAAGAGGAATTGGTGACGTTCTCATCACTTGGGAAAACGAAGCCAAACTTTCTTTAGATGAAGAAAAAAGATCAGGAAAAAACACTTTAGAAGTGGTGTATCCATCTGAATCCATCAAGGCAGAAACTCCAGTTGCTGTTGTTACGAAAACTGCTAAAGAAAAAGGCAATTTGGAAAAAGCTACAGCCTATCTAGAGTTTCTTTATACAAAAGAAGGACAATCGATCATCGCTAAACATTTTTTTAGACCAACAGATGCCGCAGTAACAAAATCTTCTGCAAAAGAATTTCCCAACATTAAATTATTTTCCCTATCCGATTTAGGGGAAACTTGGGAATCTGCTCAGAAAAAACATTTTGCAGATGCAGGTGTCTTTGATGCCATCTACAAAACCCCTTAAAATATGCTTATAGAAACCCGGCCGTATAAAAAACTACATTTTGGAATCAGTTTAGGACTGACTGTCTTTTATTCGTCCGCGGTTGTTGTCATTCCACTTCTAGGACTTTTTTTCCATTCCCTCGGGATTGGAGTTTCAGGGATCTTAGAAGTGTTTGCCGATGAAAGAATTCGTTCCGCACTTTTTTTAAGTTTCAGTGTGGGTTTTATCTCTGCCATCATCAATCTCTTTGTTGGATTTTTATTCGCTTGGGTTCTTGTTCGTTACAACTTTCCTTTTAAAAAATTACTCGATACCTTAATTGATTTACCTTTCACATTACCCACTGCGGTGGCAGGAATTGCTCTCACAACAATTTATTCTCAAAATGGAATCATTGGATCTTACTTTGAACCGTGGGGTATCAAAATTGCTTACACTCCGATTGGAATTGTGATCGCGCTAGTGTTTATTGGATTTCCTTTTGTCGTACGAACTGTCCAACCTGTGATCGAAGAACTACCAAAGGAACTGGAAGAAAGTGCCCGTTGCCTCGGTGCGACACCCTTCCAAACTTTTTATAAAGTTTTATTACCCGAACTTTGGCCTTCCCTACTAGCCGGAACAGGAATGGCTTTTGCCAGAAGTATTGGTGAATATGGATCTGTTGTTTTTATTTCCGGAAACATTCCAGGAAAAACAGAAATCCTTCCTCTTCTCATTGTCACCAAACTCGAACAATACGAATATCAAAAAGCAACTTCCATTGCACTTGTGATGTTACTCACTTCTTTTGTTTTTATGTTTCTAATCAATTTACTCCAAGAACGGGCATCGAAAAAATTATCATGAAAATTAAAATTTTGCCCATTTTCCTCGTGTTTTTGGCTTATTTTTTTGCTGGGATCATCCTTCTTTTGCCCATTTACACTGTGTTTTCCGAAGCATTTTCCGAAGGTTATACAAAGTATATCGAATCCATTACTGGCGAATATGCACTGTATGCGATTGGCCTCACCATTAAAGTATCTGTTGTCTCTGTCATACTCAATACAATCTTTGGAGTGACCGCAGCCTTTACCATCACAAGGTTTCAATTCCCAGGGAAAAATATTTTAGTCACCATCATCGACTCTCCCTTTGCCGTTTCTCCTGTAGTTTCTGGGCTTATCTTTTTATTGTTATTCGGAAGGCAAGGTTACTTTGGTGATTTTCTTTCAGCACATGGAATCAAAATTGTTTTTAATACTCCGGGCCTTATCCTTGCCACAGTATTCATTACCTTTCCCTTTGTGGCAAGGGAACTAGTTCCCTTAATGCAAAGCCAAGGGAGAGAGGAAGAGGAAGCCGGTATGTTACTGGGTGCTAATTTCTTTCAATTACTGCGACGAGTCATTCTCCCTAATATCAAATGGGGTTTGTTATACGGGATCATTCTTTGTAATGCAAGGGCTATGGGCGAGTTTGGAGCGGTATCGGTTCTTAGTGGGCATATTCGCGGGAAAACAACCACCCTTCCTCTCCATATCGAAATGTTGTACAATGAATTTGATTCCGTGGGAGCCTTTTCCTGTGCCACCTTACTTGTGTTTCTCTCTCTTCTCACACTGATCTTTAAATTGATTTTGGAAAAACGAACTGCGAGTCAGAACAATGCCGATTGAAATAAATAACGTAAATAAAACCTTTGGGTCGTTCACCGCTCTAAGAGATGTTAACCTTACGATTCCTGATGGAGAACTTGTGGCACTCCTTGGTCCCTCTGGATCAGGAAAAACCACCTTACTCCGAATCATCGCAGGTCTCGAAGAACCATCCTCGGGAAAAGTGGAGTTCGTGGGTGAAAACCTCTCCACTTCTAAAATTCAAAATGGCGAAGTCGGATTTGTTTTCCAACATTATGCCCTCTTTCGCCACATGACCATTGCCGAAAACATAGCCTTTGGTTTGGAAGTCAGACCAAAAAACCTGCGACCTTCGAAAAAAGAAATTGGGGAAAAAGTTTCGAAACTCCTCACACTCATCCAATTAGAAAAATTCCATAACCGATACCCGCACGAATTGTCTGGGGGCCAACGCCAACGTGTGGCTCTCGCACGTGCCCTTGCCATCGAACCAAAATTTTTATTACTCGATGAACCATTTGGTGCCCTTGATGCCAAAGTGAGAAAGGAACTAAGAAACTGGTTACGAAGACTCCATGACGAAATCCATATAACAAGTGTTTTTGTAACTCATGACCAAGAAGAGGCATTGGAAGTCAGTGACCGAGTTGTCATTCTCAATCATGGCCAACTGGAACAAGTGGGAAGTCCTGACGAAGTGTACAACAAACCCAAGTCTCCTTTTGTGTTTCATTTTCTCGGAGATGTGAATCTTTTTCACGGAAGGATCGAAGAAGGAAAAACGAAAATTGGGAATTTGGCCCTCGATAGCACGGAACACCAAGATGTAAAAGAATCGGTGGCCGTGGCCTATGTTCGTCCTTATGATGTGGAAATTGTCAGAGAGTCTGACCAAGGGATCGCCGCCGAAATCCAATACATCCATTCCACGGGAAGGAATGTGCGAGTGGAATTGAAACGAGTGGACACGGGGACACTCATCGAATCAGTTCTCGAGCAGGAAACCTACCGTCTTTTGAACCTTTTGCCAGGCGAGACGGTCTACCTTAGGATTAAAAAAGCAAAAGTTTACGTAGAAGACTTCTCTATCTAATATTTTCCGCTAATATAGTTTACAAATCGTCCAATATACAAAACATTGGACGGTAGGATTGGAAAAAAATGGGAAATTTGGAAGTTTTGACAGAAACCTATACCTCCCTCTCCTTGGAACAGGGATTACGACAACTTAGTCTGGACTTCTCCGGAAAAGTTGTTTTCACAACGAGTTTTGGATTGGAAGACCAGGCCATCACTCACGCGATTCTCGCAAACCAAATCGACATTCGAATCGCAACTCTGGATACAGGCCGCCTCTTCCAAGAAACCTATGATGTTTGGCAAAAAACAAACATCCGTTATGGGGCAAAAATTGAAGCCTTTTATCCAAACGAAAAAGAAATTCAAACCTTTGTAGAAGAGAATGGTCCGAATGCCTTTTATGATTCCCAAGATTTACGTAAAGAATGTTGTCGGATTCGTAAGCTTGTTCCCCTTGATGCCATTTTAAAAAACACAGAAGTTTGGGTGACGGGACTCAGAAAAGACCAATCCGGATTTCGAACTGAGATGTCTATTTTCGAATCGGATCCTCAAAGAAATTTAATCAAATACCAACCACTACTTTTATGGTCCTTTGAAGATACTTGGAAGTATATCAGAGAACATAACGTACCATACAACCTATTACACGATAAAGGTTTTCCAAGCATCGGTTGCGCTCCCTGCACCCGTGCGATTGAACCTGGGGAAGACTTTCGTGCCGGAAGATGGTGGTGGGAACAAGAATCTAAAAAAGAATGCGGCTTACACTGGGTAGACGGCAAACTCACACCGAAAAAAGGATAATACCAATATGACCGATTTACATCGACTTTCCCATCTAGACCAACTAGAATCGGAAGCCATTTATATTTTAAGAGAAGTAGCAGCTCAATTTGAAAGACCTGCCCTTTTATTTTCTGGAGGCAAGGACTCCATTTGTCTTGTACATCTTGCACTCAAAGCCTTTCGACCTGGTAAATTTCCTTTTCCTTTAGTTCATATTGATACAGGGCATAACTTTGATGAGGCGCTAAAATTTAGAGACGACCTTGCCGAACGAACTGGTGAAAAACTAATTGTTCGTTATGTACAAGACTCCATCGACCAAGGAAAAGCAGTCGAAGAAAAAGGAAAGTTTCCTAGTCGTAATGCCATCCAAGCGGTAACACTTCTCGATACCATTGCTGAATTTAAGTTTGATGCTTGTATTGGTGGTGCTCGTCGGGATGAAGAAAAAGCTCGTGCCAAAGAAAGAATTTTTTCAGTAAGGGATGAATTTGGATCATGGGATCCTAAACTTCAACGCCCAGAACTTTGGAATATTTATAATGGAAAAATCCATGTAGGTGAAAACGTTCGAGTTTTCCCAATCAGTAACTGGACAGAACTTGATGTTTGGGAATACATTCGCAAAGAAAAAATCGAACTCCCTTCCCTATATTTTTCACACCAAAGAGAAATTGTATGGCGAGAAGACCTAGTGTTTCCGGTATCAAAGTTCATCTCCTTAGACAATACCGACAAAGTAGAAACAAGAACCGTTCGTTTCCGAACTGTAGGTGATATGACCTGCACTGCGGCCGTGGAATCAGAAGCCAATTCCATCGATGATATCATTCGTGAAATTCAAATTTCTAGAACCACCGAAAGAGGATCTCGTTTGGATGACAAACGTTCGGAAGCGGCGATGGAAGATAGAAAAAAAGGCGGATACTTTTAATGGATATTTTACGTTTTATTACAGCAGGTAGTGTGGATGATGGGAAATCAACTCTCATCGGACGATTGTTATACGATAGTAAATCTATTTTTCAAGACCAATTAGAAGCCATTGAAAAAGCAGGACAGGTAAATGGTCAAATCAACCTTGCCCTTCTTACGGATGGACTAAAAGCGGAAAGAGAACAAGGGATCACTATCGACGTTGCTTATAAATATTTTTCTACACCAAAAAGAAAGTTTATCATAGCCGATGCACCAGGCCATGTTCAATACACAAGAAACATGGTGACAGGAGCCTCTAACTCGGATCTTGCGATCATTTTAATTGATGCCAGAAAAGGTGTGATCGAACAAACCTATCGCCATTCTTATATTGTCTCCCTACTTCGTATTCCCTATGTAGTCGTGTGCGTAAACAAAATGGACTTAGTGGATTTTTCGGAAGAAGTGTTTTTAAATATCCAAAAACAATATTTGGATTTTGCAAAAGATCTAGATCTAAAATCCATCCACTTCCTGCCTATCTCCGCACTGAACGGGGACAATGTGGTGGATTTATCAACCTCTATGCCTTGGTGGAAAGGAAAATCCCTTCTTGGATTTTTAGAAGGAATCGAAATCCATACAGAAGAAGAATCACCGGCCCCAAGATTTCCCGTACAAAATGTAATTCGTCCTCAAACAACGGAATACCATGATTACAGAGGTTATGCGGGTCAAATCCGTAGTGGCCACTTTTCCGTTGGTGATTCCATAACCGTTTTACCCAGTGGACTCAAATCAAAAATCAAAGCCATTGATACCTATGCGGGTTCTCTACAAACTGCATTTGCTCCCATGTCTGTGGTCATTCGCCTGGAAGATGAAATTGATGTGAGTCGGGGAGATATGCTCGTTGTCACTGGACAGGAACCAACTACTTCTCAAGATTTGGAAGCCCATATCTGTTGGATGGACCAAAAACCAATGACACCTGGTTCGAAGTATTTACTACGCCAAACGACAAATGCGGTGAAAGCCTCTATTCGATCTTTGGAATACCGAGTGGAAACGAGCACCCATGAAAAAAAGGAACAGTCGAGTCTGGCTTTAAATGAAATTGGAAAAGTCACCATAAGGACAGCAAAACCCGTGGCCTACGATCCCTATTCCAAAATCCGAGGGACCGGAAGTTTCATTTTAGTAGATGAAGGTACGAACCAAACTGTAGGTGCCGGAATGCTATTGTAGAAATTTAATCTGCTATAGCAGATTTTTTCTTGATATAATACTGCACAGTTCACTAAACTGGCAGTATTATGAGCCAAACTACTGCAGTAAAAACACAATGGATCCGCAAATTTTTCATCGGGGAAACGAAACTTCCCGTTGTTTACGAACCTTCTGAAGAAAAGGATTTATTGGATCTGACTCAGTGGATTCAAAAAAACCAAAAGGAATGGAGAGAGGATCTAAAAACCTACGGTGCCATTCTTTTTCGTGGTTTTCCTATTCATGAAGCAACAGACTTCCAATCCATTCTCTTTGCGACCGAAGAAAAAAAATTGGGGGAATTTTATTTAGGAACATCGCCAAGAGACCAGGTCGTCAAACACGTGTATACTGCAAGTGAACTTCCCCCTCACTACCCGATCATGCAACATGCTGAAATGAGTTTTCTTGACAATCCTCCTAAACTTTTATTTTTTTATGCAGAAAAAGCCTCAGAGACCGGCGGGGAAACCCCACTCACCGATCTTCGGGAAATTTATAAAGAAATAGATCCAAAAATTAAAGAAAAAATAGAAAACCACGGAATTCGTTATCGAAGGCGTTACGATGGTCCATCCAAAAAAGCCAGATTCTCTTTATGGAAAACAAAACGTTGGGATGAAATGTTTGGAACCACAAACCTAGAAGAAGTAAAAAAGATCTCAAAACAAAATAGATTTCAATTGGATTGGTTTGGAAAGGATTCCTTAACTATTACCAACGAACAATCTGGTTTCCGCATCCATCCAGAAGCAAAGACAATCGCTTGGCACAATCATTCCCAAACCTTTCATTACCAAGCAGCTGTAAGTGAAGTATGGAAAATTTTTAAAAAACAAAAAACATTTAGGTCTTTTGGTGTGGCAATTCTACTCACTCTTCTAACAACCATCAAACGAATTTTAGGACCTGAGTCCCATGATGTACATGTTACTTATGGCAATGGAGAAGAAATCTCAGCAAAAGAAATGAAATCGATATCCGATGTATTTTGGAAACATTTAGTTGCCATTCCTTGGCAAACGGGAGATGTCCTCATCATTGACAATTTATCAGTTTCTCATGGCAGGCTTCCGTTTACAGGCCCACGCAGAATTCTCGTAGGATGGTCTGATTAAATGGATATCAATGCAGTTCGTCTAAATTTCAACAAAGAATCAGTATATTTAATCAATGCACTGATTGGTTTCATTATGTTTGGAATTGCTTTAGAATTAAAACTACAAGACTTCAAACATTTGTTACGTAATCCTAAACCAGCGTTTGTTGGTCTTTTTAGCCAATATGTTCTTTTGCCACTCGCAACGCTTCTCATCATCTGGGTGATAAATCCCCACCCTGGTCTTGCACTGGGTATGGTACTTGTGGCCGCATGTCCAGGCGGGAATATGTCCAATTTTTTCACTCATTTAGCAAAAGGTAATTTAGCACTTTCTGTTAGTCTCACTACCTTTTCTTCTGCTTTGGCATTTATCTTAACGCCACTTGGATTTTTCTTCTGGGGAAATTTACTCCCAGTGACTCGTGAGTATCTAAAATCCATTTCGGTAAGTCCATATGAGATTCTAGTTTCGGTAACATTAATTTTACTCATTCCACTTGTTATAGGAATTCTATTTCAAAAATTGTTTCCGAAACTGACTCATACGGTAAAACGAGCAGTGCAACGGATATCGGTGTTGTTACTTGGTTTTTTTATTGTCGGAGCTCTTGCCACCAATTGGAAATTCTTTAAGGAATACATCCACCTTCTCTTTGGACTTGTTTTTATTATGAATTTAGCAGGGCTTTCTCTTGGATATTACTTTGCCAAACTGTTCCGATTGCCGCCAAACGACAGAAAGACGGTTGCGATTGAAACAGGAATTCAAAATTCAAGTCTTGGACTTGCAATTGTTTTTAATTTTTTTGATGGGCTTGGGGGAATGGCGATGATTTGTGCTTGGTGGGGAATTTGGCACCTGATTGCCGGTGCCGTGATTGCTACTTATTGGAATAAAATTGCCCCGAAGGAATTGGAATCTTAATTTAAGATTCCAATTCGATTGATATAATCTCCAAACGACTCTTTGGAATTTCGCTCTTTAGCGTATTTACCAAAAAGTCCATCCAGTTCCGAAAGAATAGCCGTTTCATCTAAATCTTCTTTATACTTTCGATTGAGTCTGTATCCTTCCGCATCCGCGCCTAAGTGTAAATTGTATTTCCCATAGGAAGTTCCCACAAGACCAATCTCTGCAATGTAAGGTCTTGCACATCCATTCGGACAGCCTGTCATTCGGATGGATACTGGTTCGTCAGTTAGTCCATGTTTTCCAAGAATTGGTTCAATTTTATCAATTAAACTTGGTAGGTATCTTTGTCCCTCAGCCAATGCAAGCGAACAGGTGTTTAATGCTACACAAGCAATTGAATTTTTACGGATTGGTGAAACTTCCGCAGTTTTACGATGAACTCCAAACTTCACAAGAATGGATTCTATGAGATCCTTATCTTTAGGAAAAATATCAGATAAAATAAGATTTTGGTTACAAGTAAATCGAAAGGTAGCCCTTCTAGTTTTGGATACCTCTAATAGTGCTGTTTTTAAATTATAACCATGTTCATCACAAACACGACCATTTTCGACAAACACAGTATAATGCCAGTTACCTGCTGAGTCTTGTTTCCATCCGAAATCATCAGATCTTTGTGTAAATTGATAATCTTTCGCTGGTTCAAAACTGATCCCCGCTCGTTTTTCTACTTCTCGTTTGTAGAACTCAACACCTAAGCGGTCCAAAGTATATTTTAAACGAGAAAGTTTTCGATCTTCTCTATTTCCAAAATCTCTTTGGACAGTGATAATTTCATACACAACTTTTAAGATATCTTTTTTAGGAATAAAACCGAATACAGTTCCCACTCTAGGATAAGTGTCTGGATTACCATGAGTGGTTCCAAGTCCCCCACCAACAGCTACGTTAAAACCAAGCAGTTGTCCATTTTCAATGATAGCAATGAGGCCTATATCATTTGTGAAAAGGTCCACATCGTTGTAAGGAGGGATTGCAATCGCAATTTTAAACTTCCGTGGAAGATAAACATCCTTGTATAAAGGATCTTCTGGTTCTTCTTTTTCTGCCAAAAGATTTTCATCGAGCCAAATCTCGTAATAAGCTCTGGTTTTGGGTAGTAGCGATCTACTGATTTCACCGGCATAACCGAACACTTCTTTATGTAACGGACTTGTGGCAGGATTTGATGTACAAGTAACGTTACGATTTACATCCCCACAAGCTGCAATGGAATCTAAAAAAACAGAATCAAAGGCTTTGATGGTTGGTTTGATTTTTGATTTTAAAATTCCATGTAATTGTACGGTTTGACGAGTGGTAATTTTGATTGTACCAGTCGAATTTTCACCAGCAACGTTGTGTAAGGCTTCCCAATGAACAGGGCCAATCATCCCACCAGGAATTCGCAAACGAATCATAAAGGAATACAAACGTTCTAATTTTTTAGCTGCGCGTTCTTCTCTTCGGTCTCTATCATCTTGTTGGTACATTCCATGAAACTTTAGTAGGAGTTGGTCATCGGAACGTAAAGAACCAGTATGTTCATCCTTTAAACTATCAGCCAGTGTTCCTCTAAGTCCACGGCTGAGGCGTTTCACCTTTTCTGCGAGTGTTTCTTTTTTTTGTTCTGCCATGATTCCCTCAGTAAACGTCTTTAATATAACGACCGGCTTCTTCCAATTCTTTTAGATAATCAGAAGCATCTTTACCAGTTTCAAATGTTCTTTCCGATAAAATTTCAATGAGTTTGCGGTCTACATCCTTACTCATTGGATCTTTTGACCCACAAAGATAAATAACTGCCCCATTCTCTATCCACTTCAGAAGTTCTGCCGCATTTTCACCCATACGATCTTGCACATATACTTTCTGTTTTGTGTCTCTAGAAAAAGCAGTATTTAACTTATGTAAGACGCCCGTGTCCATAAGTTCCAAAAGTTCAGTTTGGTAATAAAAATCAGAGACAAAGTTTCGTTCTCCAAAAAATAACCAATTTTTTCCGTTCCCCGAATTTTGTTCCCTTTCGAATAGAAAACTTCGAAAAGGCGCAATTCCAGTTCCTGGTCCAATCATAATGATATCCGTGTCGGGACTTGGGAGACGAAACGATTGATTTCTTTGGATGAAAAAAGGAACTGTATCTCCTTCCTTTAAATCTGCTAAAAACCCTGAACAAAAACCAGTTTTAATTCCAGTAAATGTTTCAATCTCTACTTCTGCCACAGTTAGGTGGACTTCATCTTCCCCATGCGCCGATGGACTAGAAGCAATGGAATAATATCTAGGAACGATGGGCTCTAAAATATCTACAATGGTTTGGATGTCCCATTTTGTTTCCGATGGATTTAGAGTGAGTAAAACATCTAAATCTGTTTTACCGGAAGGAATTTCTTTACCAATCAGTGTTGCATATTTTTGGATGACTCTGTCTGGCAAAAAACGAATGGATACTTTTTTGCGAAACAAATCATAAGCCATCCATGTTTCCCCTTTATAAGTAACGCGAGTTTCACGGTCTGCTTTCAAAAGAGACAATATTCGATTAATTTCTTCATCACGATTATAAGCTAAAAATCCTGCACTGTCTCCTGGTAAATAATCAACAGGAACAGGTGTTTTGATTTCAATATGCCTTGTTGATTTACTAGCACCTATATCATTTAAAACAATGTTTGTGACAACAGAGCCTTCATACACAACCTTACCACCAGATGTTGGTTTTGCGGTTTGATTTTGACTAGTTTTTGCCTGTTGTGTCGTTGCAGTTTTGGAATGAGCATTGAGTATAGAGATAAGTTCACTCATCCAGGGTTTTGCCACGATTTCATAATCTACATCACATTTACCTAATGGTTGGATACGTTCGGCACCAAGGTTTGCTAACAAAGAATCCACATCTTCACCTGATTGACAAAAAAGTGGATAACTAGTATCACCTAACCCAAGCACTGCGAACTTTACCTTTGATAAAGAATCTTTTGTATCTTTTAATATTTGAATAAAAGGTTTTGCCGCTTGTGGTGGTTCGCCGTCGCCATGAGTGGACACAATTACAAATAAATACTCTTCTTCTTTTAGGTCTTTGGCTTTGTATGTATCTGTACTTTTGAGTTTAGCGGAAACACCAAGTTCCTTTAATTTTTTTACAAGTTCTGTTCCGAGTTTTTTGGAATTTCCGGTTTCTGTTCCGTAAACTACACTGCATTGGAGTGGTTGGGCTTTTAAATTTCCATGTAATGAATCCGTTCCTGAATCTATACTCACAGGAGCTGTGATGGAAACATCCACACTGCTCCCCCCAAGGCTCGGTTGGGTCAATGCGGATAAATACCCTGACATCCAAACCCATTCGTCTTTGGTAGATTCCTTCAGTAATTGTAAAAATCGATTGCGTTTCTCATCGGATAACATAAAAACCTATTTTCGATTTGGATTCCAGTAAAACATCCAAAAAGTCTTATAAATTGAATCTTTCCCCAGAGATACGCCCCAAGTAAACCAAAAAAATGGAGATTTTGTAGAAATTATTAGCCATTCACTTGACTATTTCTAGCAATATGGCAGGGTATAACAGATATGTCCTCCAATAAGACAGAACCTGGATTTGTTAGTTTTGTAAGCGGTGGCCCAGGCCCCATCGACCTTTTGACCCTTCGTGGCCGAGGCCGCATCGAATCCGCTGAGGTCATTCTTTACGATGCCCTCCTGGATCCCGGTTTTTTGGAACTTTTTCCAGAAAACGCAGAAATCCTCTATGTGGGAAAACGGGCCAAAGAACATGCCCGCACCCAGGATGAGATCAACTCACTCCTTGTCAAATACGTAAACGAAGGAAAACGAGTGGTTCGTTTGAAAGGGGGAGATGCTTCTATTTTTGGTAGGCTTGCCGAGGAAATCCAAATTTTGGAAACTCATGGTATTGCTTTTGAAGTAGTTCCCGGAGTGAGTTCTGTGACCACAGGTGCCGCTGACTTAGGCATCTCACTGACGGTTCGGGGCATTTCTAGACAGATCATCATCTTAGATGGACATACCATTTTAGAAGACGAACGCAGTTGGATTGGAATGGAAAACTTTTTTGGAACCATTGTCATTCTTATGGGCAGTAAAAAAACAAAAGAACTCGCAGAAAGATTGATCCAAAAAGGAATTAAGGATTCCACTCCAGTTGTCCTTGCAGAAAATGTAGGTGGAAAAAAAACCACATATACATCCTCTACTCTCGCCGATACTTTGTTAGATGGAATTCAAAAACAAACTTCAGGTCCAGGTATTCTTTACGTAGGAGAAGCAGTCCGTCCCCTCCTAAACAGAAAAGATAAAATTCAAAAACAGACAATAATGGCTCTTCTTACTTAATGGTTTTTAAAAAATATCCTATTTTCTTAAACTTAGAAAACAAAAACATTCTCATCGTAGGTGGTGGGAATGCATGTTTGGAAAAACTGTATGGATTAGAGTTTACAGGTGCAAAACTCCATGTAATCTCCATTGACTTTAGCGATGATGTTCAAATTTTTTTAAATAAATACCCTGATATATCCGCTGAAAAACGTGCAGTTAAAGAAGAAGATTTAAATCATCGAGATATTATTTTTTTAGCAACGAGTGATTCCGAAACCAACAAAAACTTTCGTAAAATTGCGAAAGAAAAAGGAATTTGGGTAAACTCAGTGGATGATCCAAAAAATTGCGATTTTTATTCTTCCTCAACTGTAACGGTAGGCCCGGTTCAATTTGCCATATCTACTGATGGAAAATTTGCAGGTGTATCTTCTACACTCCGCAAACTTTTTGAAGAAATTCTACCAGAGGAAGATCATGAACTAATGGAAACTATTTTTGAAATGAGAAGGAACTTAAAAGAAATCCTTCCCGATCAAAATGAAAGAAGACTTGCTCTAAAAGAAATCATTCGAAACTTAAATTCCAAATATTTTCATAAATCCTAATCCGAATCTGGAAAAACCTGAACTGTTGTTAACTGGTGTTCATTTGCCCACACAGAGTGTAAAGGAATATTCACAACCATTTTATCTGAGCTATCCAACCTAACTGTCCATTCACCTGGAGTTCTAGGTTCGGCAAATTTTACTTTTTTTATAGGAAAGGGAAACTGGATTTCAAACTGAATGAATTCAACTAAAGTATTAAAACGTAATAAATCATCTCTTTGTTTTGCTTCATTCAAAATAGTATCAATTTCTGTTTTGTTAATTTCCAATGCTTTGAGTAAGGGCGAGGATTGGCTTGTATCCACGACCAATTGGATTTCCTGGGTTTTGTCTTCTGTAAATTCAATGAAACGAAAACCCGGCGGAAGGATATGAGTATAATGGGAAAACTTGTAAGCTCTTTCTTTAATAGAAATTTCTAATTCCCCGACAGGCACAAGGCCTGAACCAAAAAACATTCCAGAAGGTTTTTTGGTTATTTTTTTTTGGTATAAAACCAAATCTCCAGAAAGATCTGGTCGAATCTTTATTTTAATATTCCCACCGGCACAGGCACAAAACAATAGGCAGAAAATTAAGGTTGGTGGTATCAGTTTCATATCACCAATGAAAACCTTGGTGCCCAGTTTACAGAACTAAAAAATGATTTACCCAAAACAGTTTCACGGAAAAGCGAAAGACGTTTCGCTCGAATCCCATTTTTACCATCGTTTTTCAAAAGAAATTCGTATCCCATGTAATATTTATTATTCCCTTACCCTCATCACACCTGATGTTCCTATGCGAGAAATTGACTTTCTTGTGGTATCACCTTACGGGGTCATCACCATTGAATTAAAAAATGGAAAATGGAGAGAAAAAAAAGGTGAGTGGGAATTTTATAACGTACGAGCCAGAGAATGGAATCCGGTAGAAGGTAAGTCCTATTCCAATCCCATAGAACAAGTACAAACGCAAAGAGATTTGATTCGTGAATTTTTTAAAAATCACAACCAACTCACTGATTTATTCCCAGCAGATTATTATGATAGTGCAATTTTCTTTTTAAAAAACGAAAGAAAAGAATTTCACCTACCAAATGATAGACATCTGTATGTGTTTGGTGGCAAAGAAGTAGAGGATGATGTAAATTTAAATTCTGTACTCGAATCGATTCTATTTCGTTATAACAGGGAACCTCTACCAGAATCGGTCTTAATAAAAGCACATGAAATCATTAAAAAGAATTTAAATTTCTTTCAAACATTTCGTTCCCAGAAAGAAAAAGAAGAAGAGAATTTATTATTTTTCACCAAAGAACAATTTCAATTGGTGGAAGGTATTAGTAACCATTCGCATAATTTAGTTTTCGGTAGCACAGGTTCAGGCAAATCGATACTCGCAGGAGAGTTAGCCATACAAAATGCACGTGTTGGCAAAAAAGTATTATTATGGCAAGGAGCCAAAGCACTATACGAAATTTGGAAAGAAGAGTTAGAAAATATCCCTGAAAAATCAAATATCGACCTCATTTCAAACATAAATGAAATCAACCATAACCATTTTGATCTTCTGATCGCCGACGGGATCGAAGACATCTTGGACCAATCACCGGAAAAGGAAGTATTTTTATATTTATCAAAGTATTTTTGGGAAAATAAAAATTGGATCCTTTTTATTTCGAGAAGATTTAAATATTTAGAATCTCCCATGTTAGATTATTGGAATTCCTTATCTCGGCATGTTTGGGATATCAAACGAAATATTCGCAACTCACCTGAAATTGTAAATTTTGCAAACTCATTACTAAATGATTTTTCTGAATCGCCTATCCAAAGTAATCTTTCGGATATCCAATTTATAAAGGCGGATGAAGACCTAACAGACCAAATTCGATGGTGTTATGGATATGCTAAAAAAGTATTGGAAGTAGAAAATGATCAAATAGTTGTAATTTACAAATCGGAAGAATCAATATCTCAAAATGGATTAAAACAATTTTTAGATGAAAATGGGATGCGAAACTATTCCGCTAAAGAATTCTCCGGAATGGAAGAAACATGTGGAATCATCGTTGGTTATGAAAATTGGGACAAAATAGAAACTAGAACCTCTCTTGCAGAAACCATTTTAAAAATTAGAAGTTTAATTTGTGTATTTTACCCACCTAATGAAGAAGAGGTGATTCAATCTATTTTAAAAAAAGGTGACTCTGGCCCGTAAGCCGGATTCTGTTTTATGCGATCATTTATCTGATGCTCTCTACCCACAACCTGGCGGGACAAACTCATAACGGTTGTTTACTTGAGATTGCACATCGGAGGGTTTACCATGCCCCTATTTTTACAAATAGAGCGGTGGGCTCTTACCCCACCCTTTCACCCTTACCTACCTAAGTAGGCGGTTTGCTTTCTGTTGCACTTTCCGTCTCCTGATCTTCATTTCTGAAAACCAAAAGCCCAAGCATTACTCGGTCCAATTGTCCCCTAGTGTCCGGACTTTCCTCCCCTTTCTCTCCAGAAGGAGAAAAAAAGGCGATCGCTCGGCCAGAGTCAGTTTCATTGGAAAGTCCACCCCATAACCGTCTATGAGTATTTCATTCCCTTGGCACAAAATATGCAATCTTTCATAGAACGGAGTCAGTGAGGCACGTCTTGTATGATCAAATACCAAATTGCTATACTTTTCATCATTTCTTTTGGTTTGCATGCAAATCCCATTTTAGATGAACCAGCAGAGGATATCCTTAGGGCGGTTCGTTTGTCTCGCATTCCCACTGTCATCAACAGTTTAGAAGAAAGGGCCATTCAAAAAATGGAATCCAACGATTTACTTTCGGCAAGGGAAGATTTAAAAAAAGCCATCCAATTAAAACATGCCATTGGTATGAAAGAATCGGAAGGAAACGCAAGCCTTCTATTACAAATCTCTAAATTAGAATCACGTCTTGGGAATCGTTGTGAAGCCAACCAATATTCGCATCTAGCCAAAAGGATTGCCCTTCGTATTGGAGTTAATTTGGGAGCGGTAGCACTCGAACGCGCAAACCTATCCGAAACAAGAAAACCCGACGGATGTATTGAAGTATCTTGGTTAAAAGAATAAATCCGAATCAGAAATAATCATACCATCACGAAAGATCCAGTCTCAGTTTTTACAAACCTTCCTGGATCATTTCACTCTAACGGCTTAAGATTCCTTTTCAAACTTTAAAGAAGCTGAATTCACACAATACCTGAGTCCTGTTGGTTTAGGTCCATCAGGAAAAACATGTCCCAGATGTGCTCCACAGTTTTTACAATGGATTTCTGTTCTGACCATTCCATGACTTTGGTCTTTCTCAGTTGCGACAGCTTCCGCTTTTACAGGTTCGTAATAACTGGGCCAACCACTACCGGAATCATACTTAGCCTGAGAAGAAAATAATTTTTCACCACAACAAATACATAAGTATATTCCTTTTTCTTTATGTTCATAGTATTCACCAGTAAACGGACGTTCGGTGCCTTTTTCACGAGTGACTTGGTATTGTAAGGGAGTGAGTTTTTCTTTCCAATTTTCTTCGTTCATCATATACCATTCCTAATTAATTGAGACTAAGTTTCAATATCATATTTTATTTTTTTAGATACTGACAATCTTGTGACAGTTGGGAGCTTGTATTTGATAGAATAAAATTATGTGGTCAAACCTGATTCTATTACACTCAAATGATCCCATCAAAACTTTAGACGACTCCGGTCTAGAGATTTGGCAAACATGCCAAAGAACCATTGCGTTTGGAGACCGCAGACTCTTTCCCCTTTCGGAAACTGAAAGATTTTACAAAGGCCATGAAGTGTTTCATGGCTTCGAAGCTTACCGATTTTTATTAGAAGTAGTTTCTGGTTTACGATCCAAATTATTTGGGGAATCAGAAATCCAAGCCCAGTTCCGTGATCGATTCAGAGAAGATAAAGTGAATGATTCTACCTTTGCTCTTTCTCTTTTAAGGCTGAGAGATCAAATTCTAGAACACACAAAACAAATTCGTTCCAAATATTTAACTGGGATTGGTAGACAAACTTACGGTAGTGTCGCAGATTCCTATTTGCAAAAACATAAAACAGTCACCTTACTGGGAACAGGAAAACTTGCCACATCCATTCTTCCTTATCTTGTTTCCAAAAACAAAGAAGTTCGACTCATCGGACGAAACCAAACTAGAATGAGTGAATTACAAAAAGAATTCCCAATTACCACTTACCACTGGGAAGATTACAAACCTATTAACGAAGCGATTGTTATCGCATCTAGTTTTTTACCATTCAACTGGGAAACAATGATCGAAAATTCATCACTGATTTTAGATTTTCGTGAAATAGGTTTTACTGAACCAAAATACCAAAATTATATTCCTCTTTCCAAAATTTTGGGAGATTTGCAAGAAACCGATGAACAAATCCAATCAGTAAAAATAGACTTACAATTCTTTCTTACTGAACTCACTCGGGAAAGGGAGGAAGAACAAATACACATTATGAATGGATGGGAAGATTTACTTGTCTGAACTGATTAAAGTCGGAGGAAGATCCTCCCTACTCTCTCGAATTCAAATTTTTTCTGTCATCAAAGCTCTCCAGGAAAAAAACAAAACTAAAAACTTCCAACCAGTATTTCGGGAATCTGCCGGTGATAAGGATCTAAAAACTCCACTTTGGCAATTTGCAGGACAAGGAATTTTTACAAAAGATCTTCAAGAAGATTTATTAAATCATAAAGTTGATATTGTCATCCATTCTTGGAAAGATATGGATCTAAAAGACAGAAAAGACACCATTCTTATACCGATTCTTCCTAGAGAAGATGTAAGAGATGTTTTATTATTTAAAAGAAATAAATGGATTTCGGCTCCAACAGATATCACAATTCTTACTTCTTCCCCTAGAAGAGAACATCATATAAAAGATTTTATTAAAACTTTTTTTCCGACACCTATCAATACCTTTGATATTAAAATAGAATCTGTCAGAGGAAATATACAAACAAGACTAAGAAAGTATTTAGAACATGAAAACGGCGGTATCTTAGTCGCAAAAGCTGCCTTAGATCGAATTCTTGGATTTAAAGATGAAGAAAACTTAATTCCAGAATTACATGCAATTAAAAAACTAATCAGCGAAACAATCAATCTTTCGTTGTTTATGGTTTTACCATCTTCGATTTTTCCAAGTGCACCTGCCCAAGGTGCTCTTTGTGCAGAGATACGAAAAGAAGACAAAGAATTAGAATCCATTCTTAGAGAAATCACAAACAAAGAAGCAGAACTCACTGCAAATGAAGAAAGAAAAATATTATCCAAATATGGCGGTGGTTGCCATCAGAAAATTGGAGTTTCTGTTTTAACAAGAGATTACGGAAAAATAACTTTTGTTAAAGGAGAGACCGAAAACGGACAAACTTTATTTTCTAAGGAGTTGTCTGGCGCTCCCGATTTGAGTTTCGATAAATCCGAAGTTTGGCCTCCCAATGCTAAAATGGCGGCAAGACAAAGAGAAAGGCTGACCTATTCTCTTCCCAAGGATGTAGACGTATTTGTTTCTAGAGGTTATGCTTTCCCACTCGATTTATCAGTAAACCCAACCAACCAAATCCTTTGGTCTGCAGGTCTTTCTACATGGAAAGATTTAGCACTTCGTGGATTTTGGGTCAATGGCACCTGTGATGGATTAGGTGAAAGTGAACCACCCATGATTGATTTACTTCTCGGAAGAGAAACCAATTTTGTGAAACTTACACATGTGGATTCAGATAAAAACAATAGTATCTATCCAGTCATTCCAACTTATTTTGTTTCGGCACCAGAAATCCCTGTTCCCTTTGATACTTCTAAAATTAAAGCAGCATATTGGCGCAGTGGATCCGAGTTTGATATAGTTACCAAACGGTTCCCGGAACTCCTGGATGTAATTCATTTTGTGGGGCCTGGATCCACATTCAAAAAAATCAAACAGACAATAGGCGAAGAAGCTTCGAATCAAAGAGTATTCGTGTCATTGTCTTTTGATTCTTGGGTAGAAAGGTATATAAAACAATGAAAAAACAAACACTAAGATTACGTTCCAACCAATATTTAAGAAATTTAGGTGAAACAGGGTCACTCAATGTAAATAAAATGATCCAACCACTTTTTCTTGCTGAAGGCATTGAGGAAAAAGAACCAATCAAAGGTTTACCTGGAGTTTTTCGTGATACAGATAAGTCAATTCTCCACCAAATTGAATCTGATTTAAAAGCTGGTGTATCTCAATTTTTATTATTTATGGTTCCGAAAGACAAATCGGATACAAGTTTTCCAAAGGACTTTTACCAATCCAACATTAGTGTGATTAAAAAGAAATTCCCCGACATGTTTTTGTGGCTCGATACCTGTATTTGTTCGGTAACAACTACAGGACATTGTTGCCATTTTCACAAATCAGGAAGTATTGATCTTGAATTAACGCTAAAACGATTGTCTGATTTGGCACTGATTTATGCGGATGCTGGGGCAGATGGAATTGCACCTAGCGATATGATGGATGGTCGAGTTGGTTCTCACAGAAAAATTCTAGATACTAACGGGCATTCAATGGTCCCTATCATGAGTTATTCGACAAAATTCAAAAGTAATTTTTATGGACCATTTCGAGGAGCGGCAGATTCCTCACCACAATTTGGTGATCGGAGTGGATACCAACTTGATGTAAGGGATCGTGATACAGCCATCCACACATCTCTTAGGGATAAAGAGGAAGGTGCTGACTTACTTATGGTAAAACCTGGAATGACTGCGATTGACCTCATTGGACCTATCAAAGAAAAAACAGGACTTCCTACTGGTGCTTACCAAGTCAGTGGAGAATATGCAAGTCTTGTGTATTTAGCTAAGGAAGGTTTTTTAAATTTCGAAGAAGGATTAAGAGAAACTTGGGATGTCTTTAGAAGAGCTGGGTCTTCTTATTTAATTACATATGGTGCAAGAATTGCACAAAGGATTTATTCATGAACTCAGAAGAACTATTTATACGTTCCAAAAACGTGGTTCCCGGTGGAGTCCATAGTCCCGTTCGTTCCTTTGCCTCCGTTGGTGGGACACCTATTTTTTTTAGTGAAGCAAACGGCGCCTATCTAAAGTCAGTCGAAGGAAAAGAATATATCGATTATTGTTTGAGTTTTGGCCCACTTCTTTTTGGTCACAGACATCCAGAAATTCAAGAAGTAGTTGAAGATACTGTAAGAAAGGCTTGGTCATTTGGAGCTTGTGAACCTTATTCCCTAGAACTAGCAGAGTTTATCACAAGTAAAATTCCTTGGGCCGAAAAAATCCGATTTGTGAACTCAGGAACAGAAGCAGTGATGAGTGCTCTTCGAGTTGCAAGAGCAGCCACAGGCCGAAGTAAAATTTTAAAATTTGACGGCTGTTACCACGGCCATTTAGACCAACTGCTTGTAAAAGCCGGTTCTGGACTTGCCGGGCTCAGTTCGAGTGACAGTAAAGGAATTGGACCCGAAATCATTCAAAATACCCTTGTACTACCGTTAGATGATGAAACTACTTTAGAAAATTTATTTTTAGAACAAGGAAAGGACATAGCTTGTCTTATCATTGAACCAATTCCCGCCAATTACGGCCTTCTTCCTCAGAGAACTGAATTCTTAAAAAAATGCAGGGAACTAACCACAAAATATGGAACCTTACTATTGTTTGATGAAGTAATCTCTGGATTTCGCGTTTCTTTCCAAGGAATGGCTGGACTTACTGGAATTGTCCCGGACCTCGTTTGTTACGGTAAAATTATAGGTGGAGGTTTTCCTGTAGGTGCCTATGCCGGTAAAAAAGACCTAATGGATTTAGTCGCACCCAGTGGTCCAGTTTACCAAGCGGGAACCTTATCAGCAAACCCGATTGGTATGCGAGCTGGTCTAAAAACTTTAACGAAAGCTTGGACTGAAAATCCATACCCTGAATTAGAATCAAAAACAAAACAATTAACTTCAGGGATATTAAAACATTTAGAAGAATCTGGAGATTCGAACTGGGAAGCCGTCACATTCGGAAGTCTTTTTTGGCTAAAGGGAAAAACAAAGGATCCTGTTCGCACCATAACATCAATTCCCAGTGACCACAAATCTAGGTTTGCTACATTTTTTCACAAACTCCTAAACCAAGGTGTATATCTTGCACCTAGCGGTTATGAGGTGGGATTTCTTTCAACAGTTCATACCGAAGAAATTATAGAAGCCACTTTAAATAAAACCAAACAGGCATTAAAGGAAAAAAAATGATTACAACTACATTTCGAAATGACAGATTTGCAAATGCCATAAATTTAATACCCCAAAAAATCCCGCCTATTTGGTTTATGCGCCAAGCCGGAAGGTATCACTCCCATTACCGTAAACTCAAAGAAACTTATAGTTTTATGGATTTATGCAAACAACCGGAACTCGCAGCAGAAGTGGCACTTGGACCTGTTAAGGAATTTGGATTTGATGTTAGTATTTTGTTTTCCGACCTACTTTTCCCTTTAGAAGCATTGGGAATGGGTTTAACTTATGATCCTGGTCCGAAACTTTCCTTTTCCCTCACTTCCGAAAAAGATTTATTACAATTAAAATCTCCTGACGAAGCAATAGAAGCACTCAAGTTTCAAAAAGAAGCTGTGATTCGAACAAGGGAAGTTTTACCAAAAGATGTATCTCTTATTGGATTTGTAGGTGGACCGTTTACATTAATGACCTATGCAAGCATTGGAAAACATGATGGAAATTTATCCTTTATCAAAACTAATCAAAGTTTTGTAGATCAATTTTATTCCATACTTGTTCCACTTCTCAAACAAAACATCGAATTACAATTGCAAGGTGGAGCTGAAGTTGTAATGATTTTTGATACTGCAGCCGGTATGTTAGATCCTTATAACTTCCAAAGATATGTTAAAGGGCCAATTTCCGAATTTGCAAAACTCTACCCAAAACAAATTGGATATTACGCAAAAAATTCTACAGAAGAACACGTGAGGCAAATTCAAGAAATTCCAGGTTTAGCGGGTTTTGGTGTGGATCATAGATTCTCTATCAAACAAACTTTAAAAAACTTTGGGGGAAAAGGTTTCATCCAAGGTAATTTCGATCAAGAACTTCTCTTTGCAGATCCCCAAACACTAAAACAGAAAATTCGAGAGTATCTTTTGCCAATCAAAGATTTAGATCCTGAAGACCGAAAAGGATGGGTAGCTGGACTTGGGCATGGAGTTTTACAGTTCACTCCAGAAACTTCCGTCCATATGCTCATAGAAGAAACAAGAAAGGTATTTAGCGAATGAAACAATTACTCGAAAAATACGATACACCAGCACCAAGGTACACAAGTTATCCAACAGTTCCCTATTGGACGGATTCTCCAACGTTGGACGAATGTATCCAATCCTTGGAAACTAATTTATCTCCTAAAGAATCAAAACTTGCCTTATACCTTCACATTCCATTTTGTGAAACACTTTGTACATTTTGCGGATGTAATACATCCATCACAAAAAACCATACGGTCGAAGAACCTTATGTGGCGGCGATTAAAAATGAATTAAATCTTTATACCGATAAAGTAAATAGTTTAAAAGGTAAAAAGTTAAGCGAACTACATTTGGGTGGCGGAAGCCCAACCTATCTTTCAGACTATAATTTGGAATCTACAATTGATTACATTTTAAATAAACTAAACCCAACGGAAGATCCTCAGTATTCGATTGAAGTGGACCCAAGAAGGACAAGGGTATCGCAACTAAAACTTTTGCAAAAACTTGGATTCAGAAGGATTAGTTTGGGAGTGCAAGACTTTGATCCCGAAGTACAAAGGTTAGTCAACAGAATCCAACCTTTTGAACTCACTGAAAATATCACTCGCGAAGCGAGGGCACTTGGCTTTGATTCTGTTAATTTTGATCTTATTTATGGCCTGCCCAAACAAACCCTAGACTCAATGAAATATTCTATCGAAAGGACATTAGAATTAAAACCAGATAGAATTGCTTTTTACTCTTATGCTCACGTACCTTGGATCAAAGCATCGCAACGCCTATTCACAGAAAAAGATCTTCCTGAAGCTACTGTAAAACGAGACTTGTATGAAATCGGCAGACAATTGTTAGAAAAGGAAGGTTACAGAGAAATTGGAATGGACCATTTTGCCCTTCCACACGATAAACTTTGGAAGGCTTTCAATTCAAACCAACTACATCGAAACTTTATGGGTTATAGCGATTCACGAACAGATGTTATGTTGGGACTAGGTTCCTCTTCTATCTCAGAAACTCCTGATCTTTTTTTCCAAAACCAAAAGTTGGAAATGAAATACCGTAAATCCTTGTTAGATGGGATCATTCCAATCTTTCGTGGACATAAATTAACAAAATCTGACCAAATACGTAAACAATTGATTTTAGATTTAATGACATCTTGGAAAGTGAATGTTCCTAGCGAAATGAAAACTCATGTTTTCCAATTTTTAAAAGAAATGGAATCCGATCAGTTAATCAGATGGCAAGAAAATACACTGACTGTGACAGAACTTGGAAAACCTTTCTTAAGAATCATTGCAATGGCTTTCGATGAAAAATTACAACTAAGCCAACCAACAAAACCTGTTTTTTCGAAAGCAATATGAGTGAACAAGTTCATATCATTGGCGGTGGTATCACTGGTTTATTTCTGGCATACCATCATACGAAACGTGGAGACAGGGTTACTTTATATGAAGAGGCCGATAAATTAGGCGGAGTCATAGGAACAAAAATTGTTAATGAGGGACTTGTCGAACTTGCTGCCAATGGTGTTTTACTCACAGATGAAATGAAATCCATGTTAGATGACATTGGACTTTCACCTGTTTATCCAAATCAGGCAGCAAAAAGAAGGTATTTCTTTACTAATCAAAAGTTATCGAGACTTCCCATTTCCATTTTTACTGGCATTCGGTTAATTATTACAGTACTTTTTAAAAAAATAAAATTCAACAAAGACCAAAACTTTGAAACTTGGGCTTGTCAAATGTTTGGTAACTCTGTTACAAAAAACATCATCGAACCAGCAATTGGCGGAGTTTACGGAACTCGGCTCGACTCCCTCCAAGCAGAATCTATATTCTCTAAATGGGAAGGTACAGGAACAAAAACAATCCTGCAGGAACTAAAAAAGAATAAATCTAAAACCTATGGAACAGTATCCTTTCCGCAAGGAATGGGAGATTTAGTATCCCATTTAGTTCAATATTTAGAACCTAAAATAGAAATCAAAACTAAGTTTTCAAAAGCGAATTTGGAAACTATCCTTAAATGGAAAGGGAAAATTCGTTTTTCTACATCCTTAAAGAATTTAATCCCAATTCTCGGCGATCATATAGAACCCAATGAAGTTCCCAATTTACTTTCTATCACAACAATCACAAGGTTCGGGAAAAATCACCTAACAAAGAAACCATGTTTCGGTGTCCTTTTTGGAAAAAACGAAGGAATCCGAGCTCTCGGTGTTTTATCCAATTCCGATATTTTTCCGGGAAGGGCAATAGATGGCCTTCATTCAGAAACCTGGATTTATCCGAGTGCGGCTAAAACCGGTGATTCTATCACATGGGAATCTATCTTAGAAGAAGATAGAAAATTGATCACAAAAATTGAAGATTCACCTAAAGCTGTTTATGTGACTTCTTGGAACGGTGTATTCCCTGCTTACGATAGAAAATTGTTTTTATTCAATCAAAAACTGGATTCCTTAGAAACACAATGGTTGTCGGAAGGAATAAACATTCGCTTTTTTGGAAATTATCGAAAAGGTATTGGACTAAGATCTTTATTTGAATCGACAAGTGGTGAGTGATTCACCACCCATCTCTTTACAAAAACAATGGTGTATCGACTTGTCTACATCGACTACTTTCTCCGCCAAATACTCGATAAACGGCGGGTAAACTCCGAATGCAGGAATTCTAGTAAAAGATTTTGCACCTTTCTCTAAGGCAAGGTCTTTAAATTGTTCTCCTATTTCTTCCAAAGTTTCTAAATGATCACTGACAAAACTAATAGGATATACGGCAATTTGTTTCCCTTCTTTGGCAAGAGATTCTATCATCTGTAAAGAACTTGGTTCCGTCCATTTTGCCGGTCCCACCTTACTTTGATAAGATATATGGGTTTTCCCTTTAAAACCTAAGAGACGGAGTTCTTCTTTAATTCCTTTTACTGAAGATTCAATTTCTTGCATATACCTGTCTCCTTTGCGAATGAGCCGCAACGGAACCCCATGAGCTGAAAAAACAATATCTATCTCTTTCCAATCTAGTGTTGGACTTACATTTGGAAAATGTAAAAATTCATCTGATTTTAGGACTCCGCTAAAAAATTCAAAAATAAACCTAGCAGATATTTGGTGAAATTTAGGATCAGAGGCAAAACTAGGAACATATCCACCGCTTCCGACAGGACATTCTTTGAACTTTTTTTCTAAATGGTTTAATGTCGATAAAACTGTAGAACGAGAATATTGAGGATATAACGGCAGATAGATGGTATCCGGTGATGGTTTTCCAAATTCATTATCTCTAATATGAGGAAAACCACAGGTCATTGCAACCTTTACTGTCCAATTTATATTGGTTTTAAGATTTAATATTCTTTCAATAGTTTTGGCTTGTTTTTCTGTTTCGGAAACTAAAGGAGAACCTCCACCAAATCCCATGGACTCATAAATTCTTTTTACCTTGGGGCTGCGTTTTTTAGCGATAAACCTTGCTAATGGAAGTCGTAAAAATTCAGGTAAAGGCAAATCAAAGACAAATGGATCCGTAAATAAATCGGTTAAAAAAACTTCAATTTCCTCTGTGTTTCTAGGCCCACCTAAATTAACTAGGATCAATGTTTTTTCTGGTTTATGGTTCATAAGTTATGTAGTCACAATGTGGGTAACGGGAACAAAAATAAATGGTTTTTCCTTTTTTACCTAGTTTGGTTTTTACAAATCCAAGCTGACACACGGGACAAATGTTTGTAGGTTTTAGACTGGATTCAATGGTATCGAGTTTAATATTTTGTTTTTTACTGGAAGATGTTTTTCTGGCAACAGCTCGTTCTGATTTGTTTTGTTCTACATTTGGAACATTTACAGGTGCGAGTGGAGTATTTTTTTTTCTAGGACTTCGTAAGATACGAAGTAAACCTTCATAGAAATTTTGGATCAGAAGGATTCTTGATTCTTTATTTTCAGTGACTTGGTCTAATTTTTCCTCCAAATCTTTTGTGAAAGACTCACCAATCATATCTTGAAAGTTTAAAAATAGATAATCATTTACTTTCAATCCAAGTGCCGTAGGCCCAATGGATTTGTGATATTCCACAATGTATTTCCGAGTTTTTAAAGTTTCAATAATGGACCCATAGGTAGAAGGTCTACCCACACCTGTATCTTCCATTTTTTGAACCAGTTTTCCTTGTGTATAACGAACTGGTGGCTCTGTTTGTTTTTCTTCTATGGTATAGGACTCGTAAAGGAACCGGTCACCCAATTTCCAATCCAATTGTTTTTGTATTTTTTTCTTATCCGTTTTAAAAAAGGCCTTAAATCCAAAATCGGTTATCAATTCATTTTTATAATAGAAAGTATGTTTCTCTTTTTGAAATTCATATATCGTTTCTTCACCTAACTCTGGCTTCATCAATGAAACTAAAAATCGCTCCCAAATTAAAGTGTATAGTTTTTTCTCATCAGGTGATAAATAGGAGGAAATAGAATCAGGAGTCAAATTTGGATTTGTGGGGATGACAGCTTCGTGGGCATCCTGAGAGTATTTTTTTTGTTTTTTGGGAGTAGAATTTATATTAGAAAGTAAACCAGGATAATTTTTATTTAAATAATCTTCACCTAACTCTCGCTTATCCAATGAAACTCGAGTGCTATCGGTTCGCATATAGGTGATAAGCCCTACTCTCTCTCCAGTTCCAATTTTTTTCCCTTCAAAAAGCATTTGTGCCAGTTTCATAGTTTTTTTAGAATCAAAACCCAAAATGCGAAAACTCGTTTCTTGTAAACTAGCAGTGGAAAAAGCTGGGGGAGGATTTCTTTTGATATTTTTCTTTTTGATTTGCGATAGGATTAAGTCTTTTAATTTTGAAGGTTCTGGTAAAATTTCTATATCCGAAAGTAGGTTTTGAATTGAATTAGAATCTAATTTATCTTTTGTTTGGTGGTCTAAATCTATAGATTCTCCTAAAACAGATCCATGTAATCTTAATTGGTAATAAATCTCTTTGGAAAAATTCTGGATTTCTTTTTCTCTTTCACAAATCCAATGTAAAACCGTAGATTGCACACGACCCGCAGACAAAGAAGAGATTTTTAACTGTTTCCACAAATCAGGAGATACTTCAAATCCAAAAATTCGATCAACAACACGCCTTGCAATTTGTGATTCTATTTCTGCAAGATCGAGTCCAAACTTTAATTGGATTTGACGGCTTACTTCCTCTTTGGAAATTTCCTTCAGTCGTAGTCTAAAAATAGGTTTTTTTAATTTTACTAGTTCATCATAACAATGTTTGGCGATGATTTCCCCTTCCCGATCCGGGTCACTGGCGATATAAATTACTGAAGATAACTTGGCTTTGGATTTAATCGCAGAAAAAACAGCCTTCTTACCTTTTAGCCATTCATATTCTGGTTCAAATTGGTTTTTAAAATCTACCCCATAGGATTTGGGAGGAAGGTCTTTGATATGTCCCTTGGTAGCAACAACAACCCAATCCTTATCTAAATAAGAAGCGATTGTTGCTGCTTTTGTCGGCGATTCGACTATTAAAAGTTTGGTGATTTTAAATTCCTATTAAACAAACAAACCTTCAACGGATAGGTATCTTTCTCCAGTATCATAACAGAAAGTAAGAACCTTCGAACCTGCGGGAATTTCTTTTAGTTTTTTAGAAACAGCAGCAAGGCTGGCACCGGAAGAAGTTCCAATAAAAATTCCTTCTTTTTTAGCGGCAAGAACCGCCATAGTGAAAGCTTCATCCTTTCCAACGGTGATGATTCCATCCAGTAATTCTGTTTTACAGTTTTTAGGAATGAATCCTGCACCAATGCCTTGCAGAGGGTGTGGGCCAGGTTTTCCACCACTCAAAACAGGAGAACCTTCTGGCTCTACAGCAAATACTTTGAGTTTAGGAAATCTTTTCTTTAAGTTTTCCGCACAACCAGTGATATGACCACCTGTTCCGACTCCTGTAATGATATAATCTAATCCGTCTGGGAAATCTTTTGCGATTTCTTCAGCAGTTTTTTCTCTATGAACTTGTATGTTAGCTTCGTTTTCAAACTGTTGAGGCATCCAAGCATTTGGATTTGCTGCCACAATCTCTTGTGCTTTTGCGATTGCACCTGGCATTCCTTTTTCTCGTGGTGTGAGTTCAAACTTAGCACCATAGGCCGCCATAATTCTTCTTCTTTCTACAGACATATGTTCCGGCATGACGAGTGTAATTGCATACCCTTTAACAGCTGCTACCATCGCAAGGCCAATCCCAGTGTTACCGGAAGTAGGTTCTACAATAAAAGAATCCTTTTTTAATTTTCCTGATTTCTCTGCTTCTTCAATCATTGCAAGAGCAATCCGATCTTTGATCGATCCACCTGGATTTTGTCTTTCGAGTTTCATATAAACTTCATGATCTGTTCCAAAAAGGCGCGACAATCTAACGTGAGGTGTATTTCCGATGGCTTCTAGAATGCTGTTTAATTTCATAATTTCTCCGCTCTGTCACATTTTAAGAGAAAAAGCGGATTTGTCCACAATGAAAATTAGAAAACTTATGGTGTATGAAAGGAAACAAGAAACTGGTAATCTGATTTCATTTGATTTAGGACTTTAACATTGTTTTCTGATTGAATCACCTTTTCTAAGTAAGGTGCCGAGGTTCGGAAATCCAATCGGCGCAGTGCCTCTGATGCTTTTACCCTTACCTCTGGATCTTTGTCAGTGAGGGATTCTAACACTGCTTTATAATTTTGGTTTGGCATACGTTCTAACCCAACGACAGCTGAAAGTAAGGAAATTTTAGCATAAGGAACTGACTCTTTGCCCAAACTGTCTAGTAAACTAGACAAAAATTCCTTTTTTCCAGAAAGATAAAGCGCATCAGCAGCCGAACTGCGAAGGTAAAAATTAGGACTTGTTAGTGCCAATTTGATAGTGGCTTCTGATTCTGAAGTTAGAGGCAAAGTTCCTAAAGAACGTAAGATTTCCCCACAGGTAAGAGTGATGGGAACCTCTCCATCCTCATAAAAATAAGGACTGGAAATTGAGGTGCTATCGGCCACACCATCTTTCCAAGTGCGGACTTTTTTTGGGTTATATTCAGGAATATTGACCGATTCTTTTTGAAAAGTTTTGATTAAATAGGGAATCGCAATTTTGTTCCCTTTTTTTCCTAGAGCTTGGGCCGCATAAAATTTAACGACAGGTGCATTGATTGGACTTGTTGGAAAATGAGAAGAACCTTCCAGGGCAGAGATAATATCACGAATGCCCCTATTTGATTTAACAAAAGCAAGCTGGTCAATCGCATCACGAATTTCGAATACATCGGAGGAGGACAATCTAGCTCTTTGGATTTCAAAAAAACGTTCATCACTTTCTGCAAAAAGAGTCACAGGCACAATTAGTGCACACAAAATCCAACGACTAGTTCGAATCATTCTAAACAACCTCTACTTACAGAGGACGGGTAAACTAAGAAGATTCCGTTAATTTTCTTTTAATTTTTCTGCGACTTCTTTTAGTTTTTCGGAAAGGTCCCCAAGAGTGGCTTTGTCTTCTTCCAAAATAGATTGGCTGAATTTTTCCAAATCTCTTTGGATTTGTTCCTTTTTTTCACTGGCCCGAGAGGCCATTTTGCGTAATAGGTCTTCCCGGTAATGACTGAAATCTGCTTCTTTTAGTTCGCCCAGTTCCACCATAGAATTTACGATTTTTTCTAATCGTTCTGAGGTAAGGTAATTGGCTCCAATGCCACCAAGAATCAATCGCTCAAAAAGCCCAGACACATCCCTTCCTGTTTCGCGAATCAGTGAGGTTAACATAAAGTTCGAAAAGTCTTCGTTTCTTTGCCCTAAACTTACCTTCAGAAAGGTTTGTCCCAAAATTTTTGGAGTGATGTCTTCCCCAGTCATATTGTCTTGGACTTTGATTTCTTCTCCACCTATGATCATCTTAGCCACATCTTCCAAAGTGATAGTGGAACTAGTTTCTGGATCATAAAGTCTGCGGTTTGCGTATCGCTTAAGGAGCTTCATCGGAGATGCTTTTTAAAATGACTTTCAAGCCTAGGGGGTCAACTAAAATACAATCGTAATGGACACTCTATTCGGTGCTGTTTTGACACAACTTCCCGACCTCGAAAAAAACCTGATTACTTCCTGGTTACAAGTGCAAGGCCTCGTCATAAAAGAATGTACGCAGAAAAATTGGAAAGAATATCCAGATTTTATACCTCTCTTTACCAAACCCACACAAGACTTAGCAAAAGAATTATTGGATTGGAGCATCGAACCAATATTATGTGGTAGTTTTACAAACGAAGAAAAACAAAATTATAAAAATGCGGGTGTTTCCCTTTTATGGGAGAAACCATATACAGAAATCCATACTTTACCATATAAAACGTTAACACTGTCAAAATTGACTTGGGTTATTTACACAAAAGATCCTATATTCGATAAACATCTTTCCGTATTTCTAAAATCAATGGGCCAAACTGTATTTGCAGAAGGAAGCTTGGAATTTCTAACGAAAAGAATCCAAACTGGACCTTGTCATTTTCTTATTTTAGATTGGGATGTAATGAATGATCCGAGAAATCTGGTGGCAGAACTCTCTAAACTAAAAAAGTTAAAACAGTTTTTATCCATCGGGATCAAAGACTTTATGAAAGAAAATCTTTATAGAGATTTAAAAACGGGGATCGGAACCATTTCAGAAGTATTAGTTTCAAAATTAGATTTTTGGAATGTATTCATTCATTCTTTTCCGCTAAAAGAAGAAGGAGGAAATTCAAATGATTGGAAAGAAACTTCCCATTCGATTTCCAAACTTAGTTTTACTTTTCAAGAGAAACAAATTCCAATTTCCATGCAGTTAACCGAAACTACAATGATTATGAAAAAACCAAACCATCCACAAACAGAAAATTTGTTAGGTCTTTTTAGTTGGTTTTTATAATCAAAGTTTGGTCACTCAAAGAGCAACATATCATCACTAGAAAGTTCGCCTGCACCTCGATTTGGAAAAGCTTGTTCAAAAAAAAGTGCCGCAAGTAAATCAAAATCCTCATCTTCTTCGCGATTTTCTAATTCCCAAAGTTCATTTCTTCGTTTGATGAGAAGGGAAACCGTTGCATCTTCCAAAGCAAAATCTATCTTCAAACGATTCAATGTGCGTATGAAAAAATTTAAGTTATAAACTACATAATCTCTGAAATAAGTAAGGCCTGCAATCGTTGGTTCATATTTCAAAAGTGCCTCCGTCAAATAACAGGCAGTTTTTAGATCTTCGGTTGCTCCTGTTTCCTTATAGGCTTTAAAGATATGATGTACTGTTTCATGCATAGAGATAGTGGAATGATAAGAATCTTCTATGAGTCTTATGGCTTCCGGATGTGATTCCATATAAGCAAATACATCCACAATTTCACCAAGAGCCATTACGCGTTTCCTTTCCGCATCACATGGTTCCTCTGTAATTGTTGGATCTACTAATAAAATAAAAAGGTATTTAGTTTCGAATGCAAACCTAGATTCCTTGGGAATATAATATTCAATCCAAATAGGTTCTTTGTAATAATCAATGGATTCTTGGAAGCTAAGTTCTGGTGTGACTTTAAGGGACTTTAGTTTTTTTACGTCATCAGTGATGACCTTCTTTCCTTCGACCCGAGTTTTACTGCGTTTGATTTGTCGGAGTTCCGACTTATTCAAAAGCGGTTTGGGTTTGAAGGAAGAATCCATGTTATATCATCGACAATTTAGAAAAAGCGCAAAAGAAAAGATCGCAACCAGAAACCAACGGGGCTTAGAATTCCTGTGTCCGAAAACACAACCTTCCCTTTTTCATTCAGAAACACTGTTGTGGGGTATGCGGAAATTCTCCATTCCTTCAAAATCCTGTAGTCGGCCGCATAGATTGGGCGTTTTGCTTCCGGGGAAAGTTGGGAGATAATTTCTTTTGTTTCCTCAGAATCTTCCGCTTCTAAAACCGAAAGGAAAACCGTAGATTTTGGCAAAAGTTTTAGATTTGCTTCCAAAATTGGAGCATAAGCCTTGCAGACCGTACACCAAGTAGCCCAAAAATACACAACCTTTGGGTGGCCTTTCCAGGAATTTGCTTCCGTGGGAGTGGTAGCTAAAACTTCGATAGGAACATTAGGACTTGTATCCCTTCCCTTAAAGTAAGCAAAACATAAGGTGGTCGAAAAAAAGAAAACAAAGGCGGAAACCACCTTCCAACCATAAGGTAACTTTTTCCAAATTTTCATAGTCTCTAATGTAAGACTGGTGCTTGGCCCGATATGTTCCCAAACATTAAAAATAAGATAAGAAGTAACCAAATAAACCCGGAGGTAAGAACACTTACATCCGTAAGAATGGCTTTTGTGGGGTTATGACCCATGTTCTTGATATAAATGATATATAAAGACCGAAAAACTGCGTATACGACAATGGGAACTGTATATACCATATAAGGTGTTCCTAAACTTTTCGCAGTTTCAGGGCTTACCGTATACATAACATAACTGACAAGAGTTAAAGTGGCAACCACTCCCATCATTAAATCCAAAAACTCAATAGAATATTCTTCTAAAATCTTTCTATGTTTGCCGGCATCCGTTTTAAGAATATTAATCTCACCTCTTCGTTTGGAAAAACCCCAAAAGAGTGCCAACATAAAAGTACAAAGTAACAACCAATGAGAAAACTCCACTCCAATGACAACCGCACCAGCAATGGCACGTAACACAAATCCTATGGAGATACTCATTACATCCAAAATCACAATATGTTTCAGAACTTTACTGTATAACATATTAAAAAGTAAATAGAAGATAGTAAGATAAAAGAAAACCGGAGAAAGTTTATAAGCACCAATGAGCGCAATGGGAAGAATCACACCTGTAATTGCCAAAGCAATTCCAGAATCTAATTCTCCACTAGCAAGGGGTCTATGTTTTTTTTCTGGATGTTTTGCATCTTCTTTTTGGTCCAAAAAATCGTTAAACACATATTGGCAACTTGCAACGAGAGAAAAACAAAGGAATGCCAAACAAACTTTTGATAATGAAGGAAGTTCGAAAACTTTTTTTGAAAAAATCAATCCCGCAAATAGGATGACGTTCTTCACCCATTGTGGAATTCGCATTAACTTTAAATATAGTTGAATCATTTTTTCTTCACTTTATGAGCTTCGATGAACTTCATTTTTAATTTGATAGTTTTTGCATCTTTAACCGTTGGGAATACAAAATGAATTTGTGGGTCAGATCCTGTTGTGATCATTTCAACAAGTTCGCCTGGTATTTGTTTACTGGCAGTTTTGATATCAGTAATTTTCAAATAATCCTGGTAATCTTCAGGTAAAAAACTGGAACTTACTATGATTTTTTTGTTATAAACTTCTTTTCCCTTTGAATCTAAAATTGAAATTTGATCCAAAGAAAAACGGATTCCCCTTTGTTCGAGTGGATCAATGCGGAGTCCACCAAACTCAGCCATTGATTTAGGGAGTTCCCATTCATACATAACCCAATTGCCTATGTCTTTTTTTAATACTGGTTTTGTGACCATTAGAGATTCACTAGTGTTAGGATTTTCTCTGCTAGTAAATGTATAGAGTTTGATGGATTGGTCTTTAAAAACTGGGTATTTGTATTGGAAATAGGAAAAACCAAATAGAATACTAACTAAGATCGCACTTACTAATCCAATACGAACTTTTCTCAAAAAAAGGAATTGGTCTAACTGAGTCAAATACTGCGTTTTAAATTCTTTTTTTGATTCGGAGGATAAATACTCAAAAGTATCAATGGCAGTGGACAAACCGTTCTCCATTTCCTTTTCATTCCAATCGGAAACTTTTCCTAAGGATTCTAAAAAGCTAAATGGTTTTAATTTTTTATTGGTTTCAGGAACCACAAAACCTTGGAGATTTCCCTCAAAAGGGATTTCTTTTTGGTTTGTTCTTTGTAATTGGCAATTGATCAAATCATAAGCTAAATAACGAAACAAAAGTTTTGTTTCTTCTAATTTGTCATTGGAAATCAGAATTTCGAGTGCCTCTAATCTTGACTCAATGGAAGACAAACTTTTTTTTAGAGCCTCTTTTTGTTTCTCCAATGTTAACTCGTCCGAGGTTAAGACAGGAGGCTTCCAAAATGAAAACAATAAATTTTGTATGCTAAATTTCACAAATACCAAGTCTTCTTTATCCTCAAAATACTAAAACCGATTTTTATCCCCATTCTAACCGACTTGAATTTTCACACCATCGTCTACTGTACCCATTTTAGGTACTCCAGAATGGCCAGTGGCAGCGATGAGAACCGTAAAAATCCCCACACGTCCCACATACATGACTGCTGCATAAAAAACCTTTTCGAGATCCCCTAGTTGGGATGTTAAGTTCAAACTATAACCGACTGTGGAAAACGAAGAGATGAGTTCAAAAAAGATAACATGTAAAGAATGTTGGTTTTGATCTAAGATACCAAGAAAAATGAACACAAAAGCCAAAGCGATTGTTGCAAGGAAGTAAACTCTGATAGCAACAGCCACAGAATTTTTGGAAACAATTTCACCAAATAACATTACCGGTTTAGAAGGTTGGATCACATTTTTCAAATAGGCGAGTAACAAAACAAAGGTGGTAATTTTAATACCTCCAGCAGTTCCTTGGGGACCTCCACCAATAAACATCAAAACAGTAATGATGATGACTGTGGCATCATTCAAATGACCAAGATCCATTGTAGAAAATCCGGCAGTACGGGAACAAACTGACATAAAAAACGCATTAGAAATTTTATCAACAAGTGCTAACTCATGAAAGGTATGTGGATTGGAACGTTCTAAAAAATAAATTCCCACAAAACCAAACAATAACAAGGCGAATGAACCATATACCAAAAGTTTAGATTGGATTCTCGTGGTTTCTCCCCGTAGGTGTTTGTTATAATCCTCAATCCGGTTTTCCAAAAATGCAGAGAACTGAGCGGGAAGTAATAAAAACCTTGGAACATTCCCTGTTTTTAAGGCTTTTTCCATCATCAGAGTTTCTGCCATCACTTCTATGCGATAAACAATTCGTACAAATACAGTTAGGAGAAATTTTTCTAAAAGGATGATCACAGGAAATCCAATCCCTCCAAAAATCACAAGTCCAGAAACAATGTACAAAGAAAAAGGATCGTAACGTAATGCACTGAGATCATCGGTAATCGAAAAACCGGCGTTATTGAAGGAAGAAACGGCGGTAAACAAGGAAAAAAACCAACGAGTGTTTCCGCCTTCTACACCACTTGGCATATGTAAATACAATCCAATGGCTCCAAGGATTTCCAAGGAAAAGGAAATATTAATAATGGAAAGTAACATCCGATTGACTTCGTTTGTAGCAAGGGATTCGGTTTCGGGTTGGGTATCGATTGCCGCTCCGACAAAGGCATTAAAACGAGCGTTTCTAGAAATTCCTTGGGTGATAAGAAAACCTACAATCACGGTAAAACTAATGATCCCAAGCCCACCTAGCTGAATGAGAAAGAGCATGATCCAATGAGTTCCTGGATTTAGGCCAGAAAGGGGAACAGGCGAAAGACCTGTCACACAAATGGAGGATGCAGAGAGGTAAAAACTATCCACATAGGAAAGTTCTCCCTCTTCAGAAATATAAAGGGCGAACGACCCAAGGAGGATGGCGGCAAAGAAACCCAGACATACAAGTCGGGCAAAGGACAGTGTTCGAAAAAATCGCTTCAAGTGCGCTAGTGGCATATTCCCCTAATCTCTACTTTCTCCAGGATTTTCCCTTTGACCAAAAATCCCAAGTACTTTACAAACGCAGTCCATTTCAGATTTTGGTAGAATCAATTCAACTTTAACCTTATTTTTGAGGAAAATATGACCTCTGCGACAGAAACCAAACGCGACCCTAAATTGGATAGAATCCGTAACATCGGAATCTCTGCCCACATTGACTCTGGAAAGACAACTCTTACCGAACGTATTTTATTTTATACGAACAAAATCCATGCCATCCACGAAGTACGTGGTAAAGACGGTGTGGGTGCTACTATGGACAGTATGGACCTCGAAAGAGAAAGAGGGATCACAATCCAATCAGCGGCAACCTATGCCACTTGGAAAGACATTACCATTAACATTATCGATACTCCAGGTCACGTTGACTTTACTATCGAAGTAGAACGTTCACTACGTGTACTTGACTCTGCGATTATGGTTCTTTGTGGAGTGGCTGGTGTTCAATCTCAGTCCATCACTGTTGACCGTCAGATGAAACGTTATAGCGTTCCTCGCGTTGCGTTTATCAATAAATTGGACAGAACAGGTGCTAATCCTTGGAGAGTGATCGAACAACTTCGTGAAAAACTCCATTTAAATGCACATGCGGTGCAACTTCCTATTGGTTTGGAAAACGATCTAAAAGGGATTGTTGACCTTGTGGAAATGAAAGCGTATTACTTTGAAGGTCCTAATGGACAAGATATCAAAATCACCGATATCCCTGAGGAATTAAAAGCCCAAGCGAACGAAAAACGCGAAGCTCTCCTGGATGCTGTTTCTCTTTTCAGTGATGAACTCACAGAAGAGATGTTAGAAGGTGCTCCGTCAGAAGCACGAATTAAAGAAGCCATTCGTCGTGGGGTTCTTGCTCTTAAATTTGTTCCTGTATTTATGGGTTCTGCCTTTAAAAACAAAGGAGTTCAAAGACTTCTTGATGGTGTAGCAGATTACCTTGCTTCTCCTTATGATGTTGAGAACAAAGCAAAAGAAATCGGAAACGAAGAAAACGAATTCAATTTAGAATCCGATCCAGAAAAACCATTAGTTTGTCTTGCATTCAAACTAGAAGACGGTCGTTACGGTCAGTTAACTTACGTACGTGTTTACCAAGGTAGACTCGAAAAAGGTATGACGATCTACAACTCTTCTAACAACAAACGCCACAACATTGGTCGTCTTGTTCGTATGCACTCTAACGATATGGAAGATATTGCTAAAGCAGAAGCGGGAGATATCGTAGCTCTATTTGGTATTGATTGTGCCTCTGGGGATACTTTTACTGATGGAAAAGCAAAAGTGACTATGGAGTCCATGTTTGTTCCAAACCCTGTAATCTCTCTTACTATTGAATGTAAAGAATCAAAACAACTTCCCAACCTTGCGAAGGCTCTCAACCGTTTCACTAAGGAAGATCCTACCTTCCAAACAGAGATCGATAAAGAGTCTGGACAAACCATCATCAAAGGGATGGGTGAGCTCCACCTTGAAGTTTACATCGAACGTATGAAACGTGAGTATGGTGTGGATCTTGTGACTGGTGCACCTCAGGTGGCTTACCGTGAAACCATCACTAAGTCTGCTGAATTTGATTACACTCATAAAAAACAAACGGGTGGTCAAGGTCAGTTCTCTCGTGTGGCTGGTTTTATTGAACCAATCCCACAAGAAGAAGGAAAAGATTACGAATTCGTAGATAAAATCGTGGGTGGTTCCATCCCTCGTGAATACATCGGATCTTGTGATAAAGGTTTCCGTTCTTGTTTAGAAAGAGGATCTCTCATCGGATTCCCTATCATTGGGGTTCGTTGTGTAATCAATGACGGTGCTTACCATGATGTGGATTCATCCGATATGGCATTCCAAATAGGTGCTCGTTACGGATTCCGCCAAGGTTTCTCGAAAGCAGCTCCTATTATCCTTGAGCCAATCATGCGCGTAGAAGTGGAAGGTCCAACAGAATTCCAAGGTGCGATTCTTGCTTCTGTGAACCAAAGACGCGGTATGATCTTAAACACAACAGAAGAGAACGGATATGCTAAAATTGAAGCAGAAGTTCCTCTTGCTGATATGTTTGGATACTCTACTGTGCTTCGTTCTTCTACCCAAGGAAAAGCTGAGTTTGCTATGGAATTTTCCAAGTATGCTCCTGTTCCAAGAAACGTAGCTGACGAGCTTATGAAAAAATACAAGGTCAACAACAAAGACGAAGAATAATCCTTCGTCTCAAGGTTCGATTTTGGAAAAGGCGGGAGCTTCCCGCCTTTTTTATTGCCCTCTCACTTTTTGCTGTCGATACTTCTAGAAGGGATCACGAGTGCGAAAATTTCGATACATTCTAATTTTATTAGGGATTTTGTTTGGATCTTCCCTTTCCCCGAAACAAAATCCAAAAGCGGAAATCCCCTCTTCCTACCGTGTGACCAAAGGAGATTCTTGGTTTGGAATAGCCCGAAAATTCAAAATTTCACCAGAAACCTTAGCTAAGTTAAATGGTCGCACCATAAGTGAAAACCTATATGAAAGGGAAGTTTTACGAATTCCTAAAGGAAATGAAAAACTTGTGGTTTCCCCAGAATCAATTCTGAAGGAAAAACCTGCCTTTCCCTTGACCCAAAAAGAAAAAGTCTTAAAAAAATACTCTGAACTTACTTATGATCCTCACAAAGGAATCCAATTCCAAAGAGGGAACTCTTCTCTTGTACGTGCAAGTCTACCTGGCAAAGTGGTCCACGTAGATTATATGGATGGGTATGAAAACTTTGTGATCTTAGAACACCAAAACGGCATTTATTCTATTTATGGGAACTTGGAACGTATTCAAGTCACCGAAGGCCAACAAGTCAATTCAAAAGATCGTCTCGGAATTCTATCAAAAGACAAAGGCCTCTATTTCCAAATGAACAGGCAAAAACAAAACCTAAATCCAGAACGAATTTTGGAGGTTGGCATTTAATGGGAAACTCGGTCCTCTTCCAATCAGCTTCTCTGTATCGAAACGGAAAATTAGAAACCGGTGATCTTCTCATGGACGGAGAAAAAATTGCCGCCATTGACACAAATCTTTCACCAAACA
Organism: Leptospira montravelensis; assembly: GCF_004770045.1. Classification (NCBI taxonomy): domain Bacteria; kingdom Pseudomonadati; phylum Spirochaetota; class Leptospiria; order Leptospirales; family Leptospiraceae; genus Leptospira; species Leptospira montravelensis. The sequence goes on from NZ_RQFO01000004.1 coordinate 1,101,348, forward strand.
ACGATACTGTGACTATATCCTTAAAAGGAAAAAAAGTTTATCCTGGTTTTATCAATTCCCATGACCATTTACTCGCAAGTTTCTTACCCAAAGTGGGAGGAACAGAGAAACATCTGTCTTGGTTGTCTTATGATAATCTTTATAAAAGTTCGGGAGTGTTTGCAGAACGCCAACAAGTAGATCCAGAAATTTTATACTATTTAGGTGCTTATAAAAATCTTTTCTCTGGAGTCACAACTGTATTTGATCATATTCCTCATCATGTTCAAAATCCATTTCGAGGAATCCTTCCTGTCAAACTTATCTCCGACTATACTTTAGCTCATTCGATCGGAAACTATAGTTTAGGTTGGGGTGAAGGACCTGCACTCGAATATCGTATGGCAGAACATGCAGGCCTTCCCTTTGTCACACATTTGGCAGAAGGAGTCGATGATGATTCCAAACAATCCCTACGACTTCTGGAAAAAATGGATGCTCTTGGCGGACATTCTGTACTCGTTCATTGTTTGCCTTTTGGTCAAAAAGAAGTTGAAAAAATTGTCGAAAAAGGTGCCTCAGTTGTCTGGTGCCCAACTTCTAACCTACATATCTTTGGAAAAACAACCAATATTAAACTCTTTTTAGATATGGGAGTTAATGTATGTTTGGGGACAGATTATTCTGCTAGTGGATCACTCCATTTATTAGAAGAATTAAAAACAGCAAAATCAATTTATTTTGGTTTGTATGGGGAAGAATTACCTGAATCAACTCTATTAAAAATGATTACCGAAAACCCAAGAAAAGCCTTTCGATTGGGTAATCCAGATGCAATGATGCCAGGTCTTTCTGCCGATTTACTTATAATCAACGATGATAAAAATAAAGCAGAGATTAATGTTTCTGAATTATCTTGGAAACACATTGACCTTGTAGTGATTGATGGATACCCCATTTATGGGTCTGAAGAATACAAGTCACTCTTTCTTCATTTCGGTTTAGAAACAGAAGAATTTTCCGTTGATGGTAAAACGAAACTCGTAGCTGGTTCACCAAAAAAACTCTTGAAACAAGTTTCTGACAGTGTCGGTTATAAAAAGAGTTTGGCTTTTTTACCTAATTTTTGAAAATGAAGCGCAAGCGAGGCATGAGTTGTCAGGTCCCATAGTACGTAATTACAAAGGAGGTTCTATCGTCTACTTCGAGAAAGATAAGGCGGAGGATATCTTTGTACTACAAAAAGGTCGTGTTGTACTAACTTACACGAATATCAACGGTGTGGAACTGAAAGAAGATGTAAAACTCGGTGAGTTTTTCGGAGTGAAGAGTGCCATCGGTCGTTATCCTAGAGAAGAAACGGCTCAAGTCATAGGAGCCGCTACAGTTCTTGTCTTCAAAGTCCCTGAATTCGAGAAATTTGTCTCAGACAAAACCCATCTCATCATCAAAATGCTGAAAGTTTTCTCAAGCCAACTCCGCCAGGTCCACCGCCAAGTTAGGGAAATCCTCGGCCAAGGGGAAGCAAAGAACCCAGCTTTTGAACTTATGAATGTGGCCGAAGTTTTTTACAAAAATGGAAACTTTGAACACGCCGCTTACGCTTTTGAAAAATACCTACAACATTATCCGGACGGAATGTACGTTGATCGCGCCCGCCAACTTGTCGACTTGGCTCGTAAAAAAACTCCCTTCCCTCTCACCATACAAGAGTTAGTTTACAAACCGGAACCTGGTGCCCAAGCGGGTAAACTCCAGGAAATGCTAAAAACAATGGCAGTTCCCGCACAAAACACAAGTTCTAGTGTGGATCCCAATTCCATTCTTTCCCAATATGACAAAGCTTCCACTCTTATGAATGCAGGGAAATATGCTGATTCTATCGACCTTTTTAAAATCGTTTCGGAAAGGACAGATTCTGTTACCCAGGAAGAAGAACAGTTTGTAGAAAATTCATTGTTTTATATGGGTAAGTCCAGCTTCAAAGCTAAGGATTACCCAGGTGCCATTTCTCATTTTTCTAATTTTATTAAAAAATACCCCAAGGGCCTTCTACTTAAAGAAAACCTTTACCACCTAGCACTTGCTACAGAAGCATCTGGGGAAAAAGAAAAAGCCAAACAGTTATTCCAAAAGGTAACACAAATGCCACCTTTGGATGATAGTATCTCAGAAGATGCTAAATCCAAACTCAAAGGAGGCAAATAGTGAACGACCAAATGTTAGAATCAATGTTTGGAAAGTTTGGAAAAGTATTCCAACCAAACGAAGTTTTATTTTGTGAATACGAACCAGGAAACGACTTTTACCTCATCAAAGAAGGGAAAGTTAAAATCACAAAAACCATTGGGACTAGTATCAAAACCTTAGATGTTTTAGAAGCTGGGGATATTTTGGGGGAGATGGCAATTTTAGAGGAACAACCTCGTTCTGCCACTGCCATCGCTGTGACCGAAGTGAAAGCCCTGAACTTCAACCGTGCCAATTTCGAAATGTTAATGACGAAAAACCCGGCTCTTGCGATGAAACTCCTTCATATTTTTTCCTTTCGGATTTATGACCAAAAACGCCGCCTCATGATCCTACTTATGGATGATATAGTGGGTAAGGTTTGCGACGTATTTGTGATGTTATACGAAAAACAGTATAACAATGATGTATATAATGAAATTATTCTTTCTGCTACCGTGGATGATATTGCCAATTGGTGTGCACAACCGGTTGGGGAAGTCCAAAAGGTGCTTATGCAGTATGTAAAAACTGGCAAACTAGATCTCTATCCGGATAAAATTGTTATTCACAATATCTCCGATTTCCAAAGGATAGTGAATCAGAAACGTAAACCTACGTAAAAGCTCCCATAGCTCAGGTGGATAGAGCACTAGTTTCCTAAACTGGGGACACAGGTTCGAATCCTGTTGGGGGCAAAAATTATGGCGGAACAACCAGGAACCCTTCTATATTATCTAAAACGGTCCACAGAATTTCTGGAGAAAAAGGAAATTCCTAACCCTCGTGTGGATGCAGAATGGATCCTTTCCGATCTATTAAATCTACCCCGCATCAAACTCTATTCCCAATTTGAAATGCCTCTGGGACAAAAGGAAATTGATACTTACCGGGAACGAATTGTAGAAAGAAGCAAAAGAAAACCCGTTGCCTATATTACTGGCAAAAAAGGATTTCATAAATTTGAATATTTAGTATCAGAGGATGTCCTGATCCCGAGGCCAGAAACCGAAGAACTTGTGGATTACCTTTGGAAAAAAAAAGAAGAACTTTTCCTGTCTTCTGACCCAATCCATATTTGGGACCTTTGTTCCGGGAGTGGTTGTATTGGCCTTAGCCTAACACAACTTCTACCCTCGAGTGTTGTGACTCTATCCGATTTATCAGAGAAAGCCGTCACAGTGAGTCGTCGTAATGCGGAAAAATACAACGTAAGTGATAGAACCCATTTTTATGTTTCTGATTTGGATTTAGCACTCCCTGATGGTTTAGAATTTGATTTGGTTGTCTCTAATCCCCCTTATATCCCAGAATCAGAAAAACCAGAGATTATGCCAGATGTCCTCGACTATGAACCCCACCTGGCTTTATTTGTTTCGGATTTCAATGAATTTCACAAACGATTGTTAGATGCCATATCCAAACGCCTGAAACCAGGTGGTAAATTGATGTTAGAAACTCATCCTTTGTATATTAAGGATTTAGAAGCAATGGCAATAACTTTGGGATTTGTGGATACAAAAATTGTTTTAGATAGTTCGAAGAAAGAACGATTTCTTTTTGCAAAAAAACTTTAGAAGGAATCTTCTTAAGTATTTTCCCTGTTAGCCAATTGAACCGAGGATTGGATTTTAAAAAGGAGTAAATATAATTCCCTTTCCTCTTTCTCGGAGAGATCCTTTCGAAATACCTGGTCTGCTGAACTTACAATTGGAATCCCCTTCTCCCAAATTTCTTTCCCTTTTTTAGTAAAACGTAAATGGTATTGGCGTTTGTCTGTATCCGAAACCACTCGTTTCACCCAAGACTTTTTGACCCATCCATCCACGAGTCTCGAAACCGTGGTTTTGTCTTTGACCAGACGTTCACTCAATTCCTTTTGATTTAAGGTTTCTGAATCCACCAAAGGAAAAAGTAACATCCATTCTTCAAACCGCATCCCCATTTTGTTTTTTGTAAATTCATCAGAAAGAAACCGCCTCATTAGAAGCAAAGTTTCACTCATATAAATTCCGAGATAACTTGCGATTCCTTTCCCTTCCATAATCCCAGTCCAACATGTTTTTCCAAAATCGACAAGTCTTTTTTAGTTGCAACCTGCAACCATATAGTTGTATATTACAACTATATTAAATTCACAAAAATAGAAAATAGACGAACTTTAAAGGAAATGTTATGGAATGGAATTACCAAACAATCGAAAGAGAGGGATTTGCCCTGCAAGTGGCAAAAAATAATACAAACGGCCCACAGCTATTTTGGATTGGGAGTGCTTTGTATTATCCGAGAGTCATCCCAAGGGAGATAGCCGAAACATACCAAATCACAGTCATTGACCATAGAGGGTTTGCCAAATTAACCAGCTCGGATACGGAAACAAAAGAGGATTATACTTTAGAGAAACTTCTAGAGGATTTTAATTTTATAAAAACAAAGTTAAAAATCCCTGCCTGTCCTGTTATCGGCCATTCGGGACATGGGTATATGGCTCTTACTTATGCAGCAAAATACCCAGACCAAGTCACAAACCTTGTAATGGTATCCACAGGTCCAAGCCACGGAAGCCCCATGTCTGAAGCAGAAGTTTACTTTCAAAAAGAGGCCTCTGACCTACGCAAAGAGGCACATTTGAAAAACCAAATCCAATTCCAAAAAAATATAGAAGAATCTCCTTCCGATTTTTTTATCCATTACTGTGTGAGTTTGGAAGCTAAAGGTTTTTACCAAATTCCTTTTCCTTCTAAAAAATTTTGGGAAGGAATTCATACAAACAAACTGGCGTTTGATTATCTTTTTGGTGAAGTGTTTCGAGACATTGATGTATCGGAATCCTTTCAAAAGCTTTCCATACCCATTTGGATTTGTATGGGCAAAGAAGATTTTCAGGTGGCACCTTATTACACTTGGGATTCCATTTTAAAAAAATTTCCCAAGATCAAAATGACTGTGATGGAAAAAAGTAGCCACTTACCTTTTTTGGAAAGGCCAAAGGAATTTTTGAACGAATTTCAAATACTGCTTCTTGGCTCGTAATAAATAAAAAAAGCCCGCTACCCTTTAGGGAGCGAGCTTTTCTACAGACAAACCAGTCTTTAAAGAATGAATTCTCTAAAGTCTAAAAAGGTATTAACCTAACATGTCTTTGACTTCGTTTCTTTCTTCTTTCAACTCGTTGTGAGTGATGTCAAATTTTTCCTTACCAAAAGCATTAATTTCAAGACCAGTGACGATCTCTACTTTTTTGCCGTCAGACTTGAGTGGGTATCCAAAGATAAGACCTTTGTCCACACCATACTCTCCATTGGAGTGACATGCAGCACTGAACCAGTCACCTGGTTTTGTAGGAGTCACAATGTTATGCACTGTGTCGACAACGGCGTTTGCTGCCGATGCTGCAGAAGAAGCTCCGCGGGCCGCGATGATGGCTGCTCCCCGTTTTTGAACGGTAGAGATAAAATCACCTTTTAACCAAGCTTCGTCACTAATGAGATCAGTGGCAGGTTTTCCGTTGATTTTTGCATTATAGAAGTCAGGGTATTGCGTTGCGGAGTGGTTTCCCCAAATCGCTACATTGGATACGTCTTTGACAAGAACTCCCGCTTTTTGAGCCAATTGTGTTTTTGCACGGTTTTCATCAAGACCTGTCATCGCAAACCATCTGTCAGATGGAACTCCTTTTGCATTGTTCATTGCAATCAGTGCGTTTGTATTACATGGGTTACCTACCACAAGAACTCTTACGTCACTGGCAGCATTCTTTTCGATTGCTTTCCCTTGTGTTGTAAAAATTCCACCGTTGATTTTAAGAAGGTCTCCCCTTTCCATTCCCGCTTTTCTTGGAACAGATCCAACAAGAAGTGCCCAGTTGATGTCACGAAACGCCTCATCAATGTTAGAAGAAACTGATACTTTTTCGAGTAACGGGAATGCACAGTCGTCCAATTCCATAATGACACCTTTAGCAGCTGGAAGGGCTTGTTCTAATTCCAATAATTGGAGTTCTACTGCAGTGTCAGGTCCAAACATTTGTCCTGAAGCGATACGAAATAGAAGTGCGTATCCGATTTGTCCGGCAGCACCTGTAACAGCAACTTTTACTTTTTTGCTCATATAATTTTCCTTTAATTTTATAATTTATGATTATTGTTTTAATTCTTTTTGGATGATCTCATCGAAGTTTTCGAAAGGGAGGGCTCCCGAAACAAAGATTCCATTGATAAAAAAGGCTGGAGTTCCGCTCACACCGACTTTTTGACCGTCTTGGATGTCTGCATCAATTTCTGCTTTTAGATTTGATGCCTCTTTCATACAAGATTGGTATTTATCTTTCGGTATACCAGCTTTTGCAATCAAAGCATCTACATTTGATTTTCCTAGGTTTCCGCTGTTTTCAAAAAACAAATTAAACACATCCCAATACTTACCTTCTGATACAGAGCAGTTAGCAGCCATATGTGCATACATTGCATCTTGGTGGAATGGAAGAGGAAAATCACGGAAAACCCAACGAATTTGTCCTTTGTACTTTTCACGAAGTTTTTGGTTCACATCTTGGCTTCTTTTACAAAACGGACATTCAAAATCAGAAAATTCGATAACAGTTATTTTTGCATCTTTTGGTCCGATGGAAGGGTTATTTTTTTCTTCTACTGTCACTCTCACTGCGGCCGGTTCTTTGATCAAAAACTCTACAGGATATTTGGTAACAATTTCTCGATATACATTGCGACTATGTTCTTGTTCTTGTTGGCTTTTAAGGAATCCAACAATTTTGTCTTTTGTTTCGCCCAATGACTTTCCACCTAACTGGGCTTTATTGGACATATATACATTTAAAATTTCTTCTTCTGATGGTTCGCTCGGTGTAAAACCTTGGTTTAATACTTCGGAAGGTTTGATATTTTTATCTTTTGCAACCAGTTCAAATAATTTGTCCTGAGCAAATTCACCTAACGTGTTTTTGATCAAACTTTTGTATTCTGATTGGAATTTAGAATAAGCAATCGGAGATGTTTCTTTCACGTCGCTCAGGTCATATTTTTTTCCGCCGATACTAACTGCATCTTGGGTAACGTATTCCCTAACAAAGGAAGGAACACTGACAATAAAGAGAAGTGCGAAAACGAAGTTGGTCACAAGGACGATTTTGGAGATGGGGTTTTCCATCCACTTTTTAAAAATATTTTCCATCCCTGCCAGCTTCCTGCCCATAAAGCGGACAATCAAACGGAAAAAACCGAAAAAAAAGGAGGTTTTTACTAAAGCCTTACTCGAAATGTCCGAAAATCTGAGGGAGGGAAAAGGAAAGTTTTTTCCCTATGCGGATCCTGAACACGGAGGTTTGGGAAAAATGAACACAATCAACATTCAAGGAAACTCACACATTCCCCCTACAATTCCAACCCAAACGGGGAAACAATCAGAAGAAGGAAATGAATCCTTTCCTGAAAAGTCTCTAAACCCAAGAATTACGAATTTAGAAAAAGAAAAGGAAAAGGAATCCAAAATCAAACCTGAAGATTTGGTTTTGAAACCGACACCTGCTTCCTTGGAAGAAAAATTAAACCAAATCATCTCACCCGAAGAAGTAAAAGACTTACTTTCACTTGTGACAAGAACTCCCCTACCTGCACTCAAAAGTCATAAGGTAGATACAAAAAGGTAAGATTGTTTCTTAGTATTGCCATTCTTGATAGTTTTATCCTAGTTCTAAGTGGAGTTTTGACCATCTCCTTTTTAGGACTGGGATTTGTTGTGTACAACCAATTCATTCATCCAGTCATTTCCAGAAAAGAATCCGACCGTTATATTCCAGTCCAAACGGGAGACAAATATGATCTTGTTGTCGACGAACTTAGCAGGTTCGCTACTTTTCAAATTGGATGTAAAACCGGACAATTAGCCACTCGCTGTAACGCGATTTCCGAAGACCACCTAATCTTCCAGTTCAAAAAAAGTCGGGATAGTGAAGATTATACCATTACGGTTTTAAAAAATGGACCCAGCTTTTACAAACCACCTCGCATGGAACATTATGGAAAGATGGAATCCAAAGAAAGTTTTGAGTCCTATGAAATTATTGGTCACCCTGCCGAATTTCGGATCTCGGACAAAATCGCAAAAGAACGAATGGTGAATTTTATCGAAATCTCTCTTACCTCTTCCTTTTATTTCAACAGGTCAGGAAAAGAGAGAATGAAGTTTACCTTTGCCGTGGGAAAAATCCAACCGGGGATCAACAGAAAAGTTAGGTTCCGGGGAGATGTTTATGGATTTGGAAAAGAGGAAGGAGCAGAAGAAGACTAATTCTATTTGAATTGGATCCGAACTCCGAGTCCATCAGGTTTCACTCGTTTAAATGAATAGGTAATTTTAGCCTCTTTCATCACTTCCGATATTTTTTCTTCTAAGTCGGATTGTTTACTTTTGACCGACTTTCTTTCTAAAAATACAAGTAAACTTGGTCCAGACCCAGACAAACAATAACCAATCCCTGCTTGTGTTAAGGTTTCAGCCAAAGGAAACAAAGGAGAGGATTTAGGAATCCGGTAAGGAGTGTGCATCTTATCTTCTAAACCAACAAGCAGATCACTATACTTACGTTTATCTAAAAAATGCATCCACGCGCCAATACGAGATAAATTAAAAATCACATCGGCAGTGGCATAGGTTTTAGGAAGTGATTTCCTAGATTCTTCCGTAGAAACATGAAACTCTGGTGTTAAAACAAAAATAGCAACCGAGGATGGAAACTTTTTACGAAAATACCTTAGCTTTTCACCAAACGTAGAATAGGCGAAGACAAACCCACCCAAATACGCAGGTAAAGTATTATCGGGATGACCTTCAAATTCTGCCAGATACTGAGTAAAGTCAGGTTCCGAAGGCACAGACTTTGGCTCCAATCGTTTATGGACTTCTCTTGCTAAAGATAATCCAGCAACAATCGCAGAAGCACTAGATCCCAACCCACCTTTTAAAGGTAACGATAGGCTCATTTTACAATGATAAGGTGGAGGTGTAACACTCGGAAAAAATTTGTTAAAATAAGAAAGGTAAGACTGATATACTAAATCTTCTTTTTTTGTAAAAGGCAATGGTTTACCATTTTTTAATTCTGTTTTGGGTTCCGTAATTTCTTTTGAAAAAGTAAATTCAAATTCATTACGAAGATCGAGGGCAAGACCCATAAGGTCAAAACCAGGGCCCAAGTTGGCTGAGGTTCCTGGCACTTGAATCAAAATCTTAGGAAGTCGAATCATCGTTTCGCCCAGGCTCTAAGACCTGTTTGCAAAATCAACCTCTCTTTCTTTCTATGAATTGTTCTACCGAATGAAGGCCGCCAAGAACAACCGCCGGAATTCCCTGTCCAGGATAAACAGTGTCGCCTGTAAGAAGTAAGTTCGGATCTTCCGAACGGTTACTCAACATTTGAAAAGGATTGGAAAAATAAGATCCCGGAATCCCACCCACTCTCCCGAATTTCCTTCCTGTCCAAGTTTTCCATGTAACAGGTGTTGCAGAATGTTGGAATAAAATCATTTCTCTATGAAACCAAGAAAAAAATTCCTCTAAGGTTTGAATGAGAATCGATTCGATGGTTTTCTTTTTTTCTTGGTAAATATCATCACGAACCCAGGATTCAGGATTTTCTATATGAGTGGAAATTGAAAGGATACGAATTCCATCAGGGGAACGAATGGAATCTTCATGATGGGAAAGCGAAAGAAATACAGAGTTCCCCCCGCCATAAGGTAAACTCTTCTTCAAATGGATTTGGTGATGGAGGCATTCAGTTCTAGTCCATGCTTCGGCCGGATTGGTTTGGATGGCAATCCCCATTGTAAATGCACCCCAAATTCCTTTTTCAAATTTTTTAGTTTTCCCCTTTAGTTTTGGTAAGGTTTCCGTGATCTCCATTAGATTCCAAATAGGAAGATTCGAAACTACTAAAGGAGTTTGAAATAAAAAATTCTCTCTATGTTTGGTGCGAATCTCCCAATCCATTTTCTGGTTTTCATTTTTGGAGGGGATTTTTTTTAGAAGGGTGACTTCTTGTTTATAGAGAATTTTTCCACCCTTAGATTCGATTTTTTCTATGATGGTTTCTGCTAAGGAAACCATTCCTCCTTTTACAACATAGTTTTGCAATTGAGGATAAGTAAGACAAGCGGAGGTTAGGACTAAAGGTAGTTCTAAGGATGTAGTTTGGCTTGTGATTAAAAGTTGTTCTTCTAAAAATCGAATCCATTCTTTGTTCTTAGTAAGTCCCAAACATTTTAAAACGAATCGTAAAGATACAAAAGAAAAAAATAAAACGAGTAAGTCACTTAGCCGAAAGGAACGAAGCGATTTCCAAACATCGGAAACACTTGTAAATGGAAAAAATTGATACCTAGTCGATACACTCCAAAGAGAATCGGAAACAGAACCAATGAGTTTCCAAAATACTTCCATACGCAAGCCACCACCAAATGCACGCTTTGCTTCCAAAATCCAAGCCTTAGGATCTTGGTAACGTTCAATAGTTTGATTTCCCAAATGAACTACCATAGAACGTTCTAATGGAATCAGAGGAAATTGAATTTGAAATTCTCGGATAAGTTTATCTAAAGGTAGGCCCGGCTCAAATCCCACAAGTGTGGTTGCGCCCGATTCAAAAACAAATCCATTCTTTTGAAAACTTGAAGCACAACCACCAGGAGCCGTGCCTTTTTCTAAAACTAATACACGCCTTCCTTTTTCGGAAAGTGACAAAGCTGCACTTAGTCCCCCAAGTCCAGAACCAATGACCACTACATCCCAATATGTATCCATCTTCTTGTAGACCGTTCTAAGCCAAAAGATGGATACAAATTAAAACGATTGGTTCATTCAGACCAAAGTTTTTTTAGATCGCTTGCAATGTTTTTTTGCATAGCTTCGTTGGTTCCGCCACCAATGCTAAGTAAAATGGCATCACGGTGTAAACGTTCTACTGGATATTCACGGCAATATCCGTATCCACCTAATACTTGTATAGCGTTACGTGAAACACGTTCTGCCATTTGAGTGGCAACCAGTTTTGCGGAAGCCGCGCCAAGTGAATTACGAACATCGGGACCAAGTTCACTTGCCACATGATACACAAGAGCTCGTGCTGCTTGGTAATCCGCATAGGATTCGGCGACCATTCTTTGGATCTGTCCAAATTCCAAAAGTTTTTTACCAAATGCTTCTCTGTGTCGAACAGTATAATCACACATGATATCAATACAACGACGAGCGATTCCAAGAGATTGAGCCGCAAGTGTCACTCGTTCAATTTCTAAATTCCTCATCATATGGGTCACAGCCCCGTTTTCCACACCAAGTAAATTTTCTTCAGGAACTTCCATATCCTCAAAGACTAGTTGTGTTGTAGGTGAGGAACGCATTCCCATCTTCTCTTCTTTTTTTCCTACCGAAAAACCTTTGTAAGACGACTCAATTACAAAGGAGGTCATTTTTTTACCTGTTTTTTCTAACTTGGTATACAATACAAAAACCTGGCCAATGGATCCGTTCGTAATGTATTGTTTGACTCCATTAATAATATAACGATCACCTTTTTTAACCGCATGTGTGGTCATCCCAAGAACATCAGTTCCGGCACCGGGTTCTGTCATTCCCATACCACCAATCCATTCACCGGTGATGACCTTACTCAAATAACGACTTCTTTGAGAAGGGTTAGAACTATAGTAAAAATTATTCACAAAAAGAACTTCATGAGCCAAATAGGACAAAGTAAATCCTGGATCAAACCTAGACATCTCTTCATGGATGATGACAGAAGCAAGTGGATCAAGTCCATGTCCACCATCCGCTTCCGGGACCGTGATACCAAATATTCCCAGTTCCGAACCAAGACGTTTGAATAACAAAGTATTGAATGTTTCTTTTTCATCGTTTTCCTTTGCTTGTTCGTCCATTTCACGTTCTGCAAAGGAAGCCACAGACTCTCGTAGTGCGAGGTGGTCTTCTGTAGGATTAAATAAATCGAGAGATGATTTTTTTGTCGAAAGCGTACTCATGGAGATAATTTTTTCGGACTTTTCCTAAACTTGTAAACGAAAAAACAAAGTGAAAAATGCCTAAGTAAGATTGAATTCGCTACAAAAACGAACAAATTTAATGGAATCAAATTAAATGATCAATGGACTAATTCAAAAACCACTAACAGAAGTTAATTTTTCTTAGTAGCATTGACACAACTGATGTTAAGATAAAACAAATTCATCAACAGCTAATAGAATCACTACCAAGAACTAGTAATTATCCTAAGAGGAAATTCCTATAAATCAAAAAGTCATACGAAAAACCAAGGAATGATTTACTTTTTATCGATTCATTGGAAACTTCACCATAACATCAGGGAATAACTTTCGTCTTATAAACCAAAATTAACATGAGCACTAACGATACAAACATAGTACCTAGAGAAAAGCTCGCCAAATTTGAGTTAACTGAAGAGTCTTTAAATAGTTTCCGCAAAAACAACAACATTCCTCTCGATCTTTACAACAAAGATGGACAAATTCTAATTCACAAAAAAAGAAACCCAAGCGAAGCTGACTTCGGAAAACTCCTAAAGTTTGAAATGCAAGGGGTCTATTTTCTCATCTCTGAGCTAAAAAAAACAAAACAAAATCCTAATGGCGCCCCTTTTTTAGAGCCAGGTCGAACTACCAAATTATTTGACCAAGAAAAAACTTCAAGGTTTGCCAAACAATCCCAAGCTCTCATCGAAGATTTACGAAAAACTTCCTTTTCTTCAGAACAAGCCGTATTTGTACAAAACTCGGTCAATGAACTTCTCACCGACTTTACCAGTAATCCCGACTACGAACTGGGAATTTTTAATATTTTAGAAATTCTTGGTGTTGCTGGAGTTTCTGTTGAATCCGAACTCATGACCAAACGAACTGTGGTGGCAATGGGAATGAAAGTTCGTACAAAAAAAATTGTAAACGAAGGTAAAGAAGAATCCAATAAAAAAGACCATTTAAGTCTTATGATGGCAAGTTATTTAGCGGATGTAGGATATTCAAGACTCGACATTAAAAACAATCCTAAACTTACAAAAGAGGAATATGCGGTTGTCCAACAACACCCTATCATCAGCTATTTGATGACACTGCCTGCCCCAGAAATTGATTCTCACGTTCGCACATTAATTTTGAATCATCATAGACCTTATCGTGGCAATGGAGTGAATAATAACTTTCCGGATCCCAGATCTCTTTTCACCAAACTCATGTCAGTCCGTGACAAATATAGTAAAGAAGTAGGAAAGGAAAGAATCACACAAGACATCGAACTCCAACTCCATTTACAAGAAAACAATGTAACCTCTGCTAGTTTCGAAGAAGACATTGCCATCCTTTCCCTTGCCAGCGAATATGCTTCCCTCACCTCGAACCAACCTTGGAGACCGGCTTTCAAATCTTCTACTGCTCTAAAGATGATTCTTAACGATTCGTTTTTCTCTTATAGCAATAAAAACATCAGACATCTTTTGGACTACGTAGGAAGTTCTCTCACAAATAACGAAAACATTGTGAACTTTGGTGACTTTGTCATTACAGCTTCTGTGGATTCGGAAAAACGTGCACACTTTGATATTTGTATTGTATTGGATGTGGGTCGTTACCAAACCAGACCCAAACTCCAAAGGATTTGTAGTATCAATCCAGTGTTTCAAAAAGGAAACAAATTCAAAATTGCAGATTTTGATTTACAGAGCATTAAAATTGACCGTAGAAAAGCCATTATGGATTTGGCCTTACAAGCAGGAACATCTCGCGTCATTTATATCATTGATCCAGAACTTAATCCAGCCCTTCACGAAGCAGTTTATAAAATCAATATGGCCTCCTAAGGCCTGCTTGGTGCATACAAATGAATTTTTTGTTCTCTGCCTGAAAGAGTCACATCCGCTTTTTTATCCCATCCGATTGGAGAACTTATCTCCAACCAAACTGCTTCTGAAATTAAAAAAGTTACTCCTAAGTCTTTACAGGCAGACTCAATGCGAGAGGCAGTATTCACGGTATCTCCAATCACAGTGTATTCCATTCTTTCTTCAGATCCGATGCTTCCACAAAAAACTTCGCCAGTATGAATTCCGATTCCAATTTTAATTTCAGATTCCCCGTTTTTTTTTCGTTCCAAATTCCAATGATTTAATTCATCTAACATAGACTTGGCGGCAAGGACCGCATTTTTTGAATCTTCTCCTGGATTCTCTGATGGTGAAGGAGTTCCAAAAGTTGCCATCACCGCATCTCCAATAAATTTATCCAAACTGCCACCATATTGGAAGATAGCCCTTACCATGCGGCGACGAAATTCAGTTAAAAAAATGGAAAGGGATTCCGGGTCCATTGGTTCTGAAAACTGAGTGAATCCGCGAATGTCGCTAAAGAGAACTGTTACTTTTTGTCGTTTTCCTTTTCGAATCACTTCTGGTTCCGATACAATTTCAGAAACTAAGTCAGGCGAAAAATATCGAGATAAAGTTGTTTTTTGTGATTCAGCAGCGGCAAACTTTAATAACATCCTAAGGCTACGAAAAATGGCATAAGAAATCGCAAACACTAAAACCAAATAAACAGTCGGTTTTGTTACCATTGCATCTGATAAAATGATATGGTCACCCAGAACATACTGGTGCCAATCGAAACTACTTACGGAATTTTTATCGAGTAATGCATAAAAAAGAAATCCATAATAACTAAATAAAAAACAAACAAAGGAAAAATTAACGAGTGAAAACCGGTATTGGAATAAACTCAAAGACAAAGGCAAAAGATAAAATACAACCAAAGGAGTTTTCACAAGGAAATTCGGGTTACCATCACCTTTCAAAATATACCAATTAAAAATGGTAACAGTCACAAGTAGGTTATCGATAAACAAACTAATATAATCATACTTTGTTTTCCAATGTCCACGACTCTTTTTAAGAATTTGAGAATGAACGAATGTATTGATAAAATATAATGTAATGGCTACATAGTTAACCAAATATCCATATACAGAATCAGTATTACTGAGATTGGCTACTGCACTGGCAACAAGAGCAAGTCCAATCACATACCGAAACCGAACTGCAAATAAAGCACCCATTTGTTCTTCTTCTGAGAGAAGTTCCGACATATATTTGGGGAACTGGTCTCGAATGCAGTAAATGGCACGAACGGCTTTGACGAGGGAGTGGAACATAGGCAGACATTCCATCACCGAAAGTTTTACTGGCAAGGGAATTTTCTCTTTGCCAAATCAGAATCCATTCGTTATTTAAGAATGATGTTCCAAAACGGGTTCTTGAATCCCATCGGAAAACTAATATCCTTTTTAGCTTTGGATGTATTCATTTCTCTCATTGCCAATCTCTCTTTTTTTTCCTTTTATTTTAAAGAAACCATCCGCCCCACACTATTTCTGTTTTACCTAAGTTCTGTTTGGGCTTTATATCTGGCCGACCATTTATGGGATGCATTGCGGGAAAAAGAACCTCTTTCAGAAAGAAGTATATTTTACAACAATCATAGTTTTATGATTGTTAGTTTTTTAATTGTATCTTTGGTTTTCTCTCTGTTCTTAGGAATCACCGCAGAATTTAGTTTCATAGAAAATCAATTTCTAGTTTTTTTATCTTTTCTCTTTTTTTTAGTATTAATTGTAACTAAACTCTCGCCTATCCCCAAAGAAATTTTGGTTTCCGGATATTATACCTACGGAATCGTTCTCCCCTTCTCTTCGTTTGGTGAAAAAGGTTTAATGGTTTTGATATTTTTTCTCCATGTTTTTGCCAATGTCCTTCTCACCTACAATATAGACCGAGAGTTTGACAAGTCCCAAAAAACATTTACCCTCAGCCAATGGATCCAACCCCAAAAGCTAAAGTACTTTGTGTTTGGTCTTCTAGGAACGGGGTTTAGTATTCTACTTTGGATGGCGATTTTCCAAAATCTCCCCGGAGAATATCTTTTGGGAATGGGTCTTTCCTTTCTTTGGTTGGTTGTTTGTCAGTTTAGGGAAACTGAGAATTTTACTTTAAAGACCCTTTGTGAACTTTCATACATTCCAATGTTTGTTCCCCAAATCTTTTTTTTCTTCTCCCTACTTCTGTAAATATTAGGTTGGGTTTATGTGGTTACTCATCGTACATGCGCTCGTATTTTTCCTCTTCGTTCTAGTTTATGCCTTTCGGTTCCGGAAATTGGTGCCAAATCCAGAGAAAAATATCCTAGTGCAAATCCAAGAGGCCACAAAGGACTGGAATTCCACTCCGCATTTGGTCCTTCTCATTAGTTTTCTCCTCTTCCTCCTTTTTCCACTCACCTTGGGTTTTTCCTTCTTTCTCCGCACCGATGCCAACGTCCTGGTTGTCATTGTTTGGATCATTTGGGCCTACAATTGGAGCAAATACAGCTTCTTTAGAGAATAAATTACTTCCCTTATGACTTCCCTCCCGTTTTCTGGTCTAAGGTAATCCACGAAAACGGGGTTAAGGAATGAAAATTGTTGTTCTAGTAAAGCAGGTTCCGGATACGGAAACCAATATCAAGGTCGGTGACAAATCGATCAACGAAGCTGGCGTAAAATGGATCATCTCTCCTTATGATGAATTTGCAATCGAAGAGGGAATCAGAATTCGTGAAAAAAGCGGTGGAGAAGTCATCGCAGTGTCCCTCGGCCCTGACCGTGCCGTAGAAGCACTTCGCACTGCCTACGCTATGGGTGTAGACAGAGCCATTCATGTGAAAGTGGATGATTACGTAACTTTTGATTCTACATACACTTCTGAACTTCTTGCAAACCTCATCAAAGCAGAAAACGCTGATGTAGTGATTGGTGGTCGTCAATCGATTGATACTGACAGCTCACAAGTTGTGGTTCAAATTGCAGAAAGATTGAATGTTCCTCACGTTGCTATGGCCCTCAAACTTGAGTTTGACGGAAACAAAGTAACAGCAACTCGCGAAATCGAAGGTGGAACAGAAGTCGTTGAAACTTCAGCTCCTCTGGCAGTGACTGCGCAAAAAGGTTTGAACGAACCAAGATACCCAAGTTTAAAAGGAATCATGTCTGCGAAGAAAAAACCAGTAGATGTGAAAAAACCAGAAGAACTCGGAGCTACTGGATCCAAACTCGAAGTTGTATCTCTCGAGCCACCTCCTCCACGTATCGCTGGTCGAAAACTGGAAGCGGCAGATGCACAAGGTTTTGCATCTCAACTTGTAAAAGCTCTTCGCGAAGAAGCGAAGGTCATCTAAGGAGACGAACATGGCTGATGTTTTAGTAGTTGGTGAATTAAAAAACGGCGAACTTAAAAAAATCTCAAAAGAACTTACCTCTGCTGGTCGCAAAATTGCGGATGCCATCGGTGGTAAAGTTCATACAGTTCTTATCACTGACAACGTAGATGCGTTTGCTGGTGATTTGAAAGCAGTTGGTGCTGATGCAGTGATTGGTGCCAACCTAGGTGAATTTTCTCCTGAAGGTTATGCAAATGGAATTTTTGCAATCATCCAAGAGAAAAAACCAGCTGTGGTTCTAATGCCACATTCCGCACAAGGAAAAGAATACTCTGCAAGAGTAGCGATCAAAGCAAATGCGGGAATCGTTGCGGATGCAGTGGGTCTTTCTGTTGACGGTGGTAAAGTGGTTGCTAAAAAACCAATTTACTCTGGTAAAGCTTACGCAAACTTTAAAGTTTCTTCAGAAATCCAAATGTTTACAGTACGTGCTAACTCCCAAGAGGTAACTCCGAAAGACGGAGCGGGTGCTGTAGAAAAATCAGGAGCTTCTGCTGGAGAAGTAAGAACAAAATCTATTTCTAAAGATCTTTCTGGTGGAAACAAAGTGCAGTTAGCTGATGCTTCTATCATTGTATCTGGCGGACGCGGAATCAAAGGACCAGAAAACTGGCCTATCATCCAAGACTTAGCCGATACACTCGGTGCAGCACTTGGTGCTTCCCGTGCGACTGTAGATGCAGGATGGATTTCTCACTCTCATCAAGTAGGTCAAACAGGTAAAACTGTCTCCCCTAACTGTTACATCGCTTGTGGTATTTCCGGAGCGATCCAACACTTAGCGGGTATGGGATCTTCCAAATACATCGTTGCCATCAACAAAGATGGAGATGCTCCTATTTTCAAAGTAGCAACTTACGGTGTTGTAGCGGACTTGTTTGAAGTAGTGCCTGCACTTACTTCTGAGTTTAAAAAAGTATTGGGTTAATCCCAATACAAACTATCAAACTTTGAGGAATTTCCTTCCCAAATTATCGATAGTTCTCTTTTTCTCTGTCCAAACGGGTCTCCTTTGGGCGGAGGAAGGAAGAGATCGCTTGAATGCCGTCATAGGCAAAATGAATTCCCTAGAAAGTTTTCGTGCCTCTGTCACCGTCAATGGTGGACTCACAGGTGTCGTATCGTACAAAAGCCCTGGCCAACTCCATGTCCGGTTTAGTGATGGAAGGATTATTTCCTCCAATGGCCGAATTTTATGGTTCTATAATCCAGATTCCTCTATTGCTGGAAAACAAGACTTGAAAGGTATTTCCGGGGGACTCGGTGGTTTACTTTCCGGATACGAAAATGTGTCAGTAAGTGGCAGAACTTTTCGTCTCACATCTAATACCAAACGTTATAATGAAATTATCTTGGTTGTTTCCGAAAACGACCTACCTCGTGTACTCAAAATGAAACGTTCCGACGAAGAAATCACCGAAGTGGCCTTCTCAGGCATCGCGACCAATATTGGTCTCGGAACAGGACTATTCAACTTCCAACCTCCCACAAGCTCACAAATTGTTGAGAACCCTCTCAACCAAAAGGAGTAATTGTGACCCCGGTCTCTCGTACAGAAGCACACCGTGTATTTGCCGACTTGTATCGTAAAACACGTACACCGGAACACCAACAACTGATCGATGAAGCCATATTAAAATCTAACGATGTCTTCATTCGTATTGACCTCATTCGAAAAGTGGATGAGGATTACGAATCTAAAAATAAACCGAAAAAAGACGATGGTCGTGATCGCGGACTTCCAGAACGGGAACAAAGAAGAGAAAATCCAAGACCACAATCTCAAAACACGGATCCAAAACCAAAACGTTCTAGTGATTTAGTCACAATTGAAAGTGCCAAACAAAAACAAAATCCGGCTAAAAAAAGAGTCATCGAACAAAGACAAGGTGGTGGATTACTGGCTGGTTTATTTGGTGGTGGAGCCGGCGGTGTTAATAATTCCATAAGCAAATTTGGAAAAGATACGGGTACGATTGACATAGGACTTTTTGGAAGGAACCCAACTATTTCCAATAATGTGGAAAAACTATTTCGAGGAATGAAAGAAGATGTCCTCATTCCCACCATCCAAGCGCTTCGTGTTTCGGAACAACAAGGTTGGAGAATTTGGACTCCCCTCGTTTATAATATCATCAATAACTTTAATAAATTCTATAATGCTTTTGCCTCACTTGATGCTCTAATTTTGGACAAAATTTCTGCAGATATATTTTTAGAACGTTCCTTAAAGATGCAGATGTTTTATGTTAGGTTTTTACAAAGAAGTGATGCAAACGACATCATCCTTTCTAACCTTCCTGACATTGTCAAAATGGATGAAAAACTAACACCTAAACTTGGTAAAATCATGGAAGGTGTGAATTATGCTCTCAATTTGGAAAATACTAGGCCAAAGTTATCAGAAGCCATAACCGCTTTTTATATAGTGGCTAAGAAGAAAATGTTCACTTGGCCAGAAATTGTAACGGATTTAAGAGTTCCGGCCATCCAAGAACATAAATTCCAAGCAGCTCGTGAAATCCAAAAAGAAGTAGAAATCACGGTCGCAAAAATATCCGACGATATCAATACAAGAGCATTTAAAAAAGAAGAACTAACCAACCTGCGTTCTCGTTATTTCTCAATTGATGATAAAGGAAAAATCAGTTTTGATTTTTTAAATGCGGTTGTGGATGATTTTATGGCACACCATATGCCGGAATCGGCAAAAAGCCAAACAGTTAAAAACAGTTATAAATCACAGCCACATAGACTCGTTTACTTATTGTTAAGAGACCTTCAAACAGTATATATTAACTTAATAGAAGGATATGTTCGTCTTGGTGACAAAAACCAAAACCAAGAACTTCTAATCATTCAACCTGGCCTATTTAGAAACGAAATTGACCAACTCAATTCACTCGTTCGAACCATTGACAACTTCAATAAAAAATTCCCAAGTTTTCAATATAGTTTCCAACAGTATGGAATGGATTTTAGTACAGGGAATGCAGCAAATGATCAAATCGCGGGACCAATTGTACAAGCATTACAAGAAGCATCCGAATTCTTCGGAAGTTTTGCCGGTAAACTCAATATCATTGTAGAAAACCACTTGATGGCAAAAGTCACCGAGTCCAAAGGGAAAGTGAACGATAAAATCGTTTCTACAAAAGACAAAGTGATTGAAGAAGTAAAAATTGCACAAAGATTCATTCCTCATTACGACAAAGCTGTTGTTGCCAAAGAAAGAATCAATGGAATGAAAGTAGAAGATGTTTTCATCCAATTTACTAAATATCTTTATAATTATGCTGTAATTTTCAAAGATCCTGCAACCACTTCAAAACTCACTGCACACCGAAAAATCGAACAAGAACTAATCAAATTAAACAAAGAGTACGAAAGACTTACTTACTCCAGTTTTAACAAAGAATCAGGCGGAGCGGTCAATTCAGAATCTTCCGAAGGCCAAGGTGATTCTGAAATCATGAATGAATCAGAAGCGGAAGGAGATACATGAGAGTCCTTACTGGTTTACAACCTTCAGGAAAACTCCACTTAGGAAATTATTTTTCTGCAATTAAAAAAATCTTAGATTACCAATCCAAAGAAGAATTATTCCTTTTTATTGCCAACTTACATGCACTTACCACTTTCCGATCCAAAGAAGAATTAAAAAACTTCACTTTAGAATGCGCAATCGACTTATTGGCGCTAGGTGTTGATCCGCAAAAAACTGTATTTTGGATCCAAAGTGATGTCCCGGAAGTTACGGAACTCACTTGGTATTTATCACAATCAATCACTGTTTCTCAATTACAACTGGCTCATTCTTTTAAAGACAAAGTTGCCAAAGGTTTTGTTCCAGGGGCAGGACTATTTACATACCCAATCTTAATGGCTAGTGATATTTTACTTTATTCAGCAGGAAAGGTACCTGTTGGCAAAGACCAAAAACAACATTTGGAATTTGCGCGTGATATTGCAGAACGATTCAATACACAATTTGGTTCGGTTCTTACAATTCCTGAGCCAGACATTGATGAAAATACTGCGACAGTTCCTGGTGTGGACGGAGCCAAGATGTCCAAATCTTATAAAAACACCATTGATTTCTTTGGAACCGAAAAAGAGATCAAAAAGAAAGTGATGTCCATTGTCAGTGATTCGAAGGCCGTCGATGAACCAAAGGACCCAGAAACCTCAGTGATCTTTCAAATTCATTCTCTATTCCTTTCCCCTAAAGAAAAAGAATTACAAATTGAAAAATACAAACTTGGTGGAACCGGATATGGAGATCTTAAAAAAGATCTTTTGGAGTCCATTTTAACTCATTTTGCACCTTACCGCGAAAAACGAGAAGAACTTTCACATAACTTAGATTATGTGCACCAAGTTTTAAAAGAAGGAAAAGAAAAAGCAAAGATTGTAGCCCAGACTAAAATCGAAGACATTCGAAAAGTTTTAGGCATCTATCCTTTTTAAATTCTAAAGAACCAAAACATCTAAATTTTTACCTAATCCCAATATGAAGCGGGAAATCTATCTTCTCCCAAGGGCAGATTTTAGTTGGTTCTGTTTGGGAATATGTGGCACTGCGTTTCTATTGAAACTCAAGTTTGTGTATCCGGGTTCTCATTCTATCATACTATTTTTATCACTTTTTTTATTTGTCCTTTATACTTTTACCCCAAAAATACTTCCCAATAAAATAGATAAAAAGGTTTATCTTTTCCTTTTGGCTTCGATTTTGTTTTTATTATTTGCAAACTTACATTCTGGACCGAGGACAAAAAAAATACATCCCCTCTTTCGTTCTTATCTTGAAACCCAAATTAAAAAATCTCCACTTACAGTATTTGAATCAAGAATTGTGATGGGATTTGTCACAGGCTCTACTAAAGAAATTCCAGAAAGTTTTAAGGACTTAGCTAAAGAATCCGGCATTTTACATTTGTTTGCTGCCTCCGGTCTTCACTTAGGAATTTTTATAGGATCTTTACAGTTTTTGGGAAACCTATGTTTTCGAAAAAGAAAATGGATTTCACTTATACTTTCGTTAGGTGTTGGTTTTTTATATTTGTATGCCCTCGATTTTCCAGTTTCATTTTTGCGAGCTTATCTTTTTGTTTTTTTATCTCTTGTGGCCTCCCTTTTTTTTAGAAAAATCGGCCCCGCAGACTTACTTGTTGTTTCTTCCGCATTCATTGCGTTTTTTTTATTTTATGATTTTTTAAGTATTGGATTTTTATTATCCTTTGGTGCCGTTTTTGGAATTTTTTTCTTAAAACCTAGTTTAGATCAAATTTTGATTCCAAAATCGAAATCCATTTTAAAGGAAAATCTTCATTTAACAGTCGCTTGTTCTCTTTGTAGTTTTCCTGTTTTAGTTTATTACTTTCGATCTTTTTCCTTCGGAGGAATTTGGATTAACTTTCTTTTAGTTCCCTTAGCCGGTATCCTTTTGCCCACAATTTATTTTACCTTCTTTTTACAATCCTTAGTGCCAAAGTTTTTAGAAGACCAAATCATTTCCTGGATTTGGGTTCCCGCCTCTTTTGAACTTTCCATTTTTTTAAAGATTTTTCATTCGTTAGGGAATTTAGGTAGAGGTTATAAAACTTGGGCCCATGTTCCCTTAGACCTCTGTATTCTTTCCGTCTTTTTATCCCTTCTTTTCTATCTTTATCCTAAAATTCGTTTTCTACAATCGCCCTACCTAAAAAACCCCCTGTATTTTTTGCCTGTTTTCTTTTTGAGTGTTTCCTATTTTTTTCCTAGAACAGATGTTCCTTCTTTAATCACCCATAAAAGGAAAGGAAATTTATCCATTCGAAACGGTGACCATTTGTATCTTTTTGGAAATTGTTTTTCTAAAAAATGGACGGATCCAAATCCAGGCCTACCCCCACCGCAAAAAGTTTCTTTTGAATCTGAATCTTGTTTGGCCAATATTTTTTCTTTAGTTCGAAAGCACAATATAACAGATGTTTATTGGCATGGGACAGAAACAACAACGAAATGGATCTCCCAATTCCAACTGCCGATAAAACCAGTCCAAACCGAAATCCTAGGTGCCAATATGAACCCATTTTATTCGATCATTCGGTTTGATGGGAATCCCAAAGAGGTAGAAAGGTTTTTAAAACAAACAAAACTAGCAGATAAGTCAAAAACCAACCCTCGTTGGAAAGGAATTCTCCTTTTGGACTTTCCTCCTTGGAAAAAAAAGGATGCGAAAGAATGGATTCAGTATCAAAAACTACTTGGGATTTCGACTGCCTGGAAAATGATACTCGTTGAGGAAACATTTGAAATCCCCTTACGCGACCATATCCAAAATCCAAACCTTCTTTGAAGCCAAAGGCATTCGGGCCCAAAAGAAATTTGGGCAAAACTTCCTCATTGACCAGAATATAGTCGATTTTATTGTCAAATCCGCAGAACCACTATTAAATGACGATTCAATCGTTCTTGCAGAAATTGGGATTGGCCTAGGAACTCTCACTTACCCCATTCTCAGCTTGCATCAAAAAACATATCTTTTTGAAATTGATTATGCTTATATCCAATTGGCTAAGGATGAAATCTTACCTCAGTTTCCCAAAGCTTCCCTATTCGAAGGAGATGCTTTAGAAAACCTTTTTCATATCTATGAAGAAAAGGTATTTGTGTTTGGAAATTTGCCTTACCACCTAACGACAGAAATCATCAATACCATAGTCATCCACTGTAGAAATTTTCAAGGGGGAATTTTTATGGTGCAAAAGGAATTTGCCGAACGCCTTGTCAAAGAAACCTCTTCCTTATCTGTATTTCTCTCTGCGTTTTGTGATGTGAAGTATCTAAAGACAGTTCATAAAAACTGTTTTTTCCCCATTCCTAAAATCCACTCTGCACTAATTTTACTTTCTCCCAAAAAAGAATCAAAAGAGAACCATTGGAAACTCAAAAACCAAACTGAGGTAGAACTCTGGTCTCGAATGCTCCGCACTTTGTTTTGGGGAAAACGAAAACAGATTCAGGTAAGCCTCAGAGAATCTCCTTTTTCGGAAGACCCCCTCTTTCGGGAGGCACTCGGAAAAGCCATCCAATCTGCGGGCGTTCCTCCTACCGCAAGGCCGGAAGAATTGAACCGTGAACAATTTCTGACCCTGGGTCAACATTTGCTTGACCATTTGTCAAAATGATGGCAAAATTACCACCGCTATGTTCGAGAATTTCACACCTCCGCCCATTGTTACCTATGCCATCCCGGTTTTCTTCCTTCTCATAGGAATTGAAGTTTTCATTGGATACCGCAAAAACAAAGCCCTTTACCGGTTAAACGATTCCATTGCTGACCTTAGTACGGGGATTATTTCTCAAATCTGGGGACTGTTCCAAAAAGGCATCGGACTCTTTGCTTATTTTTATATCTACGAACACTTTCGGTTTTTTGAATTTGCCATGACCAACCCTTGGGCCTGGATCCTTTGTATTGTAGGCCAAGACTTTTGTTATTATTGGTCCCACCGTTTGGCCCACGAAGTGAACCTACTTTGGGCAGGACATGTCATCCACCATCACAGTGAAGAATACAATTTAGTGGTAGCCCTTCGCCAAACAGGACTAGGGGGAATAGTTACATGGATCTTTTATGTTCCCTTAGCCCTCATTGGTTTCCATCCTTGGATGTATCTTGCCAGTGGACAAATCAATCTGATTTACCAATTTTGGGTCCATACAAAAGCAGTGGGTAAAATTGGAAAAATCGGAGAATACCTACTTTCCACTCCTTCTCACCATAGAGTACACCATGCCATCAATCCTATCTACATTGATAAAAACCACGGCGGAATTTTTATCATTTTTGATCGTATGTTTGGTACTTTCCAAGAAGAAACAGAACCCTGTGTGTATGGAACCGTAAAACCCCTTCGTAGTTTCAACCCGGTTTACGCCAATTTTCACTATTACTGGGAACTCATCAAACAAGCTGCCAGCGCTCCCTATTTCTTAGATAAAATTAAGGTATTTTTCAAACCACCTGGTTGGTATCCAAGAGAAGGAACCAAACCCGATGGATTTTTACCCATCCCTGAAGTTAGTCCGGATACTTTCCATAAGTATGATCCGAAACCTGGACCAGAAGTAAGAACCTATACCACTACTTGGTTTGTTTTAGTACTGCTTTTGGCTTTTGCATTTCTTCTATTTGTAGCAAAATTCTCTTTTGTTTCCCAAGTGCTCATCACGGTTTGGGTCACACTCTCGCTTGTTGCCATCAATGCACTGATCGAAGGTAAATCTTGGGCGGGAGCTATGGAAATCACAAGGTTACTCTTTGGATTTCTTGTCATAGCTTACTTTGATGTGGGTTGGGCATACTATGCAATTGGGATTGTTTGCCTCCTCGTAGCAGGAATCTATCTTTACCGCACCAGTGGACAGAAAGCAGAAGCAACCTGAGTTTCCTTTTTCACATTGAACCTACCAATTTCCACTCTTCCCCAAAAATAGAAATGGGCGAAGAGTGAGAATCGCAAAGAAACACCGTTCTCTAATCAGCGAACACTCATAAAAAAGGATGACCTGAAATCCACTCTCAGTGTTATGTCACATAAATGCCATGATTAGGGCGGAATCCTCTGTTCGTTCCCCTTGACCGGATGGACCCCCGTGAGAATTTGGCATTGCACCAGAGTTTTTGAGGCGAAATGAGATGAAGCGCAACCGAAGTTACTATATCATACTAGTCCTAATCCTGTTTGTAGTGACCTACTCCGCCTATGCGGCCTACCAGAAGCAAAAAAATGGTCCTGTATTTTTGGACAACCATGTCTTCCAACGTTACAATGAGCAGTGGGGTCTTTGGGTAGACCTAAATGCGGAGAAAAAGAGCCTCCTCGAAAAGGCTTCTGAGTTTGGAATCCTGGCCCAAGAGGTAATGGAGATCAATCACTTAAAAGAATCCGACCTAACTCGTTTGAAACGTTCTATTTTCTTTCCTTATTCCGCAGAATACATGCGAGGACTCCAAGAAAAAGAACTCTTCCGAGAAACTGTCGAATCTCCGATTGACCAGTTCATTTGGCCAGTACTACCCAACCACAAATCTCGGATCTCTTCTCGGATTGGAAGGCGCTGGAACACTTGGCACACTGGCCTCGACATCGCCATTCCTAAAAATTCCATTGTCCTTGCGGCCGCAGACGGAGTGGTCGAAGAAGCGGGGAGAGGTGGAGACTATGGCCTTGCTGTTAAAATTTATCACCACGACATGAACCATTTCCATACAGTTTATGGCCACAACCAAGAGTTACTTGTAAAACCAGGGGATGTAGTTCGCAAAGGACAGATCATTGCTTTTTCTGGAAATACAGGAAAGTCCACAGGTCCCCATGTTCACTTTGAAGTTCGATTTCATAATGTGTATCTCAATCCTGAAAACTTTCTTACTCCCTACGAAGAAGGAGTTGCCACAAGCATCGTTGGATTTGCAGACTAAGTATTAGTGACTAACCTGACAAAGAACAGTTGGACGGACGAGATTTTCGACCGTCTGACAACCATCATACCGAAAGCCCCAGGCATTGCCTGTTTTGATTTCGACAACACACTCATTCGAAACGACTTTGGCGAAAAAATCATGGAAGAACTCCTTCATGATGGCCTGATTTATGTACCAAAAGATTTATCCGAATTCTTCCGAGATAAAGAACTTTGGAAAGACCATACCAAACTGAGCATTCCAGAAAAGGAAGGTTTGATTTGGGAAGAATATTCCTACCAACTAAAAGAATACGGTATCGAAAGAGGATATCGTTGGACTAGTTTTATTTTCCAAGGAATGAACCTAGAAGAATACTATGAAGTTTCGAGAAAGGCTTGGGATCGAGTTTATATCCACGACAAAGATTCAGGTGTTTTCCCCCAAGTGGAAATGAAAGATCTCATCGCTTATTTATACCACTACCATTGGAATGTGTACATAGTGACCGCTTCTCCTGAACCTGGGATTGCAGCCATTTCCCACCTTTTTCCCGTGAAAGAATCCAATGTCATCGGCATGAGACAAGTATTAGGTGAAAATGGAAAGTTTTCTCACAAACTCATTGAACCATATACTTATGGAGAAGGAAAAGTAAAAGCTATCGAAGAAAGAATCGGTATATCTCCCGATCTTGCCTTTGGCGATTCCTTTAACGATTATCCAATGCTTTGTCTTGCCAAACAAATGGCTGTGGGAATCAACCGCGACAACCCCGAATTTGCTACTGCTTGTGCGGCCCAAGGAATTTTTGTGCAACCTTACTTTACCTTTCCTTCAGTGCTTACATGAACCGACTCTATTTAGTATCAAATTCGATTGGAAATGATGGAGACATCCCACCTCGCACCAAAACCTTGTTAGAGGAAGCCGACTGGATCATTGGAGAAGAACAAAGAACTACCTCTACTTTTTTAAAGAAGTTGGGAATTTCTAAACCCTTTGATCTACTGAACGAACATACATCCAGAAAAGAAATGGATGAAATCGCCATGAAACTGGCAACTACCAAAAGAACTTGTCTCATTTCTGATTCGGGTAGCCCTGGCCTCGAAGATCCGGGGAAATGGATTGTCCCACTAGCTTGGGAGATGGGCGTCGAAGTTCGTTCGGCTCCTGGTCCTACAGCTCTTATCGCCGCTCTCACCAGTTCTGGGTTTACTACCTCCCCCTTTCTTTTTTTGGGATTTTTACCAAGAGAAGAAAAAGAAAGAGAACGAACCTTAAAACAATACTTAGGCCTTGGAATCACCATTGCCTTTTATGAAACACCTTACCGAGCCAAACACTGCCTTGAAACCTTAGCAAAAATTCTACCAGGGGATCGTCAGATTTTTCTGGCCCTCGGAATCTCGATGGCAAACGAAACTTGTTTTCGCGGAACTGCCAAAGAAATCCAAAAAAAATTTCCCCAAGGATTAAAACTCCCTCCGGTCTTTGTGGTGGAAGAGAAAAAAGAAAGGATCAAACGATAGTTTCTTGACAGTACCTCTGTTATATTGGACGCTTGGACAATGGTAAGTAAAGTTGAGCAACCGAGTGACGGAATAGACCAATTGATTTCAGAATCAGGCGATTATATAACAGATGTCGTCAAAGAAAATCTGAAACTCATCCGTCATACAAAAGGTTTTTCTTTGGACAAACTCGCAAACCGATGTGGTGTGAGCCGTGCGATGTTATCACAGATTGAACAAGGGAAATCCGTTCCCACGATTTCTGTGTTATGGAAGATTGCCAATGGACTGAGTGTCCCTTTTTCCGAACTCCTCAAAGAAAAAAACCAAGATGGAATTCATATTCTTAAAGCGGAAAATTCCAAGGTTCTGTATTCCAATTCCAAAGTTTTTGCAAGCCGTGCACTTTTTCCATTTCTAGGAAATCGCAAAACAGAATTTTACGAACTCATTTTAAAACCAGGCGGCCATGAAGTTGCCGAACCACACAAAACAGGAACCACGGAAAACTTAGTTGTAGTCTCCGGCAAACTGCGGTTACGTGTAGGTGAAAAAGTTGTCGAACTAGAACCAAAAGATTCCGTATTTTTTAAAGCCGATGTTTCGCATGAGTATTCCAATCCTACAGACCAAGAAACACTCATGTATCTTGTTATGGATTATACGGACGAAATAGGTTAAGATTGGAATATAGAGAACTCAAAGTCAATCTACCAAAAGATTTATCTGACAGTTTTTATGAACTGTTAGATACTCTTCAATGTGCTGGTTATTACGAAATTTTATTTGATGGTGAGGCCCCTAAAGAAAAAGACCAAGGCCTAATCCGAGACAATACTAATATTCGAATTTATTTACAAACGGATGAAATTGATAAAGAATTAAAGGTTCTTATCTTTTTAAAAATCAACGCACCAGACAATTCCAACGCAGAATCACGAAACATCGAAACTCGTGATTATGAAGAAGCTTATAAAGAATACTACAAACCATTCCCTATTGGAAAAAAAATTTGGGTCATTCCCACTTGGGAAAAAAATGAACCAGAGACTATTAAACTTTGGAAACCAAACGGTGGGATCCCACTTTTTATTAATCCCGGAGTCGCTTTTGGCACGGGCCACCATGAAACCACCAAACTCATATTAGAGTATTTGGATGAATTGTATGATAAAGGTGAATTTAAATTTCAATCGGCATGTGATGTAGGAACCGGTTCAGGAATTTTATCCATTGGCCTTGCGAAATTTGGTGTTTCTAAAATTTTTGCTTTGGACATTGATCCCAATGCGGTAAAAGCTGCTTGGTCGAATTGGACAGAAAACGAATACCCAAAAGGTTTCCAATTCAGCGTGGAAGAATCAGGAATAGACAATCCGAAGTTATCCAATACCAAATATGATTTAGCCATTGCAAATATTACCTATGCAGTGTTATCGCAAAACATACGTCACTTGGCTAAGATTGAGGCACCAAGAATCATTTTTTCAGGTATCATTACAGAAAAAAAAGATCAGTTTTTAGGTTTATTACAAAGCCATCTTCCAGGCAAACTCCTCTACTCTAAAGAATGGAATGAGTGGTGGGTATTGGATTGGCTCCGTAATTAGCTCTTATTTAAGTATTTAATTAAACTAACCTGATTGCCACGGTCGTTATATTCAATGCGATCAAAAACAGATTTTGTCATTAGAATGCCACGACCATGTTGTATGTGAGCTTCGTTCATTTCTTCTAAAGTTTTTTCCATATGTTTTTTATGATCGAACCCGCGACCTTCATCGGTGATACGGTATGCCACAAATTCACTAGTAAAAGAATATTCTATTTTTACTTGTTTTTGGCTATAACGAGGGTCTTCTTGTCTTTTCTGTAAAAATTCCAAGTAGTTCCCTTCCAAAAGAGCTTTTGATTTTTCATCGAAACTTATATTTAAATTTCCGTGTTCGACGGCATTGATAATAATTTCGCGAATCGATGATCTTACTTCCGTCTGTTCTATATTGGAAAGATACTTTGCGAGTTGAGAGGTTATCCTTTGAGAAACAAGTTCTGCATTCCTCAAATAATTATTCATAGAAAGTTCGACCTTTTCTGATTCGATTAGCTGAATGATTGTGTCTTCAGATTGGGAAGACATTGTGACAAGAACTTCTCTTGTTTCATCAAAGTTGATGTACTGTAGTCGACAATACATCTCTTTTGGTTCCTTTACATATTTTTGTTCAAACTCTGTTTTAAAATTCACGATAGAACCTGTCATTTTTAAGTCCGTTAGTTTATCGTTAACATATAGAACATTATAATCGGAACTCTGATCACGACCTTTGTATAAAAATTCTGTTATTTTTTTACCTCTTAAATCATCCAACCGAAAACCCATATGTTTGGAAAGGGCACGGTTTGCATTGATGATTTCAAAATTATCGTTCATCATAAGGATCACTTCATCGGAACCTTGAAAAATTTCCCTAAATCGTTTTTCTGATTCTTCAATTTTTAACTTTGCATGTGATAATTCCCTAATGTGATCTCTTAGGCTACGTGTTAAAAAGTTAATCCGATCCGCAAGCCCAAGTGACAACAAAATGGTTTGTAAAGCGGTTCCAATTTGGATGGTCCAACGAGTGATATGATTGTCTGGTAAAAAACCCAAACTCTTTAGAGAATATAAAAGCACACCCAAAAGGAAAAAAGTCCAAGAAATCAAAAAATACCGAGCAGCCCTCACGTTAGAAAAATAAGTGGTGGCACCGCTAAATACCATAACGAGAGCCGTTGGCACTGTCAGCAAAATCGCCGTAATCATTGCGATTCGGTAACTCAAGAAAAATAGAATTCCTGAAAATAATAAAAGAATCCCTGCCCAAACCCACATTAGTTTGGAAATTTTTGGTAAATGTTTTTTTAAACTGAGATAATTGTCTGAAAAAAGAAGTCCAGTAATGCAAGAAACACAAATGAAAAAAGGTAAAGAATAGTTTCCCCAAAAAATGGCGTTAGGCCAAAGATATTGAAATGCAAACCCGTTATTGATTAAATGAAAGAAAAATATGGAACTTATAAAAAACAAATAAAAAAGATAACTTTTTTCATAAGTAAAAATATAAATAAAAAAGTTATAAGCAATCATTACAAACAATATCCCATAAAACAAACCGAAAATCATTTGTTCTTTGTTGAGTTGGTCATAAAATTCACGTTCCGTCCAAATAACAAGAGCTAATGGAATCGTTGATTCGGAATGGATTCGTAAATAATATACTGCTGTAGTTTCGCCTTTTGTTTCGAAAGGAAATACAGGGTTTCTATAATCTAAATTTCTTTCAGAAAAGGGAAAGATGTCTCCTAAAGTTCTCAAAACTGATTTAGGAATTCCTATTCCGAAAATCTCAACTTCATCCAAAAGCGGGAAATCAAACACCAAATTACAACGAATTATATCCTTTGTGGGATTGTTAACTGCCAATCGAATCCAAAAAGTAGATTTAGAAAAACCTAAATTTGGAGAAGTTATTTTTTGAAATTGGGAATCATAGGTGCCGCGTATTAGGTTTTCTTGTGTCACCGATTGGTCTTTGTCTTCCAAAACAAGAACATCCTGCCAAATAGGTTTTCCGAAAATTTGGGGCTGGAGTGAAATAGCGGACTCAGCAAATAAAATCGAAGGTAAAAAAACAAATAGGTTTAGAAAAAAATATTTTATATTGTGAAAAAACAAAGGCAGTCATCTCCCAATTCGCTTAAAAAGACAAAGTAATCAGATTGTATTTTTCTAATTTTTCTAGCCTTTTTTGTTTCCAATGTTAAAATAGGGGAAAGTTCTATGAATCGAAAACGTTTCCTACAAAAGATAAGTGCTGTTACCTTAGGGGCAGGTTTAATCCTCCCTAAAAAATCATTCGGACAAACCGCAACAACGACCATTGCTGAAACCAAACCAAAGTCTAGCAGTGGGAAAAAAGCCATTGTTTTAGGTGGTGGTCTTTCTGGACTCTATTCTGCCTATTTATTAAAACAAACCGGGCATGATGTCACTATTATTGAACGTGGAGATAAGTTGGGTGGCCGCATTGCAACTTATGAAAATCCGGAATTAGGAATCTTACAGGATTTAGGTGGTGAGTGGATAGGCGATGGTCAATCTGACATTAAAAGTTTGGTCAAACAGCTGAATTTAGAATTAGTTTCCGCAAACATTTCTGATCGTTTTTCGATTCAAAAATCAAATAGCGATTTATTAAAAATATCTCCAGCTTCTATAGAAACTTTAGAAAAAGTCATAGACCTTCATAAGTCTTTAGGAAGCACACAAAAACAAGGTTTAGACAAAATTAATTTTTCTTCTTATGCAAGATACCAAGGTTTAACAGAAGAAGAAATTCGTTCCATGAACGATCTCTACCGTATCCTACTTGGTGCTGACCTAAATCAAATTTCCAGCGAATCGGTATTAGATGATCTTTCCGCACTTCAATCGGCATTAAAACCAAAATTTCAAGTAAGAGGTGGAGCAGAAAGAATTATCAAAGAACTAACAAATTTGTTGCGTAATCAAGAAATTCTATTAGGCGAAACTGTCACTAAAGTTTCACAACAAAAAAACCAAGTCACAGTGGATTTATCTTCCGGTAGAACTATTAAAGCTAGTTTGATAATTTGTGCACTTCCTGCAGCTGCGGTTCTTGATATCAAATGGACACCGGGTCTTCCAAAAGACCTAATTTACTCAGGTCTTCGTATGCAAACTGGAAAAATTTCAAAAAACATAAGTTTAGTGAAATCAAAAGATTCTCTATCCAATTTCTTTCTATCAACGAATACGGCTGCAGAAACTTTTTATGTTTCCGAAGCTGCCATTGGAAAAAATGTAACAGCAGTTACTTCCATTTCTACTGGAGATAGAGCGTCTTTATTTGAAAAAGGAAGTGAACGCCAGAAAAAGAATTTGATGACATCTTCTTTAGAAGAAGTGGGAGATTTGGAATTGGCCTTAGAATCTCCATTTATCTTTCATAGTTTTCAAAAAACAACTGGAAGAGCAGGATTTGTATCTTTGTTTCCGCCAGGTAGTTTTGGAATCAAAGATGTCTGGGCAGAACCTTTCGAACGAGTATTTTTTGCTGGTGAACATTTAGCGTTTCATACAGGAAGTATGGATTCTGCTGTGGCTTCCGCAATCCAAGCAGTAAGCAAAACATAATCTTAATTACTTTTTAATCCAAAGAGAAATCGGAGAGGTTTTCTCTTTCGGATTAAAAATTCGTATAAGAAAAAACTAACACCTAATACAACTATAATGTGGGAAATAAACTTCAACCATATTCCCCACTCCATCTCTCTTACCCAATAAGCATACATTAAGGAAATGGGATGATGTACCAAATATATTGGAAGACTAGCTTCAATTAAATAGACTCCTAACTTTCCATCCTTATTTCCAAAAGATTGAAAAATTACGATGAGAAAACTTGTCCATAAAAAGGGTGAAACCACCCATAAAAAAATATGAAAAGTTCTAATCCAAACATTAACATATTGAAAGTTGATCCATAGTGGATCATCAATTTCCAGATCTTTAAAAAGCAAATAAACAAAAATAGCCCATACAAATATGGAAGTCGTTTTCATAAATGAATTGTTATTGGGGAAAAGAATACTTTTCCAATGAAAACAAAACACTCCTGCGATAAAAAAGGAAAACTGAAAAACAAAAGTAAGTTTAAAAATTCCGTAATATGATTCCCCTTTCGAAATTTGTGTATGCCAAAGGACCACAAAAAGAAAGCAAAAACTAACAAGCAATATATATCGATAAATCCCTAATGGGATTTGATTCCAAATTTTAGCTGTAAAAAATGACTTTGGAATTAAACTATAAAGAATACTAAAACAAAACAAATCCACAAGAAACCAAATATGCGAATGTTGAAATTGTTCTTTGGTAAAAAAATAATCTAAAAAGGTCAAAAGATCTAAACTAGGATTTTTAATCAGCTCAGTAAGGTAGTATTGTACGGGAGCAAGAAAAATGAGACCAAAAATGGTAGGTATCAGTACTCGTTTGAACCTTGCTTCCAAATAAAAGGCAGAACCTTTTTTGGTCCAAACCATCGCAGAAAAAAAACCAGAAATCATATAAAACATGGGCATCCGGTAACTATGAATCCAATAACAAAAATAGGATAAAACCTCACTTCTTGTCTCATCTTGGATGGCGTATTTTATATCTGTGGCATAAACAATCGCAGCATGAAACACAATTCCGAGTAAAAGTGCAAAGGATCGTAAATTGTCTAAGTAAACCAATCTTCCCATTCCTCCATCTTTTTCTTGACGAAGGGAAAAAAACAGATTTTTTTAAACCATGACGGAATCTCCCTCCGATTCATTTTTTTCCGATGTGAGCGATGAAGAAATCGCACGGGAAAGAAGGAAAGCAAAAGAACTTAAAAATAGTGCCTGGTGGAAAAACAAACGTTCCTCAGGAATTTGCCATTACTGCGGAAAAAAATTCAAAGTAGATGAATTAACAATGGACCACCTAATTCCCCTTATTCGAGGAGGGAAATCAGTAAAAGCCAATTTAGTTCCTGCCTGTAAAGAGTGTAACTTTAAAAAGAAACATAGTCTTCCTTTTGAGAAGGAGTTCTTTTCCTGATGGATATTAACGATTTAGGATTCCAAGCAGATGATTTCCTACCAAGCAGAGTTACTGAAGAAATCGATCTTGTGGATGAAAGAGGTAACAGTTACCAATGGGAAGTATTTTATTCATTTTCACAAATGGGAAATGATTACCTAGTTTTCCTTCCGGCCACAGAACAAGAATTTCAGTTTGTCAATGTAGAGATGGACGACCCAGATTCTGATGTTCCCGGATATATTGTCATGAGAATTAGCCAAGACGAAACTGGAGAAGAAATCTTAGAAGAAATTCTTGATGAAGATGAATTAGAAGAAATCCGTGAATATGTAGAAGATGAAATTGGGCTCTTAGGTCAATTTCTTAGCCGGGAGGAATGACAAGAGTCTCTCCTTTGCTGACAACTTCCGATTTTTGGTTCGTCCATACAATTTTCATCCTTACTGCTTTTAATCTCTCTACCTTTTCTATTACCTCCACCGAACAAGTGACTGTATCTCCGAAATAAACTGGCCTACGAAACTTTGTTGTCGTTTCTAAAGCAACAGTCCCAAGTCCAGGAAGTTTCATTCCAAGCACAGGCGCCAAAAGAGAAGCAGCAAGACCCCCATGAGCAATCCTCGTTCCAAAACTTGTTGTTTTAGCATATTCTTCGTCTACATGGAGTGGGTTAAAATCTCCACTAATCCCTGCAAATAAATACACATCTGTTTCGGTAATGGTTTTGGTAAAGGAGGCCGAATCTCCGATTTGAATTTCTAAAAAACTTTTACCTTTTTGATACATCTGAATCATCCTTAGGAATCATTTTTTTTGGTGAAAAGGCAAAGTGATAAAACACTCCTTCGTTTGGAGAGGAGGAACATTCAACTTCACGACCATTCATCTGACTACATAATGAGAAAATAACCGATAAGCCGATAGACTCTGCTTTTTTATAATTTAATCCTGGTGGGAAACCAATACCATTGTCTCTGTATTTTAATTCGTAATTGTATTTATCAGTAACAATAAACTCTATTTTAATCAAGGCGTCAGGTTTTCCCTTGGCAAATGCATGTCTAAAACTATTAGTTAACATCTCCGTAATCATAAGTCCCATAGGGATCGCATCGATGATGTTAAACTCCAACTGTTGAATATCTAACTCAATGAGTATATCAGTCCTCATATACATAAGTTTTATATTTTCAACTAGACTTGTGATATAATCTACCGAACTAAGACCTGATAAATTTTTACTACTATATAATTTTTCATGAACGAGAGCTATAGCTTTGATTCTGACTATACTTTGTTCTAAGATATCTGCAGTTTCTGGTGGAGAAGAATATACCTGGAGTTGCAAAAAAGAAATGATCACAGCTAAATTATTTTTAACTCTATGGTGGACTTCAGTGAGTAAGGTTTCGTTCTCACGGAGTGAACGTTCGAGTTTCGACTGATTTTCCATATAACTAGTCATATCGGTAATGACAGCTACGGCTTTGTTGGCACTTCCTTCTCTGGCGGGAATGTAGAGTCTATGTTCTAAGGCCCACTTAATATGGCCATCTTGGGAGCGGACCCTATACAATAATCCAGTATGGTTATCCCGTAATTGGTTCATCCAAATATGAGTCATCCGTTCTCTGTCGGCTTCATGGACTCGTTCCATTAGTAATTCCGGGTGGATCAAAATTTCATTAGTTGGTATATCAAACAGACGCGAAACTTGTTCGCTTAAAAAATCAATTTTCCATGTATCCAAATTGAATACAATAACAGCATCTTCGATACGTTCTAAAATTACTTGAAATAGTTGGTCTGATTCAATTTTCTCGAGCAAAACATGTTTTTGTCTCTTTAGTTCCCGCACCAAAAGTATAAAGATGATCAAAGCAGAGATAGTAACAAATCCCCAACCTTTTACACTTTGAATTTCTCGAATATCCTCGGGTGATTGGAATATTAGTGAAATCGCATAATCCGAAAAATATATCCAAACATAGCCGAATAACAGATATAATAATGCTATTCGGCCAGCTGCTTTCATCGGCTACAAAAGTTCCTGCAAAGATTGGAAACGTTCATGTACAGTTTCTTCAATCGATTTCCCTAATTGGGAATAAAAATTCCACAATTGAGTGAGTTCTGATGGAACATAGTTTGAAAGTCGACTGAAAGACATAAGATATTTCCCAACAAGATAATACGAAAGTAACTTTCGATCTACTAATTTTTCCTCTAAAGAATAGTGTTCTGTAGATTTATGTGTATCCAGTTCCGAAAGAGAAAGGATCACAAAAATTGACAAAACATCTGCAAATGCAAATTCAATCGATTGTTGCTTTTTTCGATTTGGCTCAGAGTCCAAAGCAATGATTATATCAAATAGAACATTTTGTATCTTGTCAGCTAAATTTAACTCTTTTTCCAATTTAACAAATTCTTTTTGAAACTTTTCTTTTCCCGAATATAAGGAAGAAATAATAGATCTTTGGATTTCGCTAGTTCCGCCACCAATGGTTCCTAACTTTACATCCCTGTAAAATCGTTCTACGGAATATTCTTTCATATACCCGTACCCACCAAACAACTGTACAGAGTCCTTAGCAACATCTTCTGCAATTTCAGAAGTAATGAGTTTACCTAAACTACTCTCTAAAGGAGATGGAATACCTCTATCTTTTCGTTCTGCTACCCAATAAATTAATCTCCTAGCTGCTTGAATGTAGACCCAGTTACGAACTAGAATATCACGCATCCCATAAAAACTAGAAATTGGTTTACCAAATTGAACTCTTTCGTTCGCATAACGAAGTCCTTTACGAAAACAAAACTCCATTGCTCCCGCAAGACCAGCAACAAAAACGGTTCTTTCCCATTCTAAAGTCTCTTTACCGATTCTCATAAAACCAGTATTCAAAGGTCCGAGCAGATTTTCTTTAGGAATGACCATATCTTCAAACACGAGTTCGGCGGTCACAGAAGTGTGATGTCCTAGTTTTTTAAGTACTTTACTTACTTTAAACCCAGGAGTGTTACTTTCTACAATGAAAGCAGAAATTCCCATAGGCCCTCTTCCTTTTTCGGAAGTTCGAGCCATTACCACAAACACCTGACCTACAGGACCATTTGTGATGTACATTTTGGTACCATTCAATTTCCATCCACCTTCCACTTCTTCAGCTTTTGTTAAAAGGGAAGCCGCATCTGAACCAGAAGCTGGTTCGGTAAGAGCAAATCCTGCCATCCATTCACCTGTAGCAAGTTTCGGGAGATATTTTGATTTTTGGTCATTTGTTCCTTGAAAAATAATTGGCATAGTTCCAATCACTAAATGGGCAACCCACGAAAGACCCATTCCTCCATCTAACGAACCAGATGCGAACGCATCGGTTGCAATCGAACAAAGTAAACAACTAGCTCCTTCTCCACCATATTCAGATGGAATGGTAAGTCCCGTTAAACCGGCCTTACTAAACTCTTTCCATAATTCGTTTGACCAAATTTCCTTTTCATCTCTTTCTTCTGCGGAGGGGAAAACTTTTTCTTCTGAAAATTGAAAGACAGTATTATAAAAACTTCTTTCCTCTTCATTCAGATAGGGATTCAGTTTTGGGTGTATCATTGGTAAATTCCTTCTATTTGTTTTGTGAATACATCTGAAATGACGTTTCTCTTCATTTTTAAAGTTCGTGTCATTTCCAGATCGGGATCAAAGGGACGAGGTACCAAATAGAAATTATTAGCTGGTATCATCTCAAAACCTTTGAATCCGTTTTCGCGAGATATAATACGTGAAATTTCAGCTCGGTATAATTCCCGAACCTTTGGATGTAAGTTCCATTCCCCTGCTTTTTCTTTAGAGATACCTGGAATTTTAGCCTCTACTGCTTCGAAGTTGGGAACAATCAATGCGGCTAGAGTTTTTTTATCATGCCCTACAACCATGACTTGGTCTATGTATGCAGAAGTTAGAAGTTTGTCTTCGATTGGGATTGGTTCTACGTTTTCACCACCGATCAGGGCAATTGTATCTTTGGATCTACCTGCAAAAATTAATTCATTTCTATGGGAGATATACATAAGATCGCCTGTGTCAAAAAAGCCATCTGGATCAAAGACAACTTGGTTCAGTTCAGGACGTTTATAATAACCTTTCAGGATTTGTTTGGATTTGATCCAAAGGGTTCCTTTGGCACCCGCTTTCGTTACGATTTTTCCAGTTTCATCTTTCAATCGAATTTGGTATCCATTAATCGGAACACCTACGGTTCCTTTGGTGGGTTTAGAGTTTGACCGAATGGAAACTACAGCAGAAGTTTCTGTCATCCCGTAACCTTCTAAAACTTTAAGACCGATGGCAGATAAAAATTCATCCACTACACTTGGCAGCGCGGAGCCGGCAGAGATACAAATCCGAATTTTTCCACCTAATGCTTTATGGATGGCAGAAAAAATTTTAACACTGAGTAACTTAAAGGGAGAGAGTAAAATCAAAACTAACAACCCATAGGTTCTTTTCAAAAGAGAAATCAAAATATTTGGTTTTAAAATTTCGAATTCAAATCCAAAACACATTGCATAATAATGAGCCCATTTAGATCCAACTTTCAAAAAGAAATGGAATAACTTTTCTTTAAACCCACCTTCTTTAGCAACCTTAGAAATGATTCCATTATATACGGATTCCCATATCCGAGGAACGGAAGGAAATATAGTAGGTCGAAAGTCGCGAAGGTCATCCTTTAAGGAAGACATATTCGAAACTAAAAAATCAATCCCTAGAAAAATTCCTGCATATTCAATCGCTCTTTCAAAAGCATGCCAAGGAGGAAGTAAACTCACTGCATTGTCATTTGCATTCATATCTAACCGAGAGATTGTATTTTGAATGGCAGTGATCCAACCTTTTTGGGACAACATTACACCTTTAGGATTCCCAGTTGTACCGGATGTATAAATAAGAGTGGCAAGAGCATCAGGATCAGTTTGACTTATTCGTTTTTCTAAAGTTTGTTTACCTTCCG
Source organism: Leptospira montravelensis (assembly GCF_004770045.1). NCBI lineage: Bacteria > Pseudomonadati > Spirochaetota > Leptospiria > Leptospirales > Leptospiraceae > Leptospira > Leptospira montravelensis. Next base: position 1,141,538 of record NZ_RQFO01000004.1, read on the forward strand.
AATTCCATTTTTCTTTTCCTCTCTCGGCAATAGAAAGGATTGAATTTTCACCTGTGTATAATTCGCCTTGGTCCGTTTCCAATATAAAAATTTGTTTTAAATGTGGGAGTTCACCTAACAAATCATCAATGCGTTTTTTATCTTTTGGTTTTTGAACCACCAAATATTTTGCTTCCGAATGGTTTAGGATATAAAGAATTTCTTCCCGAACAATGTCTGTACCTCGGGGAACTACCACCGCTCCAGATGTAAGGATGGCAAGATCGGTCCTTAACCAATGGACTGTGGCATCACAAAAAAAACCGATTCGGTCCCCGACTTCTACACCTAGATCGATCAAACCCAAAGTCAAGTGGTCGACAAACTGTTTCAAATCTCCAAAACTGATCCCAGGGAATTCAGTAGCCGATTTTCTCTTCCGAAAGGATATTTTGTTTGGGAGAGATTCTGCGACCTGAGTCAATGCTTGGTAGAGGTTTTCGTAGTTGCGAGTCATGGGTTTTGCCTTTTCCTTTGGAATCTTTACAGAAATGTAGATTGGATAAAAAACCACTGTTCGTTTTTTGCAAGTATTTTTGTTCTTTTTGACAAACTTTTCGGAAAGGTAGGGCATAACTATGTTCTTTTGGATACATGACGGGCGCATTTTACCAAATACACCGGCTACTTATACAGATCGGGTGCACAAAATCCATCCCGGGGGAAAAAGCTCCCCGATTTCGGGCGAAAAAGAAGATGGTACGACTCGGTCCACTCCCTCATTTTTGCATCGTACCCCAGGCGAAGTTTACCAGGAATCAGCAAATCAAACCGAAAAAACTGTCTACTTCCTTCATGAAATCATGTCAACACCGGCACATACCCTGCCTTCTTCCGAAACGATATCCAATTGTTTGGATTTTATGTTGGAAAAGGGAATTCGTCACCTCCCCATCGTTAATGATTTGGGAACTTTAGTTGGTTTTGTTTCCGATCGGGATATTCTTGAAAAAAGTAAGTCTTACGAAAGAGACTGGCCCATTTCAGATATAATGACAAAACGTGTGTTAGTTGGTTCTCCAGGTTCTGAGATCAGAGGGGTCACACAAGTTCTTTTGGAAGAAAGAATTGGCTGTATTCCTGTCGTAAATGACGATAATCAACCTATTGGTATGATCACACGTTCCGATTTACTTCGTTTGTTATTAAAGTATCCGAATTTGAATATCATTGCTTAAAGGGGTTATATGTTTTGGGATTTACTCGTCCTTATTTTTTATTTTGTGATCGTTTTTTATTTTGGATTTCACTTTGCCAAAAATAACCAAAAAGAAGAAGACTTTTACCTCGCTAAAAAAGAGATCCATTGGTTCTTTCTTTTATTGTCCCTTGTGGCAACAGAAACCTCAAGTTTAACTTTTTTAAGTATACCTTCCTTATCTTTCAAAGGAGATTATAGATTTTTAGAAATTGCTTTTGGTTATTTGATTGGTAGGACAATTGTTGCTTTGTATCTTTTGCCATCCTACTTTTCAGGAAATACCATTTCGGTTTACGAATATGTTGGTAATCGTTTTGGTAAATCACCTCAAAAAACATTGTCCCTAGTTTTTACTGTTTCCAGACTTCTAGGAGATGGAATCCGCTTGTATGTGAGTTCCTTGCCAATTGCTTTTTTATTAGAAAGGATGGGCCTAAATTTATCTCCAGAAATTTTAGGGATGATTGCTTTAACCACATTAAGTATTGTCACAATCATTTATTCGGTGGTAGGTGGGTTTCGTGCGATCGTTTTTACCGATGTACTCCAATGGTTTATTTATATTTTTGGTGGGATCTTTGCACTAGGCCTACTCATTGATAAATTAGACATTTCTATTTGGGAAGGAATTAAAAACCTTCAAACCTCACATAAACTTAATTTATTTGTTTTGGATTACCTTCCTTCCGGTGACAATAGTTACTTTATCTTATTTGCACTGATTGGTGGTGCCTTTATTTCCATTGGTTCCCACGGCACAGACCTAATGCTTGTTCAACGAGTGATTGCCACAAAAAATTTAGTATCAGGCCAAAAGATACTCATCGGTAGTGGAATTGTAGTCCTAGTGCAATTTATCCTTTTTCTTTGTATAGGATCCCTTCTTTATCTTTTTTATTCAGGCCAATCAATGGCACCTGACAAAGTGTTTAGCCAATTTATTGTGGCGGAGGTCCCTTCTCCAATCCTTGGGATTCTCGTAGCAGCAATCCTTGCCAGTGCCATGTCCACATTGAGTTCCACAATCAACTCTCTCTCTTTGACATGGGCTCGCGATTGGGGAATGGACAGGTGGTTTAGTCCACGCACACTATCTCTTTTTTTTGGTGTCACTCTTTTCGTTTCCAGCTTAGTACCTTATTTTCTCATACAAACCTGGGAAAAAGGAGTTTTGGAAATGGGTTTAACCATATTTTCCTACACACTTGGTCCATCCATTGCCGTTTTCTTTTTAGCCAAAGGAAAAGCCGAGTTACCGGTATCGGGACTCGTATTTTCGGTATTTTTTCTAACCAGTATCCTTGGCACGGTTGCCATAGGTTTAGGTTTTCAAATCTCCTTCACCCTACTCATCCCGATTGGATTTGGAATCCAAATCTTTCTTGTACAAATTTCTAGATTGGTGTTTAAAAAAAATTGACAGGAATCCCGATAGCTGTTCGTCTAAAAAGTAACTATGAAATTATCTGCTAACATTCAGTTGCTCCTCCTCCTCGAACTTTTATAGATCGAGGGAGACAGTGCTGTGTGACAAAGCCCACTCCCAACCGGGAAGTGGGCTTTTTTTATTTTTGGTCCTCCCGGTGGTAGTGGCAGCGGATATGGAGGAACCATGAAACCAAACCAAATTAAAATTCAAGACGTAACCTTACGGGACGGAAACCAAGCATTAAGAAGACCCTGGACCTTAGAAGAAAAAATAGAGGTCTTTGACTTACTTGTCGCATTGAATGTCGATGGAATCGAAGTGGGATTTCCTTCTTCTAATGAAACTGAATTTGTCGCAAGTAAAACCTTAGCCAAACGAGCACCGGTGGGTAAACCTATTGCCGGATTATCTAGAGCCAACGAAACAGAAATCGCTAAAACTTGGGATGCCATTCAATATGCAAACAAACCAAGAATGCATATCGTTTACCCCGTAAGTGAATTTTCGATCCGTCATGTATTAAAAATTTCTGAAAAAGAAGTCATTCAAAAGGTCCAAAAATCAATTACCTTTGCCAGATCCATAGTGGGACCAGATGTAGAAATCCAGTTCTCCGGGGAACATTTTGGTGATGCAATAGAAAACTTTGCTTTTACAAAGGAAGTTTTTCTTTCTGCTATTGAGGCAGGTGCCAATATCATCAACTTACCCAATACCGTCGAACGATACCGACCTATGGTATTTGTGAATATGGTAAAGGAAATGAAAGAGTTTATTGGAAATAGAGCCAAAGTTTCTGTACATACACATAATGATTTGGGAATGGCGACCGCAACATCCGTTGAATGTGTTTATGTGGGGGCCGAACAAATTGAAGTAGCATTGAACGGTTTAGGTGAAAGAGCAGGAAATACAAATCTATACGAAACATGTATCGCCTTACATCAAAATGGTGAGTCCTTAGGAATCAATTTCCAAAGAATTTACCCAACGGCAAAACGTATCTCCGAAATGACTGGCATACCTATTGGAGAAAAAACTCCCATTATTGGGGAAGATATTTTTTCCCATCGATCCGGGATCCATCAAGATGGAGTTGCCAAGACCATCAAACAGTCAAAAGGTGCTTACCGAACTTTTTCCCCTGAATTTGTTGGAAGAAATGACAACGAAACCATTTCCTTTACGAACCAATCAGGCCATAGGGCCATTCAGTTTTTGTTAGAAAACAGAGGAATAGTGGTTCCACAATCGGAAATCCATCGTTTGTTTGAAATTGCTAAAGCCATTTCTTCCCAGGAGAATAACAGAGAGATCACCGAAGCAGAGTTAGTGGATTTAGCGACAAGGTTTGCGGCGACTCTCTGAACAAGAAGTGGTTTTGTCCAGAGAATCTTTCGCGCAATTCTTAACGAATCATTGACAAAACTTTGTCAATCTGCCATAATTTCGTTTGGTTTTTCCGGAGGTATCATGGCAGACACGCTCATCAAACAGGCACGCATTTTTGACGGTAGTACAAATCCATCTTTTGTGGGTGATGTGCGGATTAAAGACGGAAAGGTAACATCCATTTCCAAAACAGAATTAAGTCCAATGCCTGGTGAAACGGTCGTTGATGCAAAAGGTCTTTGGTTGACACCTGGTTTTATTGATTTTCACACTCACTACGATGCAGAAATTGAAATGGCCCCAGATCTCTCTGAATCGGTTCGTCATGGGATTACTACCATTTCTCTTGGTAGTTGTTCTCTCAGTTTAGCCGTTGGTGATCCTGTTGATTTAGCTGACATGTTTAGCCGCGTGGAAGCTATCCCAAGAAAGAATGTTTTATCAATCCTAGAAAGTAAAAAGAATTGGAATTCCGCAGCAGAATATAAAAAACATTTAAACAATATGCCTCTCGGCCCGAATGTAACTTCGTTCGCAGGCCACTCCGCGATTCGAGCACATGTTATGGGACTCGAACGATCTCTAACCAAAGGGGAAGTTCCCACAAAACAAGAATTAGAGAAAATGAACCAAATTCTTGAAGAAGCTCTAGACCAAGGTTTTATGGGACTTTCTATAAATACATTGGTTTGGGACAAAATGGATGGTTCTAGATTTAGGTCCCGACCTCTACCGTCTACATTTGCCAATTGGAAAGAATACCAATACTTAAACAAAACGTTAAGGAAAAGAGGAAAGATCTTTCAAGGTGTTCCCAATGTTTCTACTAAAATAAACGTTCTGATGTTTTTAAAAGAAGCATTTGGAATATTTCGTAAACCTCTAAAAACAACAATCATCTCTTTAATGGATGTTAAATTTGATCCAGGTTTATATAAACTACTCGGAGTCATTGGTCGTATCACCAATACTATCTTTAAATCAGACTTTAGATTCCAAGCTCTCCCAGAACCTTTTGATTTGTATGCCGATGGAATGGATGTAGTTGTATTTGAAGAATTTGCAGCTGGGGCAAAAGCAAATCACATTGAAGATGAGTTGGAAAGAAAACAACTGATGAAAGATCCAAGTTACCGCTCTTGGTTCAAACGCCAATGGACTAATTGGTTTTTGCCTCGCGTATTCCATAGAAACTTTAGAGAAACAAAAATTGTAGATGCACCAGACAAATCATTAATTGGAAAATCAATTGATGATGTTGCCAAAGAAAAAGGGATTCATTCCGTTACTGCCTTTCTTGATCTTGTGGCAGAACATGGAAACAAAGTTCGATGGTATACGGTAATGGCAAACCATAGAAAGGAACCACTACAAAAAATTATCAATTATCCAGACGTACTCATTGGTTTTTCTGATGCCGGAGCTCATTTACGAGGAATGGCTCATTATAACTTTCCCCTTCGTATGTTAAAGTTAGTCAGAGATGCCGAACAAGAAAACAAACCTTTTATGACTATTGAAAAAGCTGTACACCGTCTAACAGGAGAAATCGGTGATTGGTTTGGTATAGACGCAGGTTACATCAAAGAAGGCAAACGAGCTGATTTGGTTTTAATTGATCCAACCAAACTAGACGACACACTCGCACAAGACGTAGAAGCACCCATGCCTTTTATGGAAGATTTTAAACGTTGGGTTCGACGTAACGACGATACAATTAAAAAAGTATATATCAATGGAAAACTTGCCATCGATAAAGGAAAACCTGTTACCTCTCTTGGCAAAGAAAAAGGTTACGGAAGCTTTTTAGAATCCAAAATCGGTACATAAAATAGTTTAAGGTTAAAGATGGGATCGTTTGGGTGTTTGCTCAGGTGATCCCAAGGAAAAAATGGAAAACAAAAAGTAAAATACTCCCTATTTTTTAATTTTTTACGATGCGTTCTGCGGATGCGATCATTTGTGATTTCATCCGTTCGATAACTTTTCGATCTTTAGTCAACGCATACAATCTAAGTCCACCTAGATAGCTCATATACAATTCATAACTGAGTGATTTAACAAGGTCTGATTTTAAATTGGGGGCAAACTTCAAAATGCAGGTTTCCACTGTTTCCAGTACATGCTGAACTGCTTTATTTCGGTAACTATCAAACTGGCCCAAATGGGAAATTTCACCAGAAAAAAGAGCGATAGGACAATCCTTTCGGGAAGTGTTCCTTTGGTTTCTGACAATAAAATTAACCCATTTTTCAATGAAGTCAGACATATTATTGGCTTTCCCCAAAACCTTTAGCATAACAATTCTTTGTTGTTCGGATAAATAATTTAAGTATTCAAATCCTATATCATCTTTGGATTTAAAATGGTCGTATAAAGTTTTTTTGTAAGCGCCAGCCTTATCTAAAATTTCAGCAATCCCTGTGGCCTGAAATCCTTTTTCACGAAACAAAGCAAAGGAACTTTCTAAAATTTTTTGTTTGGGTTTCAATTTGGAAATTCTCCTTCTGTGATTTGTTTTATTAAAAGAACTTTAATTAGAATCATTTTTATCATATTTAAGAACTACATTTCCAATTTTGTCTTTAATCTCTGCTCGCCAAACCAATTTTCCTTCCTTGATTTGAATCCTAAGGGCACCATAATTTTCTTCTAAAAAAGCAGGTGAGAGTTTAAATTTAGAATCGTATTCTAAGGTAAGAAACGGCAGTGGAAAATTGAGCGAACTTGAGGTAACTTCAATAAACTTTTTTTGGTCCAAAAAGGGATATTCGTATATTTCTGCAATATGCCGATCCCCAGAAAGAATCACAAGTTCGGATGTATTGGCAGAACTTAAAAGCTGAAATAACTTTTCCCTATCCTTCGGGAAGTTTCCCCATTTTTCAAACGGTTGTTCGGTGGGAATGACTTGGATTCCAGATACAAAAACAAGAAAGTCCGATGGTTTTTCTAATTCTTCTGAAAGCCATTTCCACTGCTCTTCTCCAAGTAGAGTGGCATCTGGATCCTCATTGGGACGATAGTGCCTTTTCCCTGTAAAAAGAGACCAAAAGGAAGGTTTTAACTCAGAACGAAAAAATCGAGTGTCAGGGATCACTATATGGATTTTTTTCTTTTTGAATTCGATCCTATAAGAATGAAAAATCCCTTTCCCGTCCTTAGTTCCCAAACGTCGGCCTTTCGGCATAAGAGATCCAACTTGGGAGATAAAAACTTCACGACTCTTTTCTTTATCAACATATTCGCCACCACTATCATTGATTCCATAATCATGGTCATCCCAAGTGGCAAGGATCTGGGAGCTTTTACGAATTTTTTTCCATTGAGGTCTTGATAACTGTTTTTGGTAAGCAGGGATTTTTTCTTTTGCCATTAAAGAATCTGCATAGATATTATCACCTAACAGAAGGATCAAATCAAAGGATTCTTTTTCCCATTGGTTTAAAATTGGGCTTTCTTTGTCTTGGTGCAGACAAGAACCAAATCCAATCCTTAAACTTTCAGATTCTTTTCCGAATATTGGAGTTTGGAGGAGGAATAAACAAAAGAACAAAGAAAAAAACAAATCAAAATAGGAAATTGGTTTCATGAGGTTCACAAAAATAGAGAAAACTTTTGCCTAAATTTTTATGAATTTTTCCCTTCTCGTCAATCGGAAATCGGTTAACGGCGTCCTGGATAAAAAGGATAAATTCGATAAGGATTTCTTGAGTAATATAACATTTCCTCTCTCCCAAAAAAATCGCGTTTGTAATACAAGGGTGAAAACCGGGAGAGCCCACGACTCTGCGAATAACTGGTAAAAAATGCAATGCTTTGGTAGTATTCCTGATTTACTTGTAACTGGTATCCATAACCTGCAATGTACCAGTCCACGGGAAAAGAATCTCCAGCCACTTCGACTTCCGTCTCACGATACAAATCTCTACCCGACCTGCGGTCTCCAATGTCACAAGGTTCCATCCTACTGGGAACCGGCCCTTCCATCAAAACCAAACATTCCGAATTGTATCCATATTTCTCTGCATAAGCAGAAAGTTGGTGTGGCCTGTATTGTGATGTTTTGTAGAAGCCGTTAAAATATGTTTTTTTATCTACCGAAGTACATTCCAGAAACGACCCAAGTAAGATCAAAAGAAAGGTTACCTGAAAAGCACTCCCAAGACTACCTAGAAAAAACATGGAACCACTAAAATATCTCATGGAGACAGTTTAGTCACAAACTAACAAGAATGCGATGGTAGATTCCCGCAATTGCGGAAACTACCTAAAGCAAAAGGAAACTTTCTAAATTTTGTAATCGAAAAGAATCCTTGAACAACATGACTTCATAGTTTTCGAAGGTTGAGACGATAGGCTGTAATATTCGAATTCACGGCCCTACCTTGGCATTGGTAATCGGAAGGGTTTACGAGTCCCGTCGATTGAATACTATAAGTTTTTCCCGATTCCAAGCTGACTTCTTTTGGACCCGAAGCCGAAGAAACAAATAACTCCGTAGCCCCTTCTTTTAGCGACACATGGAAATCAAAACGACTAGAATTACAATTGGCAGAGGTAAGTGTTTGTTTTCCCGATGTGGCAGTCACTTCATAAGTCCCGGTGGTTTGCACAGTCAGGGAACCACTCACAGACTGAACACTACATATCGATAGAGATCCATTCACCTGAAATGCGGTGTTTGCATTTTCATTTGTCAGAAATTGACAACTTGGTGTGGTTAAAATAGAAAGGACAACCGCATCCGAAAGAGCATTTCCTGTGAGTTTTGTGCCAGGGATGAGCCCCTCTTCTTTTTGGTTCGAACAACTCCAGAAAACGAAGGAGAGGATGGGAAAACAAAGTAAATATCTTAACATAGAAAATCCTTATGATTGTTACTGTAGTAGGTATCTATTTCTTTACTTTGGTTTTCTTTTTTAAAAAAATGGGGCGCCTCGCCATCTTTCGTTAGATGCTCCTCCCACCACTCCTTTGCGACCGCGCTTTACGCTACAATCTTTCTTGCAAAAGCAAGAAAGGATTTCCGCTGCAATCGCTGGCGTAGGTCTTTTATTCTGAAAAACCGCATTTTGAATCCATCAAACAACTTAACAAACTTTTAAAACAACCAGAGCGATTGTTACAAACATGAGGAGAGGGACCAAAACAAGTAGAAGTCTCTGCAATCGGTCTGCAAGTCCGGTTGAATTTCTCTTCCCCGGAAACGACAATCATTGTTAGGTAAGATTCAATTTTTAGATTCTGATTAGCTTTGACTCTTGCTATCATTTGAAACGACCGTATTTCATTTCCCGTAGTTTCTAAAGGAATACCAAATATTTCGCCTGTTTCTGCATTCATCTGAATTCCTTTTGGCAAAGGAGGATTCGATATAAATTCTAGAGTCCCCATTGTTTGTAAGACCACTAAAGAATTTTCAGCAAACTGGGGTATAAAAGGTTGGATGCCTACACCCAGTTCATAGAAAAGCGGTAGCACTGAATTACGATAATTGCCGAGACAAGGTATCGAAATTTTACTGTTTGTTTCGTTGTTACCAGATGAAAGGATAAATAAATGAGAACTTGGGCAAAAGACAACAGAAACTATGATTTTTGATTCACTAACTGACGTAAGTTTTATAAATTTAAAAATTTCACCACCAAATAACTGCTCCTTAGTAACAGAATTTAGATTTTTTCCTTCAATGGTAAAACTAGAATCTTCAAAAACAATCTGGGGCGAAATGGATGTCACTTCGAAGGCATCAGAAGATCCTAAATCCGATTCCTCCGCAGTTTTTTTCAAATCTAAAAAGGAAGAATCAAAACTTAAAATTCCAACAAACAAAGATTTGTTGGAATTTTTGTCCTTAGGAGCACAACCTACTAAAAAAAAAGAAACAATGTTGATCAAACCAAGAACCGTTTGAAAAAACAAAAATTTTCTGATTCGCATTCCTGCCGCCTCTACTAGAGAGGTGGGTCAGAAATAATTTGGTTGGTAAAAAAAATTTTTAGTCTTAGCGGATTATTCGCAAGATGCGGTCATAATTCGGCTCGCTACCGAACCTGAAACGGCAACGAACTTATTATCCGCATACACAATCGATTTCCAACCCACTTGTTCTGGTGCGGCTTGTGCTTTCCAGTTGATTCCATCTTGTGAAATCATAATCCGATTTGTTCCCGATTGTGAAAGTGCTACATATATACCTTTTGCATAAGTTACGGAAACCCATTGATTCCCTTCTGTTGCAGTACGAGCCGTCCAAGTAATTCCATCAGGAGATGTCATCACCCGATTGTTTCCATCGTAAGCAACTGCGACATATAGACCGTTTCCATAAGTTACGGAAGTCCATTGATTCCCTTCTGTTGCAGTACGAGCCGTCCAAGTAATTCCATCAGGAGACGTCATCACCCGATTGTTTCCATTGCTAGCGACTGCGACAAATTGACTGTTTGCGTAAACTACCGAAACCCATTGGTTTGCTTCTGGAGGTGTTCTAGAAGTCCAAGTGATTCCATCTGCGGAAGTCATCACAGGGTCGGTATTGCCATAAGCTACAGCGACAAAAATTCCATTACCATAAGCAACAGACTGCCAACTGCGAGGTAATGCTGCAGTTCGCGCTGTCCAATTGACTCCATCGGGGGAGGTGACCACTCGGCTGGTTCCAGCCGCAGATACTCCAACAAAAAGCCCATTTCCATAAGTGATGCCTTGAAACTGATTTGCCTCAGGGAAAGTACGCGCAGTCCATGTGATTCCATCTGGGGAGGTCATTCCAGCTCCAGCAATAGAAATCGCAGCGAAAAGTCCGTTTCCATATGTTACGCCTGTCCAATTATTAGTATTGGGTGATGTTCGAAGGGTCCAATTCAGTGTTTTATTTTGACAACTTAGGTCTTCGGAACTACCGTTTGCCAAAGCTAAAGCCCCGAGGAGTAATAAAGAATTGGAGTCATTTTTCTCCGATTTAGGAATACAACCTATTGTAAAAAAAATATACAAACTGCACAAAAGAACGGAAACATAGAATTTACTCATTTTAGAATACCAAAAATAAAATTTAACACTCATCATTCGAATGGGCGATGCCAGTGTCAAATCGCATTTTACATTTAACAATAATTAGCAAAATGGATCATGAATTTTGGTTATTTTGTAATTTAACAGTGATTTGTATTGAATTTTGCTACAGAAGTTTGCAAAACGCCAAACTCCTGTTCCGTTTTGGTTCGAATCATTCAGACTGAATGAACTTTTTCCACCAACGTTCCATTAGGTTGGGTTCACGAATCTTCACAATTTGCCCAAATTTAGGTGTTAGGAGGTCAATTTTATAAATCTCAGCTTGTTTTTCTAAGGATTCGGCCGGCTCATACCAACTGTGTAAAGACAAATTAAACATCCCCCAGTGGACGGGAACAAGTCGTTTGCCCTTCAAATCCAAATGAGCTTTGGCAGTTTGTTCCGGCAATACATGGACTGCTTCCCACATAGGATTATATTGTCCGTTTTCAATAAAGGTAAGGTCAAAGGGCCCAAACTTTTCCCCTATTTCTTTAAAATGAACGTCATACCCAGAGTCACCGCTAAAATAAAACCTTTCATTTTCCCCAAGGATGGTCCAGGAAGACCATAAAGTTTTATTTCCATTCATCCCTCTCCTCCCCGAAAAATGTTGGGCCGGTGTACAAACAATTTTTAGTTTTCCCAAATCCAAAGTCTGCCACCAATCTAACTCTGTTAGCCGGTCCTCAGAAACTCCCCATTCCTTTAAATGAGAAGTCACACCGAGTGGTGTGATGAACTTAGTATTGGTAACTTTAAAAAATTCAATGGTCTGCATATCCAAATGGTCGTAATGGTCATGAGAAATAATAATATAATCAATCGGTGGTAATTCTTCTAACTTGACTACAGCATCCTGAAACCGTTTTACCATAAAACTAAAAGGTGCGGCCGATTCAGAAAACACCGGATCAAAAAACAGGAGTTTTCCTTCGATATTCACAAGAAAAGTGGAATGTCCAAACCATATAAATTTTATTTTTTCGTCTGGTTTTAAAAACTCAGCGAAGTCAGGTTTTTCTTCTGGTAACTTCCCATCGGGTTTTTGGTGTTTATCCCCACCAAACATAAATTTAAAAAATAGAGAAAAGAAGTTTTGGTTCTCTCGCATTTTCTCTAAAACATCGGGTCTGCGATTTACAAATTGTTCGCGTGTTTGGTCATAATGTGTGGATGTTTTTATTTTTTCAAGGTGGGAACCTTCCGGGTCTTTTCCGAAAGCTTTGCATTGAACAATGGTAAGGGTAAAAAACAATAAAAGATAAAATGATACAATTCGCAAATACTTCTCTCCAGTTTAGAAATCTGAGTTTAGACTCCTCACCCAGATCAAAAAGTTAATTCGATATCTATGATTTTTCGAAAGTTTTTAGTTTTTCTTAGGCCTTAGTTTACTAAATCTCTATTTTTACATTCCAAAATTTGATTGTTTTTTTGCGATTCTTATATCAAGTAGGACAATTCAATAAATATAGGGAATCTAATAATTTCTATGAAACAGCAAATCATTGTTATATCTATTTTACTTACCTCAACTTTTACCTCACTTCTCCCTTGCGAACCGTTTGATCCTGTATTTTTAAAACCAGTTGATACTTCTAGAGAAGATAAAGATTTTTTCTCCTTCAAACAAAAGTTAGAAAAATCAGTAAAAGAAAAGGATGTGAAATTTATTGAATCCATAATTGATCCACAAATTTCCTTTGATTTTTCAGAAGATGGTATGGGTAAAGGAAAGTTTCTAAAATATTGGAAACTAGATAAAAACCCCAAAAATTCCGATTTTTGGAACGTTTTATCGCAAACCATTAACCTTGGTTTTACTTATAAAGACAATATTTGGTCAGCACCGTTTTTATTTAATCTCACACCAGAATCCATTGACTCTTATAGTTTCTCACTCATCACTGGAAACACCGTTAACATCAGAAACAAACCTTCCAAACAAGGTGCCATACTAACGCAACTTAGCTGGGAATTCGTTAAAAATGAATATGATGAAACCAATGCAGAAACAAAGACAAACCCAAACGAACCATGTAATTGGAAAAAAGTTTGTATTTCTGATGGCCAAGTGGGCTATATTTGCGAACAGTATTTACGAAGCCCAATGGACCACCGAGTTGGGTTTTCGAAGAAAAACAAAAATTGGATGATGATTTTTTTTGTTACAGGTGGGGACTAAAAGACCTACACTTCAATAAAAAAGTAAAAAAGAAGGATATGGATCTTTGAAAGCTCATTGGTTAAAAAGAATTAATAAGAAACCATTTCTATTGAAAATGGATTTGTTCCCGCCGTAACTGGAAATCCTGCAAGCGGTGTATGAACTCCATTTTCACCAATAGAAAATCCTGAGATATTTCCTCCTTCTGTGTTGGAAGAATCCAAAGAAAAATTTGGATCCCTGCATTGTTTCCAGGTGCACTGGTAAGTCCAACTTACAAATGTTTACCCTTACTGAGTCTACCTACAGATCCCCCGGAGGGATTGGAAGTTGGCATGGCTGGGGATAAGATTGTTAAGTTTTCATTGAAACCAATGGCCATTCGGTGAATTTCAGGGTTTTGTTCAGAACTTGCCTATAAGTATTTTCCATTCGGATCTAAGGCAAGAGAATACGGTGTCGAAGAAAGGACTAAATCGGGATGTTTTATAGATAAACTTCCAGTTTCTGGATTTAGATTGAGAACAGATACAGACTTATTTCCAATGTTTGGCACATACACGACAGTATCTGTGGAATTGGTCAATGTAATAGGATCACAATGATTCTTCAATCCAGTGGGTCTACATTGAAAAACAAAGATTGGTATAAGGCAAATAAAAAGAAATAGAGGTTATCTATTATTTTTTTAAAGGTGTCGAGATTCTATCTTGGTGCCCTGGATAAACAAACTGAATTTCATGAGTTTCTGCTACTTGTTTTAAAAAATCCAAACTTTTGCGATTCAGTTTCGCATTGGTTGTAAATTTGCCAGGAGTCACTCCCTCTTTCCAACCCCACTGCGTATGACAAGAATCTCCCAGAACCAAATGGCCACCACCTTTTGCTGGGATATAAAAAGCTAAACTTCCCGGTGTATGTCCCGGAACAGATAGTATAAAAAAACTTTGGTCTCCAAAGAAATCGAATACAGCAATTTCGTTTGAATTTTTCCCAAAATCAAATTGTACTAAATTTGGAATTTCACCTAACAAACGATCCGTGGAACCTTGCACAAAAAGATTGATGAATTGTCTACTTGTCACTTCACTAGGCCCCACATAAAAAGGAACAGATCTATCTATTTCGTAAGCCCCAAGAGTGTGATCTAAATGCAAATGCGTGAAAAAAATCCCCTTTACATCTACTTTGTTTTTTTGCAAATATGTTTTGGTAGTTTCATAAACTTTGAGTTTTTCAAAATGCATTTGCGATTCTACGATGGAACTAACAAGGCTTTTGCCATCTTCACCTTTAGGAAAATTTTTTCCCATACCAGAATCTATCATATAAGTTCCAAATTTCGGATGTTTGACGAGATAAAAGTAAATGGATATAGGTTCTAAACGATCCTTTAATCCTATTGCCTTAGGATCATCTAAATCCAGTAAGCCAGCAAGAGAAGCTTCCCAATCTGCCACTTTTACTACTTGGAAAGTGACATACTGTTTGGGAAGAATTAAGTTTGGAAGAGTAGCACTTGTTTTGTCGGAAATATATGGTTTTATTTTATGTGATGTCACTTGGCAAGAGAAAGCCAATGCCAAAACACCGTAGAATAAAAAATCAAATCTTTTAAAAAACATCAATCACCTCCAATGATCTTATCAATGATACCATAATCTAAGGCTTCCTTCGCAGTAAACCAAGTATCACGTTCCGTATCTTCCTTCATTTTTTCAAGTGATTGGCCCGTTGCCCTAGCCATAATTTCATTTAACAAATCTTTTTCTCTTTTGACTGAATCGGCAAATATCCTTATATCTTCGGCTGGCCCTTTAAATTCTCCCATAACATGGGGTTGGTGAATCAGGACTTTACTATGAGGGTATGCAAATCGAAATCCTTTGGTTCCAGAAAGCAGTAAAACAGCACCAAAAGACATAGCCATTCCAAGACAGGTTGTATGCACAGGATTGTGAAGGTGATTCATTACATCTAAAATCGCCAAACCAGCATAAGTTGAACCTCCCGGAGAGTGAATGTAAAGTGTAATAGGTCTTGTTGGATCTAATGCTTCTAGATATAAAAAACGATCAATTAAATATCTTCCGGAATTGTCATTTACCTCACCCCAAAGAAATACTTTTCTTTGTTCGAGATAAACATTTTCGATTTGTCCATTTGAATAAACTTGAGTTGCTTCCAAATCAATCTCCTAAGCCGCTACCATGAAAGTAGAATTAGCTTCCGGCCTAAATGTTTCGCCTATTCCGTTCCTAAGAATTTTTTTAACCCGAATATGTCTTTTTTTAATAAAAGATAATGATTTCCCTTCTGATTTTGAAATTTCGACTAAAGAATAATTTTTGTAATAATAAAGATCTATAAGCTTTTGATCTTCCGGTTCCAACTTTTTGAGATTTTGTGTTATCGTTTCATAACATTCTTTCTCGAGGAAGGAAGTATGTAATTCTTCCGAATTTTGTTCGATCTGGATTGGGTCCACAAAAACCAAATTCTGTGTCTCCTTCTTTCGCAATATACGGTCCACATGTTTGATAAGAACCCTTTTAAGCAAAGTTGGAAATGCTTGCGGAGTGGTTATTTTTTCCAAGTTCTGATACAAATCCCAGAATGATTCCTGGACAACGTCTTGCGAGAGATCCTCATCTTTAAGAATCTTATAGGCGAATTGATTGGCAAATCTAGAAAATCGATTTTGTAAATCAGCCCAAGCACGGAGGTTACCGGATTTTACCTGGTCCAAAAGTTCAATGTAGGATATGTCATTCATACTGATAAAAGTCCCAGTTCCCAGTAATTTAGTTCTAAAAAAATGTATATTCCTAGCAATTTTTTGTCCATATAAAATGGGGTTTTGATTCTCTTTAGGAAACTAGGAAATTTTATATATGGCCACTCTAGTGCAGGATTATGATTTTTTCTTACAAACGCCGATTAGCACTGACTTGGTGCCTCAGGATTAATACCTAAACACCTTTTATTCCTTGTTATATTAAACTAACGAATAAGAAGGATTCCTTGACTTTTAAGGGAAGAATTGATTCTTTTCATTCCAGAATGACCCAGTTTTTAACCTTTGTTCGTTCCTTATTTTTGGCCCCTGCTGGAGTGGAACTCCGCTACCAAAGGTATTATGTAGCAACTAATTCCATTTATGTTTTAGCAGGTCTCATTCACTTTACCTTTATTTTTTTCTTTGGGATAGTCGGTGCCTGGGAAATGGCTTTTTTCAATGTAGGAAGCGTTTTTTGGTTCGCCCTTACCATTTGGATCAATCGCAAAAAATATCTTTTTACATCTTTGTATTTATGTTTTTCTGAAGTGTTTCTGCACGCATTAGCAGCAACGTTCTTTTTTGGTTGGGGTGCAGGTTATCAGTATTACATGATGCTTTTTGCCACCGGAATCTTCTTATTACCGCCGGGAAAAAACTTTTTAAAATTTGGGAGTATTGTCATCGAATGTTTACTCTTTGCATCGACTTATTATTATTCTATGACAAACCCACCTGTTTATGTTTGGAATACCAATTTTCTTGCTCTTATCAATGTATCGAATATTATTTTTTCCACATTATTTCATGCGGGATTTGCTTACTATTTTACTTTAGCAGCTAACATAGCAGAAGATTCCTTGGAGAGAGAAAATAAAGCGCAAACAGCTTTTTTTCAAAATATATCCCATGAACTAAGGACCCCACTTACTTTAATTTCTGGTCTATCAGAATCTGCCCTTCAAAGAGAAGAAGGATTATCGACAACCGAAGTAAAAGTCATTGTAAATCAAGCGCGACGCCTGACACGCTTAGTAAATCAACTTTTAGATCTTCAAAAAATTACTTCAGAAAGATTGGAACTCCGAAAATCCAACCTTCGTTTGGATGAATTTTTGACACAAGTTTCCGATAATTTTACTTCCTACGTAAAACGCAAAAACATTCACTTTGAACTTATATTATGCAAAGATCCAGTATTTGTGGAAGTTGATCCTGAACAATTAGACAAATGTATATTTAATTATTTATCTAACTCAATCAAGTTCACTGAGTCCGGTGGGAAAATTATTTTAGAATTACAAAAAAAAGAAAACGAGGCCATTATTTCTGTACGAGACACAGGAATTGGAATGGCAGAAAACCAAATCCTTAGATTGTTCTCTAGATTTGGGATTAGTGAAGCTTCTCTAACGAGGGAACAAGAAGGAACAGGTTTAGGGCTTGCTTTAGTAAAGGAATTAATTGAATTACATGGTGGCAAGGTTGGAGTGGAGAGTGAACTAGGAAAAGGCTCTATTTTTTATTTCACTCTACCTCTTTCGTTAAATACTTTCCAAGAATCTTTAACAGTTACAAACCATTATCATTTATTCAAACATGAATATATCCCAGAGGAAAAAAATAACACTCCTCTTTCTTTTGATAAAATTTACACTAGAAAAACCACCAAACTTTTAGTAGTCGAAGATAATCCTGATTTACGATCATATTTAGGATCTGTCTTAACTCGCGTGGGATTTCATGTTTTAGTCGCTGCTGATGGCCAAGCTGGACTTGAAACAATTTTCTCCGAAACACCGGACTTAGTCATAACAGATCTAATGATGCCAAAATTAAGTGGTCTCGACTTAATTCGTGAAGTTAGAAAAAAAGACCATCTTCACTCACTACCAATCATCCTACTGACAGCCAAAGCAGATGCAGCCACAAGAAAAGAAGTTCATGGTGAAGGTGCCGACATCTACCTATCCAAACCTTTCTTAGAGTCAGAACTTTTGAGTGTGATTCGCAATGCCTTACGATTAAAAGAAAAAGAATTATATTTAAGGGAAGAACTTTCACGTGGCATTCGTATTCAGAAAAAACTACTACCTGAATTGAACTTTGATAAAGAATTAATTTCAGTGGAATTAGAATTTTTACCAAGTGATGGAATTGCAGGAGATTATTACCTCGTACAATCATTAGGTGAAGGAAAAACATTTTTATTTTTAGCTGATGTTTCTGGTCATGGATTTTCTGCCGGAATGATTTCTGCTATATTACACTTTGTATTACAAATTACGGATACTCCCAAAACGGATCCCAAAGCATGTTTGGAACGATTAAATGCTTATTTATATGGGAACACGGCTGGTTTGTTTGTCACGGCGGTGGCGGCAGTTGTAGACTCAGTTCAAAAGAAATTTACTTGGTCTAAAGCAGGACATGAAGATATTTATTTGGGAACAAATGATGGTTTTTCCTCGTTAGTTGGAAATGGAAAACCATTGGCTATTTTACCACAGTGGGAAGGCAACAATTATGAAGTGGATTATCTGCAAGGGGATAAACTTTTCTTATTTTCTGATGGAATTTTTGATGTTCGTTCCAATGACCAAACCCTATTCCGCGAATTTGGATTTTGGGATTGGGCCAAAGAGAAACAAAATTGGAAAGAAAAATCTTCTTTAAAAAATTTGTTATTAAAAGCAAGGCAACATCAAAACACAGAGAAGTTTGAGGATGATGTTACACTTCTTTCTGTGGAATTTTTGAAATAAATATGGGAATTCCATAAGTCGGAAGATTTCACTCCATCCAAAGGGAATCATCTTTTCATCCGTCTTCGGATCACCAATTTATCTAATTCAGTATTTGCATAAACCAGTGCCTTGTTATAATAGCTATTAGCTTTTTCTGGCTCTAATTCTGCATTCAATTCTCCTAATAGAAAAAAATAATAAGGATTGGTTTTTAGATCCAGACTTTGGAGCTCCTTTAAGGCAAGATCCCTTCCCTTCAGCTTAAATAACGCATAGGCCTTATTTAATAAAAGCAAGGGAGATGGTTCAATTTCCAAAAGTCCTGTATAAAGTTGAAAAATAGACTCCCACTTCTTTTCTGTTTCTTCAGGGCATGTATGCCAATATGCAATTGCTGCCTCCAAATGGTATTTGGAAAATTTTGGTTCTAAATTTGCCTGAAAAAAGAAATACTCTCCCTTTTTTATAAATTCCTGGTTCCAAAGTTTTCGATTCTGATCCTCATAAAGTATGATTTCCCCCTCTCCACTTAACCTTGCTTCAAACCTTGATATATGAAAACAGAGGAGAGAAAGAAGTGCGTTCACTTCACCAGTGTTAGTTTCTTTATTTTCCAATAGAAGTGAACATAGGCGAATCGCCTCGAGGCATAATTCTTTCCTAAGGATACTGTCCTGAGTTTGGGAACAATAACCTTCATTGAAAAGTAAATAGATAGTTCTAAGCACCGAAGAAATCCTTTCCCCTAATTCCAAAGAAGTTGGAAATTCTAATTTAATATTGTTTTCTCTAAGTTTATTTTTTGCTCGGAGTAACCTCTTATTAATTGTCTCTTTATTCGATAGGAAAGCCTTTGCGATCTCATCGATCCCAAATCCACATAAAATTCGGAGAGATAAGCCAATTTGTGACTCTAAAGGAATCGATGGATGGGCCAACGCAAATATCATTCGCAATTGGCTGTCTCTAATATTCTCCTCGGATAGGTCTAATTCTGAATCGAATATAAAACTTTCCTTTTGTAAATAAGGAAGAACCTTGTTTTGCAAAATAGAATCTCGATGAACCAGATTTTTAGCTTTATTTTTAGCGACTACATACAACCAAGCGACTGGGTTCTCTGGAATTCCATTTAATCCCCAGGCTTGTGATGCAGTCAAAAAAGTTTCACTAGTTATATCTTCTGCCATCTCAATCTGTGAAAAACCAAATTTTTTACAAAGAACCGATATGATTTTTGTATATTCAGTTCGAAATAAATGCGGTAATAACTCAGATTGTTTCATAATTATTTCAGAATATACTATTTCTCTAATTAATCTTCCTTATGAATGCCAATCACCTTCCGAACCTCTACACTATTACCGGCTCCCATAAGGATCGGACAATTTTTTGCAATTTTTACCGCATCATCAAAATCTTTTGCATAAATGATAATAAAACCTGCAAGCGATTCTTTAGTTTCTACATAAGGACCATCTGTAATGATCATATCTGATTGAATGACTCTGCCTTCTGTAGACAAAGCAGTTCCAGATTTAAACTTTTTTTCTGCTACAATTCCATTGATCCATTCTTGGTATTGTAACATGTAGACTTGCAATTGTTCGGGTGATGGTTGTACATCTTTTGTGAGTATATCCAAACGCATTAGAATTAAATATTCTTCCATTATCTACTTTCCTTTTTTTTATTTGTATTTCTATGAATAAATTTCAAAACCCTCGTTTCATATTCTGATTGGTTTGTTTCCCATATCGATCCATGAGATCCCAAATCGGGAAACCAAACTTCGCTCGGTCCCGAATATAGTTTTGTTAGCGACATCGAATGTTTGTAAGGCACAACTGAATCTTTTTTGCTATGAATGATCAATAGAGGCACATTCCTAGCCAAAGGTAAAGAATTTTCGGGACTCAGTAGTGTGTCAAATTTTCCTCGAATCAACACTAACTCTATGAGCGATTGAACCATCCAATTCGGTAAACTAGCAGACTCGGGCGAATCCAAAATCAACCGTTGAAAACTTAACATAGGATTTTCTAAGATGATTCCCTCCACTTCTTCCAAAAAAGGAAGCGAAATTAATATCGAAGACGCTCCAACAGAAGAACCCATCATTAGAATATGATTATATTTTTTTGAAAGATATAAATATGCAGATAATACATCTCTTGATTCGCGATTTCCAAAACTTAAACCAGGAAATTGACAAGGTGCCTCACCATGACAAGATAAATCAAAACTAAGAACATCAAATCCTTGTCGGAGATAAAAGGGAATCATCCGAGTAAGTTCTCGCCGGTCTGCCCCTCCCCCATGCACCAGAAGAATCACTCCTTTTTTTAATACTATGCCGTTATCATATGCAGGTACCAACCATCCAGGCAAATCATAACCGTTCACGGAATGTATCGACACCTCTTTAAATTCAAATTCTTTTGTTAGGCGGATGTTTCCACAAAATTTTCCCCAAAGTTTCTCTCCTTCAAGACTACACTCCATAAAGTCTTTTGTGATTCCTTTCCATTTAGGAAACAAAATCTGATTGCTTGCCTGCCAAATTCCAATGATGAAAAAAGAGAGAAGCAGTATAATCACCATGACTGAGATGAATCCTATCCACCGAACCTTTAGCCATTTTCCAAGCAAGTGTTGTAACCTAATTAATTTTTCTGGCATAGAGATCTCCTTACTCTCTATAGCAATTGAAGATTCAAAAACTGGACAAGTTCCAACAAAAACGCGAATAAATTTAAAATAAAATGGGAGAAATTGGAAAGTTCGTTTTCAAAGGGAAAGGTTTCTGGTAGAGAGAAATTTGCGACCTTCCCACAAGCCACTCCCCTCCACCCTAACTCGGGCGAGGGATTGTGGATTCACAATTGAATTATGTCTCATTATATGATCATTCGGACACATATTTTTGCTGCGAACCTAAAACCTTGGTCCGTGTCCTAAATTTTATTTGGCTTCTTCACCATTTAATAACACTTTCTGAATTTGGATTTTATGAAAATCCTCTCCCCTCGTATCATATGGATTTTTATCCAATATGACCATATCAGCCCATTTACCAACTTCAAGACTGCCCAGTTTATCTTTCATTCCTATCTGATAAGCACCATTAACTGTCATTGCTCGAATTGCTTCTCGATTGGTAATTGCTTCTTTTGCACCAAGAATTCTTCCAGATTTCGTTTTCCTTGTAATTGCAGTTTGCATCAAACTAAAAGCATCAGCCGGAAACATAGGACTATCTGCGTGCAAAGTTGGATAAAGATTGTTCATAAATGAACTCTTTACAGGTAAAATTAAATTTGCTCTAGTCTCGCCGAGTAATGAATCCTGTAGAACATCTCCATAATAATAAAGATGGTTAATATGAAAACTCGGAGTTATGCGATTTTTTTTCATTGTTGGCAAGTTTTCTATTGGTAACAACAAACAGTGCTCTACTCTAAATGGCAGTTTACTAGTAACAGATTCTACTTTTGATAAAGCGGTCAGCACTTCTCGATTGGACTTATCTCCTTGGGCATGTACGGAAACTTGCCAACCTAAATCAGAATATTTTTTTGCAAGATCAATTATCTCCAATTCGGTTAAATGAGAATTACCATTGCTCCCTGGAGCAATTCCCATTTTTTCAGTGAGAGAATTATTCAAATAAGGATCATCTAGATACATACCTCCCATATAGGGTGAACCATCATGCCATAATTTGATACCTAAGATTTGAAAATATGGATCTGAACTATCAGGTTTTCCTGGAAGATATTTCAGTTCATCTTTTACTAAATAAAAAAATTGCCTGATTCTTGGTTTAAAATTCTTAGAGGCAGCAATTTTTGCAAATAGTGGCGGCACATTATAACCCAATGACGCAACGGATGTAAATCCCGAATGCAATAGATTATCCAGTGTTAAAGTATACCGATTATATATTCTAAGGGGAGATTTCAACCTTTCCAAAAAAGGGCCAGCGGCTGCCGACTCTACTATGTATCCAGTAAAATCTCCTTCCGAATCTCTTTCGTAATATGACCCGTTTCCTGGATCTTTTGATGATCGTGAAAGTCCAATTTCTTCAAATGCCTTGGTATTTGCCCAAAATGAATGTATCGATTGAGCAATAATAAAAATAGGATGATCTACCGAAAGCTCATCTAATTTTTTTCGAGTAGGGATTTGCAAATCCGGGACAAGCGCCGGATCGAGACCCATTGCATAAATCCATTCTCCTTTAGGTGTCTTTTTTACGGCTTCCCGTAAGGATCCCCAAACTTCTTCATTGGATTTATTTTTAAAACCGCTAACGTCAACCATACCACTAAATAACGCACTTAAAGTCGGATGTTCATGACTGGCTATAAAACCTGGTAAAAGTGTTTTTCCTTCTAAATCGTGAAGAATTGTATTTTTGTCCTGGTGTTCGAATACTTCCTTTTTGGTTCCTACTGCGATTAGAATTCCATCTCGAATCGCAATGGCTTCGACAATTTCATCTAAGTCGTTAACAGTTAAAATGGTTCCATTATAATAAATAAAATCTGCCTTCTCTGTATTTTTACCACCGATGGAAACTGTGAATAGAAAAATTAAAACTAAGGTTCGAAGTTTTGACATTAGCTTCATTCCATTAGTCACATAAAAGAATGCAATGATATAATTCCTTCAAATACATTCTTTCTTTTGGATTTTTTTACTTTCATGAAACATAGAAGTTAAAAAACAAATTTTCAATTGCTTACTTAATTGTAACGAGTATCGATTTGACTAAAGTTTTGGTTAAGGTATTGTATTTCTTTAGGATCCCAACTTTAACTCACCTAACGAATAAGCCAATAAATTACGACAATGGTAATTGAAGAAAATTAATTAGCGAAGCTTTATCACTTTGGTTTAGTTAGTTCTCTAAAATGAAAAAATAAAAACAGATCCAATCTACTATTTGTGTTTAACTGTAAATGACATTCCCTTTTCAAGTATAGAAATTTTGCCAAAATCAATGAAATTAATTTGATTCCGTTCCCCTCCTTTCCCACATCCTAAGAATTTTCCGAAGTAACCCGTATCAAATTACCTTCATTTATGATTCCGAACTAACTCTTTGGGGCGAGTCCCCAAACTCTCCTCCGTGATACAAAATTATTTTTTGATTACGAAACAAAGTTGTTTCCTTGGGGCCGGGCTATCCAGGGCTTCGGTCGCAAAGCGACCGCTACGCGCCCTTTCTATCCCTCTCGCAAGATCATAACCAACAAACCTCCAAAAATGGTTTTTCAATCTTTCGAATCTCTTCGAATTCCAAAATCTTTTTTGCATTTTTTAGAGTAATATCAATATCATCCCAACCGTTTCTAATCCGATTGATAGAAGCAGAATCCAATTCGAAATTGAATGATTGATCCCCCGCTTGCACTTCCAACGTTTCCAAATTGATTTGAATGAGTGTTCCCGAATTTTTAGAAACCCATTCATTCAAATATTGAATCTCTTCTTCTTTCAAACGAATGAGTGCAATTCCATTTTTTGCAGAATTAATGGAGAATATATCAGCAAAGGAAGGTGCCAAAATTGCTTTGAATCCAAAATCAGCAAGTGCCCAAGGTGCATGTTCCCTACTCGAACCACAGCCAAAATTTTTACCAGCGATGAGAACACTAGCATTCCTAAATCCATCCTGATTCAAAATAAATTTTGGATTGGGAATCTTTCCTTCTAAATCCAAATACCTCCAATCGTAAAACAAATGTTTTCCGAATCCCTTTTTATCGATCAATTTCATAAATTGTTTAGGTAGTATTTGGTCCGTATCGATATCCTCTCTTGGGATGGATACAACCACTCCCTTATGGATTGTCCAATTTCTCGCGCTCATACCAATTTCCTCACATCTGTAAATTTTCCAGTCACTGCCGCAGCCACCGCCATAGAAGGACTTACCAAATGTGTCCTTCCACCTCTACCTTGTCTTCCTTCGAAGTTACGGTTAGAAGTAGACGCACATCTTTCTCCCGGTTTTAATATATCGTCGTTCATCGCAAGACAAAGCGAACAACCAGGTTCTCTCCATTCAAATCCTGCTTCTAAAAAAATTTGATCCAAACCTTCACATTCTGCCTGACGTTTCACTCTACCAGAACCGGGCACCACCAATGCTTGCACTCTTGGATGAACTTTTTTCCCTCTGGCAACTTCGGCCGCAGATCGTAAATCTTCAATCCTTGAGTTGGTACAAGAGCCTATAAACACCTTATCGATGTTAATCTCAGAAATAGGAGTTCCCGGTATTAAATCCATATACTCCAATGCATTCTTTGTAGTTTCTCTTTCTTTTTTCTCTTGGATATCATCCGGATTTGGGATCACTCCTTCGATGGATAAAGACTGAGAAGGATTTGTTCCCCAAGTGACTTGAGGTTCAATTTTTGAAATGTCCAATTCGATCATCGCATCAAAATGTGCATCTGTATCAGTATAGAATGTTTTCCAAAATTCGACTGCCTCTTCAAAACTTTTTCCTTTTGGAATCAGTTTTCTATCTTTCAAATAATCAAATGTGATTTGGTCTGGTGCGACAAGACTTGCCCTTGCGCCTGCTTCGATACTCATATTACAAAGAGTCATTCGACCTTCCATAGAAAGAGAACGAATCCATTCCCCTGTATATTCCATTGTGTATCCTCTTCCGCCTGAAGTTCCAATCTTTGCAATAAGGGCAAGGACGATATCTTTAGCAGTGATTCCATATCCAGGTGTACCAACAAAATGAACTAACATCGATTTTGTTTTAGCTTGTTTAAGAGTTTGTGTCGCAAGCACATGTTCCACTTCACTTGTCCCGATTCCAAATGCTAAAGCACCAAAGGCTCCATGCGTTGCCGTATGTGAATCTCCACATACGATGACCGAGCCGGGGATAGTAAATCCTAACTCAGGACCAACTACATGCACAATCCCTTGTTCAGGATCTTCCGGGCCAAACAAATGGATTCCGAAATCTTTGCAGTTTTTCTCCATTGTATCAATCTGTAAACGAGAGATAGGGCCAGCTGCATCTCTGTTTTTACGATCTCTTGTAGAAACATTGTGATCCACCACGCCAAACGTGAGATCTCTCCTTCTAACATTTCTGTTTTTAGTTCTTAATCCTTCGAATGCTTGGGCAGAAGTCACTTCATGTAGGATAT
The DNA here is from genome assembly GCF_004770045.1 of Leptospira montravelensis. NCBI lineage: Bacteria > Pseudomonadati > Spirochaetota > Leptospiria > Leptospirales > Leptospiraceae > Leptospira > Leptospira montravelensis. The sequence continues at coordinate 1,167,553 of NZ_RQFO01000004.1, forward strand.
GACGATCCACATATAAAACCGTTTCCGAATCTGAATTTTCTAAAATCCTGTGACTTTCCCAGATTTTGTCGTATAGAGTTTGTCCCATATTTCCCTCTTGGTAAATACGATATCAAATTTCATACTATAATGCAAATAAATTGGTTTTATAAATACTATAACTAAAACTTATATGTATTTATGGAATTCAGACAGATCATTTATTTTCTGGAAATCTCAGATTCGGGCACATTCCAAAAAGCAGCATCACGACTCGGACTCACACAACCCGCACTCTCGAGACAGATCTTTCTTTTGGAAAAGGAATTAGGTGTCACCGTTTTAGAAAGAGGTGGAAGGTCTGTTCGACTCACACATGAAGGCGAAAGATTTTATCACTATTCAGTACGTATGAAAGATTTATGGGAAGAAATACAAAACGGCTTCGCAAAAGAGAATGAACTGAAAGGGAACTTTTCTATATCTGCAGGTGGAACAGTTTCTGCTTGGATCTTACCTCAAATCTTAAAAGAGATACTAAATAAGAAACCAGGACTTTCTCTTTCTGTACGGGAAGGAGATGCATCCGAAACTAAGGACGCAGTTTTAAAGGGAGAAGTAGATCTTGGGATTTTGACTGGTCCTATTGCAGAACCCAGTCTGAATGTTTTGGAATTTTTATCCGATAGAATTTTTCCTGTCGCCGCGAAAGACCATCCCATTTTTCTAAAAAAGAAGATTCGAATCGAAGATCTAAAAAAACATTCTTTTGTTTTCTTCCATCCAGGTTCTGCCCTCAGGAAAGCCGTTGAGAAAAAAATCAAATCTTTCTCAAAGGAATTCGGTCCTAAGATAAATATGGAACTCAGAAGTGTAGAGTCTGTAATCAAATCATTGGAAGCGGGTCTAGGAATTGGTTTTTTATCAGAATATTCTATTAGTTCTAAACTAAGAAAAATTAAATTCGAAGACTGGAACGTAGAAAGGAAATTTTATCTCTGTTATCGTAAAAAATCAGGACCGGGACTTGCAATGCTCGCAGAAGAAATTTTGAGATCAGGGGAAAAATGGGAATCCGTAAAGGATCCTTCTTTCAATTAACAAAAAGAAGGTGATAAAATCGATACTAACTCGAATTCAGTCATAATAATGAATTAATATATTTGTTTAAGTTTGAATCCTGTTATAGATTGATAAAGTATCCAAAACAAACTACTACTTCAAAAATTAAATCGATAGTTTGCTCCGAGTTGAACATAACTCAAAATCGTCTTCGAATCATAGAAAATTGGAATTAATATTTGGGGTCCATAAATTTTTAGTAAAATTTGGGACGGATCCGAATTTCCCCCACCTTCGTTCTCTGTGATATACCCTGACTTTAATTTGTTATTTAGAGTCATGTTACTTGCTTCTATGAATAATCTGAAATCACCTTTGATCTTTGTAGAGAATTTCACATTCACTTCGGTTCCAGTAGATTTCCATTGGTAATCTAAGCCATATTGATTGTATCGAAAAGGTGAGGCGTCCAAGCGGAACTCGTTACTTCGAAACGAGGAAGGGCCTTGCATATCTAAATGTAAAATCTGTCCTTGTAAGGTGAACCTTTCCAAAAATTTCCATTCGTATCCGATTCCAATACTATAACCTTTTAATGGATTATTTGTTTCCCTATAACTCACTCGGTTTGGATTCACACCTGTGGCGGTCATCCCTCCTACACTATCAACTTCTTGTATAGTCTTAGTCCAAATTCTTTCCACCCCTCCCACTATTTGAAAATCTAAAACTGGATGTGGATAAGGCGTAAAACCGAACCTGGTTGAAACTTTTTGAAACTTGGTTTCTCCGCTTCCTAAAAGCACATTGGCAGTTTTATCAGAAGAGGAAGTGGAAGAGCCATTCCCTCCTCCGTATGAAAGCGTCTGGATGCCACTTACATCAAAATTTCCTTTTGCTTCCATTCCACGAATCTCAAAGGTGAAACGGTTCCATGCATAAAACAAACGTGTTGTCCCACTTTGATTTTTACTTTTGTAAGGATTGGATTGCAATTCAGCTTGGCCACCGCTGCTAAAAAGTAATCCAGCATACTGAATGGATTGAAAGAATGGACGTAATTCCGATTGACTTTCACCACTACCGAATCCCAAGGAACCTTCCAGATAATGTCGTTTCGCATTCGAAAGTTGTTCCTCTCTATTTTTTTGTTTATCTTCTTTAACTTTGAATTTCTCGTTTTCCTGTTTTTGTTTTTCCGCTAATTCTTTTTCCTCTTTGATTTTCTTTTCTTTCTCAGCAATCTCAGATTCTTTTTTTAAATTAGCAGATTCGGTCGCCCTTCCAAATGAAACCTTTAAAATCACAGACTTCGAAAATACTTTTGTATTACCGTCTACTAGTTTGATCGTCACGGAATCCTTATCTTGGGCTAGGATCTTACCTTCCCACTTTTCCCCTGACTTAAGTAGAATCGTTTCACTACGAAGCGAAAAATTTAAAAACAGAAAAGCTGCAAACAGAATGGATGTGATTTTTTTCATAGTTTTGGCCAGTTCTTAACTGGTACCGGAGAATCTTAACACAAGAATTAAATTCTGCAATTTCATTAAACAATTTAGAGATCAATTTCGTAAGAAAATTTCTTGACCAAAATAACAGAATGATTCTAGGAAATTGTGCTTTCATTTGTTAATAAACTAAAGTCGATTATCTTGTCGAATCACCTAGGTTTAAGTCCTCATCGATTAAAAAAAATTAAATCTCATCCAAGAAATTTTAGATTTTAAAAAAGTGATTTATCTCTATCAACGTTACGAACCCAAACAAAAAACTAATGGAGAAAGAAAAAATATTTTAATTCCCTACGATCCGCTCTATCGATCCAATAAAATCAAATAGTTTTGGAATTAGGCTCCTTACTTTGTGTGCGATTTGCGAGGAAGTGAAAACTTAATTCTAAATAAGGAAATCTTTCAAAACCAAGCTTTCAAAAATATATGCGGAACTGATAATTCAATAAATAATTTCGGTGACCAAATCTCATATGTCATTTGCAAAGTACTTGCCCGTAAGCTTACTTCCCATGTAATCAACGAATGCGCAAGAAACTCTGGATTTTCGTTTTGATTCTCAGTGTTCTCTTTTCTTTATTAGCGGAAGTTATCTCAGGGTTTGGCGGATTTGCCAGCGCTTTCTCTGCAATCGAATTGGGATCGGGTTCATTGCCCGCAGCGAGAGTGGGAGGACCTTTCGTTTTTACGATCCTTTTTGTATTTCTGTTTCTATTTGTCCTGTCGATTCTTTCTTTACTCACTTTCTCTGGAATACTGGGGCTAATCAAAGGGCTATTCCTAGGAGTAACCTTAGGCCTGCTAGTTGATTATATAAGCAATCGAAAAAAATTCAAACCAAACGATCCTGCCATCATTCGTCTTTGGGCAGGTCGTGGCGCAGCATTTATGTTTGTGTTCGTAATCTGGGTTGGTATTATAAACCCATTGCTCTCTCAACTCGGAACAAAACCAATCGACTTTTTAAGCGCAAAAGATATTGTAGGGATTTTTTCTACTACGGGAATTTTTGTCTGCATATTCTTTGCTCTTATCGGTGTTATGCGATATTACTGGTCACGGGAAAATAAAGATTAAGATTAAAAATTCATGAGTCCAAAACCTAGCAAGAACTTGGTAATACCAGCTTCTGCCAAGGACAACTTAGCTTGGGCGAGTCCCCAAAGATTTGATTCCCTTTCCAAAATGGATGCGAAACCACTTACCATCTGATCAAGAATTTGGGGTCGGGCTATCCAGGGCTTCGGTCGCGATTGGCGACCGCTAACGCGCCCTTACTATCCCTCTCGCAGTAAATTGTCCCAACAAAACTCAAAACGATTATAATAATTGCAATTACGAATTGTAGCTCACCTACAGTTAAATATATGAGCACAAAGCCTATGCACCCCTTTATAGCAACTGAAAGTTATAGTGTCGTTGCTGAATGTTGGAAATTGACAAGTGGAGGAAAATAATATGAAAGCTTCAAACAAAAATATACTTTATGTTTTCCTCATGTTGTTTTTGGTTTCTTTTGCGCCTAACTGTGTTTCTGTACAAGGAAATTATGCATTTCTTTCGGAAAAGGAAAATAAAAATTCCATTCTAGAGATCATTCAGTCCCTAGAATTCCTTTCTTATCCACTATACGCCAATCATGCGCTTCACTACATAATTTTATAAACTCATTAAAAAACACAATTGAGCGGAAATTCAGACTCAAGATTTCGCAAATAATGCTTGTATCGCGGGTTTGATTTAAATAATCAAACTGATTGATCTAATGTTTGTTTTCAAAAAAACGTTATGTTCGTTAGGAATAGTTTTATGCACATTTTAAATTTCAACCTAAGTATAAAGGGGTTTCTTCATTTTTTCTCCTACACCATATTTCAAATTCAAACGTGCCTTCAAATCCCTGGAACCTATTTCAGAAAGTATCGTTGGACACTAACCAACAATCTAACTCTTGTTTACATTCTAGTGACCATATTAAACTGTGTTTCAGCTGCCAAACCAACGCCAAAACCAAATTTAACTCAAATGGTAAAAACTGGTGATTGGAAATTAACACAAGATTTCCTCGAAAAGAATCCAAGTAGTGTCGATTCTATTAATGAAAATGGCGGGAGAGCCATACACGAAGCAGTTCGATTAGGCGACGCGAAACAAACAAAAACATTAATCCAGTTCAAAGCCAATGTAAATGTAAAAAACAATGTTGGTATGACTCCGTTACATATCGCAAGTTTACACGGATATACCGATTGTGTTAAGGTCTTGTTAGATGCTGGTGCATTACCTAACGAAAAAGATAAAAAAAATAAACTGCCAATACACTATGCTGTATCCAATACAACTGGAAATATCAATGTATTAAAACTATTATTAAAACATGGTTCGTTAATTGACCCGAAGGATCACAAAAAAGAAACACCTTTAATTTATTCGATTAGAAAGAAAAATTTTCAATTCGCAAAGTATCTTCTAGCGAATCAGGCATCGATACATGTGGTAGACGAAGATGGGTTCAGTTTATTACATATACTTGCATTAAATGGCAATCTGGAATTATTGAAAATCATAGTCGAATTAGGTGTAAATCCAAACACATTAATAGAAAAAGGAAACTTAACCCCGCTTCACTTTGCTGCTATGAATGGACATTTAGAATCCTTACATTATCTTTTAAGTAAGGGAGCAAATCCAGACATTCAAGATGATACTGGTTACACAGCACTTCACTATGCTGTAAAGGAAGGAGATTTGGAAACTGTTACTGCACTCTTGCGCAAAAAAGCAAATCCTAATCTAAGAGCGATTGATGGTTTCCCTCCTCTCTTTATTGCCGCACAAGAAGGTTATGGAAACATCGCTAAGAAATTATTGGAAAATCAGGCAGAACCGAATCTGCAAGGATACGATAAAAGAGCAGCCATACATAAAGCAAGTTTTGAAGGGCATCTAGAAGTTGTAAAAGTATTGTTAGAATACAAAGCGAATACTGAAATTCGAGATAAATTCGGTTGGACCCCACTAATCTCTGCATCCAGTGGTGGTCAGTTAAATGTCGTTCAATTGTTACTAGAACATAAAGTAAACTTGAATGCAGTCTCTGACCACAAAACTACATCTCTCTATTCTGCAGCTGCGGAAGGACATACCGATGTTGTAGAGGCTTTATTGGATGCAGGGGCCGCAATAGATTTACCTGATACGGTTTCACCAATAGATGTTGCCAATGCTTATGGCCACCACCAAATAGCTGAGCTAATTCGAAAAAGAGGAAAGTAAAATGCAAAAATGTGCTGATTTCCAAATTTTGTGATCCACAATTATTTTTAAGATGAATGACGAAATGGGTGTAGATCTGACTTTACTTCTTTGGAACAGCGGAGTCGCCATTTTAGCAGTATCAATTGTTTGTTACCTAGCAAGTTTTCACCAAACCATACTTTTAATTTTTGTAATGGCTTTATCTTTGGTAGCCGGATTTCAATTTACCAGTGCTTCTTCTCATAATCCGATTCAAACTATGGGTTTTATCAAATTCATCTTGCTTCTACCTTTAGGTTTAGGAGCTGTCTTGGTATTTATTAGTTTAACTGAAGTTACTCAACAAAGATTTCAGCTTTGGTTTTCCCATTATATCAATTTTGCTGTTTTGACCAATATTTTTGTTATGGTCTTTGCTCCCTCTGGTGATACCTTTCGTGGCCATTTGAGTCGCCTAGTTTGTCTGACTCTTTTTCTTTGGTTACTTCAGGAAATGAGAAAAGTTCGTTTCCAAACAACTCAATTTGATCATAAATTTTTTATCTTTCGATCCTCTCCTTTGCGATGGATCTATTGTCATGCTGCTTACCGAATTGCACTTTTATCACTTCCTTCATTTGATAGTATCCAATACCTTCTCTTAGAACCTTTGAGCCTTATCGTCATGGCTATCTTGTATCGTTTTCATAAAAAACGTAACGAAATTCATTTTTATTTTGGTTATGCGGACACAATCGTAGTCACCACCTTAACCGTACTCACACGATATCCGATTTTACCTCCGTTCAAAATCAATGGACCGTATTACACAAACCTACCGCAAAACCAATGGGACATGCTATTTATTCCCATTCAACTTATAGTGATAGTCTTTGGAATAAAGGAGATATTTAAAAATATTAAACTCTTACGAATAACAAAGTTTTGACATACTGATAGGTTAAAAATAATAGGATTGGAATCCAATTTCCAAGGATTTCCATGATTCCATTCTTTGGATCGAAGTTCCAACCTCTCGGGTAACCCAACTTGCTAACCAGGTAAAATGTAAGCTATAGGGATAGAATCTCCATTTGTCTCGTTTCCCAATGAAATCTTACATATGTTTGTATAACTTACAATACAATAACCTCATATACTAAAATTGCTTTTGATTTACCTTTAACGATAACTAGGTCTATTTCTCGGATAGCAAATCCATCATAAATTGAATATCTGTTTTCAATCTGCTTATATGTAGTTTCTGAAATAAGAATCGAACAACCGTAATGTTTCGTTAATCCTTCAATTCTTGAGGCAAGATTGACATTATCTCCGATCACAGTGTAATCCAATCGGCGATCGGAACCTATGTTTCCAACAATTGCATCCCCGGTGTGAATCCCTATACCAACTTGCAAATTGCCACTGGCTTCTTCTAACTTTTGATTTATTTTTTCCATTTCGCGAACCATTTCAACAGCTGTCTTTACTGCACGGAGAGCATCATCGTGCATCTTAAAAGGAGCTCCAAAAACGGTCATAATCGCATCACCGATAAACTTGTCGATAGTCCCATTAAATTTAAAAATTACATCAGTCATTCGAGATAAATATTCATTTAGAAAATGAACTACTTCTTCCGCAGACCTTTGT